>JAITXI010000133.1 GCA_031284905.1 Bacteroidales bacterium
AACAATTTAGATAATTTATCTGAATCTATTAAAAGTAAATTTATTGCAAGTAAAGAACATGCTTTACTTTGTAAAAAACTTTCAATAATAGATTCTTCATTATTAGAAAATGATAGTATTTATAACTTTATTAATAAAGGAATAAATTTAGAAAAAGTAAAAGAAATTGTTTACAAATGGAACTTCAGCGGATTTGATAAATATTTAAATTAAATTATTTTTTTAATTTTATTAATTCTTTGATGAAAGCAATCTCATCAATATTCTTTGCTTCAAATTTTAAAAAATATTTTAAATCTTCTAAATTCATTTGTTCATATCTTTTTTTATCGAATGTTTGAATGTCAATATCATCAAGGTCTAATTTTTTTGTATCCATGATAACAATTTTAGTTCTCTTCATAATTTGTAACAACTGATTGGATATCTTCATCTTCATCACAAGATTCAATAAATTTTTCTAGTCGTGCTTTATTTTCTTCATCTAAAGATGTAATCTTGTTTTGAGAAACTAATTTTATTTCTGCTTCAAATACTTTATATCCACTGTTAGAAAGTAAATCTTTGATTAAATAAAAATTATTATCTGGAGTTGTGATAACTTCAAATGAATCTTCGAATTCATTTGTATCAACGTATCCTTCAATATTATTTTCAATAATTATTTCTTCAATAGATTCTTTACTTTGGTTTGGATGTTTTTCAAAAATAATAACTCCTTGCATTTCGAAAAATATCTTCACACTATTTGGTTTAGCAATTTCTCCATGTAATTTTGATAAATACCCTCTTAAATTACTGTAAGTTCTATTAGAATTATCAGATAATGCATTAACAATTATTTGAATTCCATTAGGACCATAGCATTCATATTCTAAAGAAACTAATTCAGAAGCATCTTTACTAGAACCTTGGATGTTTCTTAATACCGCTTCTTTAGTCATGTTATTTAAATAAGCTTTATCAATAGCTGCTTTCAAACGTGGATTAGCATCAACGTTTGGTCCTGAAACTTTAACTGCCGCTTTAATTTCACGAGCTAATTTTTGTCAAATTTTAGCTTGCATTTGCTGTTTTTTGTTTATTCCAGACGCGATTAAATGTTTCCTTGGCATATATTTTTTTATATTATAATATAACAAATGGGAAATAGTCCTGCTATAGTTATTGGGAAAAGCATTCAACAAACAGGAAATATTCCAAGTCCTTTTTGAAAAAGCACCGCAGAGAAAGCTCCGAACAATTTTAAAGTTATAGTTAAGCAAGTTTGAAAATGATCAAAACTTTTAGTTTTTGTCTTCTTTGTTGTTATGGGATTATGAGGATGTTTACAATCAACATGAGACCACGATATTACAACATCTAAATATCTTGGTCAAGGATTAGAATATGGATTCGCAGTTGGAACAACTGGAGATTACCGTTTTGATTTAACATCTAATGGTACATTAGGTTATTATGCTTTTGATTCCTTCACATGACAATATGGACCATTTTATGCATTATTCGTTTTTCCTGGAGCTTGATTTGCAACACAAATTTCTTGAATAGGACATAACTGATGAGGAGGAATGAATGTATTCTTAGCGATATTTGTTTTATTATTAATCATCCGTAGTTTCTCAATCGCTGTATCATTGAGATCAACTTTACAAAATGAAAAAATGAGTGAGTTACAAGGCAAGATTGCAGAGATTAACGCTAAGTATAAAGGTTTAACTGATGCTTATAGTAAACAAAAAAAGAGTCAAGAAACTATGCAGCTTTATAAAAAGAATAATGTTAAACCATTCGCGGCATTCGAACAAGCATTAATTACTCTACCAATTTTCATGATCATTTATCGTGTTGTTACAATTTGTCGTCCAATGAAAGCAACAACATTATTTAATTTATGAAACTTCGGTACAACTCCAATGACTGAAATTTTCGGAAATTTAGCTAATGGTGGTTGAATATATATTTTCTTCTTACTAATAGTAATGCCAATGCAATTCCTATAAAGTATGATTCCACAAATGCTTGCTAAGAAAAGAAACAGAAATGCAAGTGCGGTTTCAAGTGCAGGAAACAAACAAGCTAAGAAAACAAAACTAATTCAATTAGCTGTGACTTGTGTAATGTGCGGAATCGTTGCGTTCTCAGCTGCCGGTGTTGGAGTATATTGATTCTTATCAGCAGCTTTCTCAATCGTACAAACTTTAATTATGCATGCCGTTATTATTAAGAATAGACGAAAAGGTGGATCACTTGAATCTAAGCTTGATAAATTCTTTAACGTTTAATTAACTGAATAATTTTATCAAACAAAAGCGGTTTAACTGGGTTTAATTTTATTGCATCTAAGATATCAATCAAACCTTCAGTTTTAGTTAAAGAAAATAAAATCTTAACAATTAATTCAATTTCATAATATGATTTTTTTTTAAAAGTTTCAAAAGCTTTTTTATAAGCAACAACATCTTTTTTCGCTTTTATCATTTCTTCTGAGAAAATAATTAATTCATGTAAATCATTATTTTCAATATCGAATTTTAAATTATCCAAATCTTTGTATATGTCAATTATGATATCTTTTTCTTTAATAGAAAGAGTAAATTCTGATAGAAGAGATAATTTTTCAGATTTAGAAGAACTAAGTGAGTAAACTTGGCATCGACTAACTATTGTTGGTAAAACTCTAGAAATATTTGTAGAAGTGAAGATTGCATATATTTCTTCAAATGGTTCCTCTAAAAATTTTAAAAGAGCATTAACAGTTTGTTTATTACATAATTCAATATTTTTTATTACGTAAAATTTTTTATTACTTCTTTCTATTCCTGTTGAAGAGAAACGATTTATTATTGTAGCAATGTCGTCTTTCTTAATTGTTTCTGAATTATTTTCAAATCAAAATAAATCAATATAAGTCAATAAATTTATCTTTTCATCGTATTTAGAATCATTGATAATAGATTTGATATATTTTTTAATATAAGTGTTAATGTCAATCAAGCCATTATATGAGAAAATAATGGCGTGTGGTTTATTTTTAATATTAAAAATATCTAACATGATAATATTATAATTTTCATATGGATATTAAAAATAAAAAAATATATATTTCAACACTTGGTTGTCGAGTTAATTTATTTGAAACAAATCAAATCCAACAATTGATTAGTGCTAATAAAGGAATTAATTGCTCTGACGAAACTAAAGCTGACATCGCAATTATTAATACTTGTTGTGTTACGACAAAAGCTATGGCTAAATCCAGATACTTTATTAATAAACTTTCTAAATGTAAGAAAATAAAATTAATTATTGTTTGTGGCTGTTACAGTCAATACAAAGCAAATGAAATTACAAATAATAAAGTTGGAATTATTATTGGAACAAAATATAAAACAGAAATTATTGACTTAATAAAAAGTTATGACGGAACAAGAATAATAAAGATTGATAATATTTTAAAAGAAAAAAAATTCGAGATTTCTAACAATACATGTGAACAAGAAAAAACTAGAGGAATTATTAAAATTCAAGATGGATGTAATTTCAATTGTACATATTGTATTATTCCTCTAGTTAGAGGTCGTCAACGAAGTTTATCAAATAAAATAATAATTGCTGATATTAAAAATCTTGTTGCTAATGGCATAAAGGAAATAGTCCTAGCGGGAATTAATACATCAGGGTATAACTATGAAGGAATTTCTTTTTTTGACTTATTAAAACAAATAAATAAACTTAAAGGAAACTTTAGAGTAAGAATATCTTCTTTGGAACCTTTTCAAGTAAATCATGCAATTGTTGATTTGATCGCTTCTAATAAAATTCGTTGATGTCAAACATTTCATTTATGCTTGCAAAGCGCAAGCGATAAGATCCTTCAAGAAATGGGTAGAAAATATACGGTAGCACAATTCTATACCCTAATCAAATATATTCGCTCTAAATCGCCTTTATGTTCTATTACGACCGATTATATAGTTGGCTTTCCTACAGAAACTATTCAAAATTTTAAAGATTCAATAAAAAACTTAGAAAAATTATGTTTTTCTAATATTCATATCTTTCCTTATTCTTCACATTCTGGTACTAAAGCTGCATTATTGAAAAATGTTGTATCTGATTCAGAAAAGAAAAAAAGATATATGACAATTGATGCACAAAATAAAAAAAATATGAATGCCTTTTTTAATAAGTTTATTGGAAAAACTGTAAATGTATTGTTTGAGAAGTCAAGTAAACCAGGTTTGCAATATGGACATTCTCAATATTTTTTCTCTGTTAATGTAAAAATAAAAAAAATATTAACAAATAAAATGCTTAAAGTAAAAATAACTTCTATAGAAAATAATGAAGTATTTGGAAAATTAATTTAATGTAGCATAATCTGGTTGGATATAAATTTCATCATCGCTATATTCAAGTGTTTCTATACTATAAGGGATGAAAATTCCATGGTTAATTTTTAAATCAACGTTTAAATTCATTCCATCATATAAAAATGTTTTGCTGACATTTAAAAGTTTATCTTTGTCATTTATATCAGCTGTTTTATAGGAAACTCTAAAATTTAGTTTATTATTTATTCAATCATTGAACCGTTTGTGTTCTTTATAATTTTCAATTCGAAATGCATCGGTTATTCCAAAGCGAGCAGTATTTTCTGTCACATATTTTGTAGTAAACATTTTTGTTAAACTATAAGTATCATATTCAATTTTCGCTGAAAAAGATTCACAATCTAAAGATTTTACATAAGCTATTGCGTTATCTGGACTAGAAAACAATAAATTAAGTTGTACTGTAGGGATCGATGTCAAAGGAGCTAAAGAATCATTTGATGTTGAAAAACTTCCAGGCAAATTTTTTATTAATTCCGGCATATTGTCAAATAAATAGGGATTTATGCCGTCTTTTGTATAAACCACATCCGCTGATAATTTATAAAAGTTTTCATTAACACCGAGAATGGTAGAACTTTTTAGAGCTAAAGGAGCCGTGAAAGTTTTAAAAGATTCAGTTTTGTGTTGAGAAAAATAGATGTTGTGCAGGATATATTCTCTTCAATCCATTTTTAAATAGCTTCTTTCTTTTATTGGCAGTCTGGCTAAAATTTCTCATAGACCAAGATTATTATTTCATGCTTTCGAACTCTCTTCTTGATATGCATTCTTAATATTAGTAACTACGCTTTCTGGGGAAAACTTTCCTTCAATATTAGAGGATAACAAAATGTTTTTATGACTATATCATAGTTCTAAATCTGTAGAACTATTTAGCTCAGACATATATGTTGAAGTATTCTTTTGAGTAACATTAATTTTTTTTGTTTCTTGTTCAGCAATGTTTGTTTTGGCTGCAACAGGTATATTAGCTGTTGCACACACTATGATGGGAGAAGCGATTAATAATCCGACGATAAATTTTATTTTGACCATACACTATATATATGCCACTTTTTTGACAAAAAGTAAGAATTATTTTTCAATTATTTGCATTTTTCCCTCGAGAAATGCTCAAAAAAAATTTTGCATTTTTGAAGTGTTTTTTTCACGAAAAAGGGCGTTTTTGGCGGACTTTTTAAAAAAAGATTATTTAAAATTATCATTTTTTATATATATTTTATAATATAGATATGAAAAAAATTATTTTTTGTGATATTGACGGTACTTTAGCAAAAAGAATGCACGGAATATCAAATAAGAACATTCGTGCAATAAAAAAATATTCTGATGCTGGTGGAGAATTTGTACTAACAACAGGAAGAAGTATAGTCTCGACACAAAAGTTTCAGAATCAAATTTCTGAAGCGTTGCAAAAAGAACCAAACTTTATTATTTGTTCAAATGGTGGATATGTTATCAATAATGTTCAAAAAAAAATAGAAATAAAAACTATTAACGAAGATCTTTGTCGTAAAATCTTTTCTTTAGTAAAAGAAGCTGGAGTTCTAGCGTTATTTTATACAGAAGAAGCTAATGATAAAAATGGTGTTTATGCCACTGATATTTGATTTTCGGGAATTTTAAAAATGTTTAAAGCATTGAATTGTTTAAAAATTAGAAGAAATACAAATTTAAATTCTTTTAAAATTATTATTACATCTTTTTCTAAAAAGAAAATAGCAGCTATTAAAAACACCTTGGACGCAGAATTGGGAGATAAAATAACTTCAACAGTTACTGAACCTCGTGCAATTGAAATAACTGCATTAGGTGTTTCTAAAGCATCAGCAGCTAATCACATCATGTCAATTCTTCATCTAAAAAAAGAAGATGCGGCTGCTCTTGGAGATTCTGGTAATGATGTTCCGCTATTAGAGGCTGTAGGGCTTCCAATTGCGATTAATTCTAAAAATTTAACATTAATCAAAAACGCAAAATACATTATTTCGAAATTTAAAAACGGAGTAAGTAAAGCTATCGAACAATATATCTTGTAATTTACTTTTATATATATTTATATATATATAACTTTAATTTTTTTTTATTTTGACTTTTTTCTATATATATTAAAAGTAAATGATTAAAAAATATATTGAATTTAAAAACATCGGAAAAACATATGGTGACTCATTTACTGCTGTGAGTGATTTTAACCTATCAATTGGTAAGGGTGAATTCGTAACTTTATTAGGACCTTCTGGATGTGGAAAAACAACAATTTTAAAAATGATGGGTGGATTTGAAACAATTAGTGAAGGAACAATAAGTGTTAATGGATATATCATAAATGATTTACCGCCAAACAAACGTGTTACCTCAACAGTTTTTCAAGATTATGCTCTATTTCCTAACTTAACTGTTTACAAAAATATTATGTTTGGTCTTAAATCTTTTCGTGTTAATTTGCCAAAAGAGGAAATAAAACAAGATGTAAAACGTTTGGAAAGATATAAACGCATTTGATCAAAAACTGCTGAAAGAAAAATCAAAGATATCGAAAAGAATTTAGTTATTTCACGGGCAAATTTAGAAAAGGCATCAAATAAATATAACCAACATCCAGAATGAGTAGCGATAAAAACTATGCGCGAAGAGAACTATGAAAAGAAAGTTTTGCGTCTAGAATCTCTAAAGAGATCAATGAAAAAAAATGGTGATATTTTTTTGGATAAAAAAATTACTATCAATTCTACGAGATATGATAAAGAATTCGTTTCGCTTCGTAAATGATATAAGTCAAAACGTAGTATTGATAAAGAAATCGATGCATTAAAAAATATTATTAGTAAACAAGTTGATTGATTATCTTATTGACACAACTATGTT
>JAITXI010000172.1 GCA_031284905.1 Bacteroidales bacterium
TTTTTATATTATTATTAATTGTTTTAAATAAGTCAATTCAATTAATGTCTGTAAAAAAAACATATTTCAAAACATCAAATAAGAACAAAGATTTTCCATTTATCAATTCCCATTTCACACGTTCTGTCAGTTTAACGGTTTCAGAAATCCTCATTTTGGGGTAACATAGCTCAATATTGAGTAGTAATTTTGTATTGAAAGAAATTAAGTTTTTAACTATGAAAAAATTAATATTATGTTTTGTGTTTCTAACAAGAATTAGTAGTATTGTAAATGTACAATTTAATAAAAGATTAGGTAATGCGGTAAAAAATTCAGCTGTTCACAAAGCAGAACAAAAAACCGATCAAGCAGTAATAGACCAAGCCACTGCCCCAAATAGCTATAAATAAGGCGAAAAATACAAAAAACGAAATACTGACAAAAAGCAGAAAAGCGATAATAAATCAAGTAGTAGCAATTCAAGTAAAAATAACGACAATACAAAAGTCGAAGAAGATCCGCCGCTAACACGCAAAAGCAATAGAAATGGCTTATGCAAAGTCAGACTTCGTGGCAGGAGATGAGATTTTCTTTAATGTGTAAGCGTTGTGGAAAAAACAATTTTTGTTTGACCTAAAAAAAAGAATGTAATGATGTAATTAAAATAAAAAGGACATTGACACCGAATGTACATGGTTTTAATAGTAAAACGGGTTTTAAACCCTATTAGGGTTTAAATATTCTTAATATCTGAAATTTTTTCAAAATTTTTTCAAAATCGGTCATACATATAAAAATTAGAATAAAAAAAGGTTGAGCTACTGTCCTATATCTTGATAAAGAACCAATATTTGGTGTATAAATTCCTATCAATGAATAAAATAAGAAAACAAAAATAATACAAAATACAATAAATTTTCTTGTGTCAGAATCTGGTTTTTTGAAAAATATTATTGATAAAATAATAAAAATAAATAATGAATAAGTTTCAATAAATGTAATTAATAGAAATGAATTATGAATATCAGAATAAAATGGACGAAAGAAAACATTTAATAATCCTTCCGGAATTATTGATAATAAACTATAATAGTTAGCTTCCATTCTTGAAAGAATAAACGAACTTCCTTTTTCAGGTAATATGTTTATTAAATTAATGAAATCATTATGCTTTCCTGAAATAGTTTCTATCAATCTACTGTCTAATAAATATATATCAATTAATATTATTGTGGAAAATCCAATTATTATTGTTGTAAATAAGGCAATTATTTGGACTTTTAATGTTGTTTTTTTTGTAAAATAATAAAATAATAAACACGGTAAAATAATAGGAAGAACGTAGATTTTTGAAAGGAATAATAAAAAACAACTAATAATAAATCCTAATAAGTACCAAAAATTTTGTTTTTGATATAATTTTGAGAAAAAATATAAAACAAAACCTAAAGAAAATGCAATAAGGCCTTCTTTTAATAAAGCCGAAGACCAAAAGCAACAAGATGGGATAAGAAAAATTGCAAAAATTAAAAGATATTTATTTATTTGCGGAACTAAATTTAATATTGCTTTGTAACTTGCAAAACAACCAATAAAAGAAAAAAATGCCATAATAATTATATTGCCAAAAATATTTTCTTTGGTTAGAAGCATAACGATTGCATTAAATCGAATAATAGTTTTATTATCTACAAATAATCCGTAATCATGTCCTCTTGTCCAATAATTTACATCTTGAGAATAATTTGCAACTAATTCATCGGAACAATTTATTCCGGTAATAATTTTTAGATAATCAATAAAATTTTCATCTTTTTCTTGATAAATAGCTTTTGCTGAATCATAATAATGAAAAATATCTGAATCGGAATAGTCGTAATAATAATAATAAATGAAGAAACAAGATAATCCGGCAATAATTTTTATGGAAAAAAGTAATAACCATATATATTTTTTGATATTTGTATTTTCAAATGGTTTAAAGAAGTAAATAATTAAGCAAAAAAGCAAGAGAAATAATATTGGAAGTAGAATTTGCATATTTTAGATTTACGATTTCACTTTTACAAACATTTAACTCCTTCGGATTTACAAACCACTCACTTTCCCATTTTGTCCATTCTCCATTCGTCAGTTTGCATTCGCCCATTCCTCCTTTGGCTCTTGATTCTGTCATCGAAGCGGTCTACCATTTATTTTTATATTTTACTTTCAAGTTCTTTTAATAATTTTTCTTTTAAATAGTTATTTTTTTGAGCTGTTTCTGTAAAAAAATTATGATTTTTCACGAATTCGTATTGCATTTTATACCAATTTTCCTTTGAATTTATTTTTTGATGTTCAAAATATTCTTGGAATAAATTTTCGGAGATTGGAATAAAATCAGGTCGGATTAGATAGTTCAAATCGGCATCACACAATATTTTTTCAATTAAATCGGTTGGATGTATAGGTGCTTTTGTTGCTAAAATTAAACGACAAACTGTTGCGATTTGTTCTTCTGAAAAGTTATAATTTTTGAGCGTTCTTGCTGCCGTTTTTGCACTTTCTTCTTCGTGTCCATCATAACAATTTAAAAATCCCATATCGTGGAAAAGTGCTGCACATTTCAATAATAACATTTCTTCATCTGTAACATTTTCTTTTTTTCCGATATTTTCAACAGAATAAATTACATCTGTGGTATGTCGGCTATTATGATAATATAAATTTGCAGGTAATC
Organism: Bacteroidales bacterium; assembly: GCA_031284905.1. Lineage (GTDB taxonomy): Bacteria > Bacteroidota > Bacteroidia > Bacteroidales > ML635J-15 > Bact-19. The sequence goes on from JAITXI010000172.1 coordinate 2,705, forward strand.
CTTCTTGAAGTTTTGTTATATTTTTGATTTCTAATATTTTATAAATTAGATATTGCATTGAAATTGTAAAATTTTTGTTTGGTGTTATGCCATCATCTGAAAGTTTTTCTTTAATGTTTTTTACAAAATACATTTGAACTTCTCCGATAAATTTCATATCAATCATTCCGCGGTCTTCAAAATCGAAAAAATATTTTGCAAACTGATAAGTTGCAGTAGATACATTTATTTTATTTATTTCACCACAAGCTTGCATCCTGTTTGCAATATTTACAGTATCTCCCCAAATATCGTATTCTAATTTATTTTTACCTACAACTCCTGATACTAAAGGTCCGGAATGAATTCCAAAACGCATTTCTAATTTTGGATTATTTTTATTATTTTCTTTTTCCAGAAAACGTTGCATTTCCATTGAAGCTAATATTGCCTTTATTGAGTGAGTGTTATCTTCTTTTTCAATTCCTCCGACACACATATAAGCATCTCCAATAGTTTTTATTTTTGTAATTTCGTATTTTCCAATAATATCATCAAAACCTATAAAAATCTCATTTAATCTATTTAAAATTTGTTCTGAATTTTCATTATTAATAATCTTTGAAAAACCTGCAATGTCAGAAAAAATCACTGTTGCCGAATCATAGTATTGATTTTTATAATCGCCTTGCTCTTTTACTGTCTTTCGTGGCAGCCAAACAGCCATAATTCTTTCGATTTTTTCTTTTTGTTCGGATATTTCTCTGGTTTTTTCTACAACTTGCGTTGTTAATTGCAATTTTTCTTCTTTATTTTTTTTATCGTAAGAGCAAATTATTAAGAAAATCAATAAAATTAATATTATTGGGTAAAATGGTAATACGTATGGACGAAGAAGAATATGTGCTTTTTTATGAAGTTTTAAATTGCATGTAAAAACATTGCTTTCATTTCCAAAAACATCTTTCGACTGTATTTTGAAAATGTAGTTTTTTCCATCTAAATTTGTATATTCTTTGTGTGTGTTTGTTGTCCATTCAGACCAAGATGTTTTTTCATTGAAATTTTCAAGAATGTATCTGTATTCGGAAATTCCTGTAGTCGAATATAAAGTTGAAGTGAAATCAAATTCAATTAATGAATTTTTCAAAATGTTTAATGATAATTCTGCTGTATCTTTTGTATTATTAATAAAATAAGTATAAGATTCTTCACCATTTTTTAATTTAATTTTTCGTAAAAAACAATGATTTTTTTTGTTTGTATTTTGAGAAAAATAATTTGAACATTTTAACAATCCGTCTGTTGTTCCTATCCATATTATTGAGTCGTTTTGTACATAAATTGATTCAACCGAATAATTGTTTAATTGATTTAATTTTTCAATATCTTTGAGTGAAAAATTTTCTTTTTTATATTTCAAAAATTGAATCATTTTATTATTAATATCAGAATTAATATTGTTACTTACAAACCAAATATTTTTGTTAAAATCTTCAACAATTGGGAAAATATATTGATTATTTGTGATTTGGAATGATGAGTCTTTTATTAAATTTTGCTGTGATTTATTTAAACTAAATATACCTTTATTTGTTGAAAATAAAACTCCTTTTTGTGAAGAATAAACGTCAATCCATTTTGTTTTTTTATCTAATAATTCACTCTTGTTTTGAACTTTTGTTTTGGAATTAATATCAATAGTATTTTCAATAAGAAATAATTTGTTATTATCAGTACCTAACCAAATATTATTATTTTTTTCTTCTGCAATTGAGCGAATATCTTTTGGCGAATTATCAATTATTGAATAATTTTTTAATTTATCTGTAATTTTGGCAATAATAAGTCCGGCATCGCTTGCTAATAAATACGTATTGAGATGATTTGATAATTTTATTATACTCTTAAATCTTCCGGAAATTATTTTTTTTGCTTTTTCTCTTGTAATTAAAAAAAATCCATCTTCTGTAATGGCATAAATTTTGTCATTAATATTAATTATGGCACTACATTTAGTAGTAATTTCAGGATATTTGATAAAAATTGGTTTTATGTCAAAATTATTATCTGAAACATTTCTTCTAAAATTTCTTCTTGTTATCGTTTCTGAATATCTGAATAATCCGATAGAAGTTCCAACAAAAATATGGTTGTCGTACTGATAAATAGATAAAATATTTCCGATTAATCCATGATTGTAGTTGTATAATGCAATAGAATTGTCGATAGTTACCGAAGCTATTCCATTATTTGTACAAATCCATGCTATATTATTATCATTGTCAATTGTAATATTATGAATGAAATTATTACACAAACCAAACTGTTGATTTAAACAATATTGAAATTTGTTATTTCTATCGACACATATCAAACCGCCTTGTTTTGTCCCAATTAACAAATCTCCGTTTGGTAATTTACAAGAACAAACGTAGATATTAGTTTCGACAAATTTATCTGCATTTGTGAATAACTCAACAGATTCTCCATTTCTTTTTAAGATTTCAAAATGTATATTATTTTTGGTTTTAATTAATATATCATCATAATATTCAACTATATCAATTATAGTATCATTAATTATTTGTGGAAAAAAGTTAGTGTTATCTGATTTTTTTCCGTTTTCATCAAAAATTTTAAACTCTCTACTCTTATCTGAATTTGAACAACAAATAATTTTGTCATGAATTTTATAAATAGCATATAATGAACTATCTTCAAGAATTATTTGATATTCATAATTATTTTTATTTTTTGTGATTTTATATAATTTGTCGGATGTTGACAAGAAAATGTTATCTTTAATAATGATTAATTTTTCAATTTCTTTATCAAAGTTTATTAGTTTTGTAATTGTCAAACTATCAGTTGAAATTTTTCCAAACTCATCATTACTGCAATAAAACAATTCGTTTTTTGAGTTAATTACAATTTGAGGAATATTTGTTGTTTCAATAAAGTTCCAATTTGAATTGTCAAATTCCATTATTCCATTTGAATTACAAAAATATATTATTCCGGTTTTGCTATTTTTTAAAGCTCCAAAATTTTGACTTTCTTGTTTGTAATCTGTTGCTTTATAATTCTTAAATAAAGGAATACCAGTTGTTTGCGATAAACAAATGCTATATAAAAATAAAGAAAAAATTAAAGAAATTAAATGTTTCATTTTCCTTTTAAATATGAATTTTCTTTAAGTAACAAATTTACAAAAAAAATTGATAAAAAAATCAAAAAAAATTTGTAATATGTAAAATATTTTCTAAATTTGCAGAGAAATAATAATTAAAATAGGAAAAGATGAAAAAATTTTTAGTAGCATTTTTAGTGTCAATATTTTTAATTTTGTTATCAGGACAAATAATGGCACAAACAGAAAATTACATTCCAAAATTTGAAACAAGTGGAGCGATAAATAATAGTGTATTATTTCAAAATAATAACAAGATTGGATTTCGAATAACGACTCCAAATAGAGATTTTCACATACACAACGAAGATACATATGTAGTTGGAATAAGTCCTTACTTTACAATGTCAATTTTGGGAGATGGATATCAAACAAAACCGATAGCCTCAAGTTCTTCGTTACTCTTAACAAATTATTTCAGCGGTTCAACTGCTAACGATGGACTTTTAATAAGTGGTATTTCTAATAATGCGGAAATACATTTACAAGAAACAGGTTCATTATCTTTATATACCGGAACAGGTTCAAATTTATCTTTAATCTTGTCGGAAAGTAATGTAAAAATAGGTAATAATAAATTTTATTTAAACTCGGCAGGGAATTTGGGCATAGGCACAATTTCTCCGAGTCAAAAGTTACATGTAGAAGGAAATAGTTATTTTAACGGAAAAGTTGGAATAGGCACAACAAATCCGAAAGAACAGATGCAAATCGGAGATATATGGACATTTTATAATGGTCCCAATACAAAATATATTGGTCGCAATTGTTACGGGTCAACAGATAATAGTATTAGAATACAAGATGGATATTCGAGCAGGATAGCTTTTTCCGCAGACGGTTCAATAAATCTTCAATCATTTGGGACTGGTGCAACCGGCACAACAATAGTATCAACGGGCAATATTAGTTTATTAGCAAACGGAAATGTCGGTATTGGAACAGGAAGCAATTATAATGGCTATAGATTAGCAGTGAAAGGTAAAATTCTTACCGAAGAAGTTGTCTGTAAAAATTATTCGAACTGGCCGGATTTTGTATTTGAAGAAAGCTATCAATTAAAAAATTTATTTGAAATAGAAAAATTCATTAAATTACATAAGCATTTACCCGATGTTCCAAGTGCAAGCGAAATAGAAACTACCGGAATAGCAGTTGGAGAAATGAATGCCGTATTGTTACAAAAAATTGAAGAACTAACCTTGTACATAATAGAGCAACAAAAAATGCTTGAGCAACAAAATACGGCAATCAAAGAATTACAAAAAAAAGTTAAATAAAAATGTTATGAGAAAGATTATTTATTTAATGATATTCACAAACATATTTGTTTGGTTATATGCAAATTGTGAAAGATTGACAGCACAAAATATAAAATATGAATATATTTACGACAATGCAGGCAACCGAATACAAAGAGGAATAATAGCAATCACAACATCGGCAAACAATTCTCAGCTGACAGACACAACAATTTTGTCAGAAGAAAAAATAGTAAATATTGTTGATAAAATAACGATAACAGTTTATCCGAATCCGGTAAAAGAAAACCTAAATATCGAATTGAGTGAATATAATGAAAATTCGTATTACGAGTTGCTTGATGTAAATAACAAGATAATAGAAAAACGGAAAATAGTATCTAATTTTATAGCAATAAATTTTGAAACAATTTCTCCCGGAATATATATTTTAAGGGTATATCCGGCAAAAGACAGTAAAGAATATAAAATAATTAAATCACATTAAACAATTTTATTATGAGCGAGAAATTAGATTATATCGGTAATAATATTAGGAAGGTAATATATTTTATAATTATTTTATGTATTCAAATAGAAATTTTCGGACAATCGGTAAGTTCGTGTAATCCGATTCAAAAGGATTTCGAGCATAATAATACCACCATTTTAGAATCGAAAGAAGTTGTTGTCTTAAAGCCCGGATTTTCGTACAAAGCAGAAGGTACAGACTATTTTCGTGCCTTTGTAAATCCGAATTTGAACTGCACAATAACTTCGACAGAAGATACGGAAAATCCATATACACACACGACAGCATTTGCAGTAGGAGCAACAGCAGGGGTGGCAGATGTAAGTTCTACAGGAACAGCTACTTATGAAATTCCGATATATATAAGTCCGGGAATAAACGGTGTAGAACCAAACATTTCAATAGTTTATAATAGCCAGAGTGGAAGCGGATTATTGGGACAAAGTTGGCATCTAAAAGTAAATTCAAAAATAGAATTATCGCCAAATATTTATTATTATGACGGATTTAATGAATCAATAAAACCGACAACCTGGGTTACCGACTTGTCGCATACAAATTTATACCAAACAAGATTTTCATTAGACGGAAATAGATTAATTCTCGTATCAGGAACAAATGCCGAAGACAATTCCGAATATCGTACGACAAACGAAAGTTTTAAGAAAATTATTTATCATAAATCCGGCAATAATAACTATTTTGAGTTGCGCGACAAAAGCGGATTAATTTATTATTACGGACAAAGCGAAAATTCGAGAACGGGGAACAGTTCGTCAATAATATTATCGTGGTGTTTGAATAGAGTAGAAGATAAAACAGGGAATTATATTACTTATGAATATAATACGACAAACGGCATGGCAGTTACGGAAAAACCAATAAA
>JAITXI010000175.1 GCA_031284905.1 Bacteroidales bacterium
ATAAAAGTTGTAAGAAAATTTTAAAAGCTAAATATTGGTTAGGTTTAAGTAAATACAAACCGATTGAATTAAAAAATATCTACGAAGATTTGAATAATGTTTCTGCAAAGATAATTCAAGAAGAATTGATAGAAAAATCAATTACTTTGGTTTCAAATAAAGATTCACTTATTCCATTAAAAAATTTAGACACGTTAAAAATAGCATCAATAATTCTTGGTTCAAATTCAATCACAACTTTTGAAAATCGTTTAAAATATTATGATAAAGTAGATGTATTTTTTTATAAAAAAGAAACAACTTTTGAAGAAGAAAATAAATTATTAGAAAAATTAAAGAATTATAATATTATTATTATTGGTATTCATGGAATGAGCCGAAATTCAGCCACAAATTTTAATGTTTCCAATAAATATACGGATTTAATTGAAAAATTATCAAAACAACATAAAGTAATTCTTGATATTTTTGGAAACCCGTATTCATTATTAAATTTTACAGAACCCACAAACATTTCGGCAATTATTGTCTCTTACAACGATTGGACCATTACCAATGATTTTTCGGCACAATTAATTTTTGGGGGTATTCCGGCTTTGGGAAATCTTCCCGTAAATGTTTGTGATTGTTTTCAATTTGGTACAAGTATAGAAACGATGAAAATACGTCTAAAATATACAAAAATTCCTGAAACTGTTGGAGTAAATTCAACAATTTTAATAAAAATAGATTCAATTGTTGATTATGCTATAAAGAACGAAGTTTGTCCCGGTGGTCAGATAGTTGCAGCAAAAGATGGCGTAATTTTTTATCAAAATTCTTTTGGAAAATTTACATATAAAAAAGATTCAAAAAAAACCGAAGATTTTGATTTATACGATTTGGCTTCTGTTACAAAAGTTTTGGCAACTACTTTTGCAATGCAAAAACTTTATGATGAAAAAAAATATTCATTTAACGAAAATTTATCTAGATACTTAATTGATTTAAAGGGAACTAATAAAGAAAATTTAACTTTTAAAGATATTTTAACTCATAGTGGCGGACTAAAATCTTGGATAAATTTTTATAAAGAATCCATTTCTTCCGAAAATTATAAAAATTGGTATTCAGATAAAAAATCAGAGAAATTTCCTTTTCAAGTTGCGGAAAATATGTTTATTACGAAAAATGTCAAAGACAGTATTTTTAAACAAATTTTAGAATCTGATTTAGGAACTTATGGAAAATATTTATATTCGGATTTAGGATTTTATTTACTGAGATATTACGTTGAAAAAACTACTTCCGAACAATTTGATATATATTTAGAAAAAAATTTTTATAAACCAACCGGCGCTTGGGCAACTTGTTTTAATCCGCTTCAAAAATTTGATAAAAATAATATTGCTCCGACAGAAATTGATACAACTTATAGAAAGCAAACAATACAGGGATTTGTTCATGACCAAGGAGCAGCAATGCTTGGCGGAATTTCAGGGCATGCAGGATTATTTTCTGATGCCAACGATATAGCAAAACTTTTGCAAATAATGTTAAATGAAGGAGAATATGGCGGGAAGCGATATTTTTCAAAAGAAGTAACAAAATTATTTACTAAATATCAATTCGACCCGAAGAAAAATAAACGTGGCTTAGCTTGGGAAAAAAATAGTCCTGATGGCATTGGTAGCGGTTCTAAAACTTCATCTTACAAAGCATTTGGGCATAACGGATTTACAGGTCCATTAATCTGGGCAGACCCTGAATATAATTTTTCATTTGTTTTCGTTTGTAACCGAACATACCCGAATGCAGAAAATAAAAAAATTTTAACTTCAAATATAAGAACTAATATTGAGGAAATATTATATCAATCATTTATTAATAGATGATAATCAGATATTTAATAACGTGTTTTTTTATTTTATTTCTCCAAAAATAAGCATTATTTTTGTATATATATATATTATGAAAAAATTACATTTAATATTGATATTAATTGGAATAGTCTTTTTACTACCTTCTTGTAAAAGTAAAAAAATTTCAGAATCTGTACCAAATAAAGTAAATGAAGAACAAGTAATGGCATCAAAAATTCCAAGTCCTCCGACTATTGTCTATAAAACTAAAAGAGATTATAACAACTTGGTTCCTATCACATTATCAGAAGATAAAACAAGAATTGTTTCTTATCCTCATCCGAATGATTTGAAAAATGGAGACAAATTACGCACACCTACTGTTTTAAATGATGGATATTTGTTAGATAATCGTGGTATAAATGTTAATACGGCATTTTTAAGTATTTCTTATGAAGTTTATTCAAAATTAGCAGAACCTTTACCAATGGAAGATATGTGGAAATTGATTATTGATGATGACCCTTTTGTTGAAATCTGTAATTGTGGTTATAGAATTAAATATCAATATATTGAAAAAGAAATTAATGAATTAATTGAAAATAATGAATTACATGAAAAATGTAATGTTATAAAAAAATAGATTAATTTTCTTCCGAAATTGAATTTTCTAATAATTGGGTTTTCTTTTTAAGAAACGGGATAAATATTAAAGAAAAAATCCCTAAAATTATTATAAAAAATGTTTGCATTCCGTGGACTATCAAAGCAAAAGAACTTGCCGAAGATTCAGAAATCCCGTAAACCAATAACATTTGTATAATAATAAAATGATATGCTCCTAAACCGTTGGGAGTAGGAGCAAGAACTCCGTAAGAACAAGTAATAAAAGTTGTAATTGCAACTAAAATATTTAAAGTTGATAATTCTCCCGGAAAAGAAAGAAAACAAAAATAAAATTCAAAAAAATAACATGTCCATATTGCAAAAGAAAGCAAAATAAAACGTATAGGTTTTTGTAAATTTTTTAAATTTATAAGACCTTGCCAAAAGCCATTAATAAAATTTGCTATTTTTTGGAAAATTTTCCTTTTGGAAAATTTTCCTTTTGCGATGAAAAATAATAAAATACAAAAAATGGCTAAAGCGATAAAAGCAATAGAAATAGTTATTGGGTTTACAAATTTATGAAAATTATCATAAAAACCGGGATTGTTTTCTAAAAATTGTTTCATCTGTGGAGCTTGAAGAAAAAAAACAAATACTGTGAGTAACAACATTACAATTACATCAATAATTCTTTCGCTAGCCATTGTGCCAACTACTTTTGAAAATGGTATTTTACTATAATTAGAAACTATGGCACAACGACTTATTTCTCCTGCACGAGGAACTGCTAAATTCACTAAATATCCATTTAATACAGCTAAAAAAGTACTGAAAAATCCTGTTTTATTTTCTTTGGAATCAATTAACATTTGCCAACGAATCGAACGAGAAATATGACTTAATATCGCAAAAATAAAAGCTATAATAAAAAACCAATAATTTAATGTTTTTAGTTCGTTCCATAAATTGCTGAAGTTAAAGTCTTTATATACTAAATAAAAAATTATTACGCCAAATAAAATAAATGCAACAATTTTTATAATATTTATGATTTTCTTTTTCAAAATATGTTACTTTTGTTATGCAAAGATAACATATTTTTTTGTATTATGATAAAACCTAAAAAATATCTCGGACAGCATTTTTTAAAAGATGAAAACATCGCTAAAAAAATTGCAAATTCATTAAATAATGAAAATTTATTACCTGTTTTGGAAATTGGTCCCGGAACAGGAATTTTAACAAAAGAACTATTAAATCTGTATAAAAATTTAACGTTAATTGAAATTGATAAAGAGTCTGTTGAATTTTTAGAAAATAATTTTTCAAACGATTTTAAATTAATTCAAGGTGATTTTTTAAAATTAAATCTTTCTGAAATTTTTAATTCCGAATTTTGTATTATTGGAAATTTTCCATATAATATTTCAAGTCAGATTTTTTTTAAAATGTTGGATAATCGAGAGTTTATCCCTGAATTGTGTGGAATGATTCAGAAAGAAGTTGCTGAAAGAATTGTTTCCAAGCATGGAAATAAAACTTATGGAATATTAAGTGTTTTTATACAATTATATTATAAAGTTGAATTATTGTTTACAGTAAATGAAAATGTTTTTTTACCACCGCCAAAAGTAAAATCAGCAGTTATTAGAATGACACGTTATAGAAAAACGATAGGAAATGTAGATGAGAAAAAATTATTTTTAGTAGTAAAAACGGCTTTTAATCAAAGACGAAAAACGATGAGAAATTCATTATCTTCAATATTAAAAAAGGAAACTGATACGACAAATGAAATTTTCAATAAACGTCCCGAACAATTGTCGCCGGAGGATTTTATTATATTAACAGATTTAATTGATAATTAGATTTCCCTTAAATTTATTTATTGTGATTATCAAAATCTTCTAACTCCATACAATATAATTCCCAATAAGGTATTTCATTTTCTAATTTTGATTTTAAAATAGAAAAATTTTTAGATATTTTTTGAATCTCTTCTATAGATAAATTTGAAGAATTATTTAATTTTGTTTGTTCAAATTCAATCTCTTTTTCAAGATTCTCAATAGTTTTTTCAGCATTATTTACTTTATTTTGCAATATTCTCCGTTGTTTATCTTTTTCTTTTTTTTCAAAATATAAAATTTTATTATCTGAATTTATTTTTGTTATATTTTGTTCCGCTTGAATTTTATTTTTTATTTCTATTTCAGCGAGATTATTAAGTTTTCTTTTTTGTAAGAAATCGTAAATTCCTCCGATGTATAGAGAAATCTTTTGATTTTTAAATTCGTAAATTTTATTTACTAATCCATCAAGGAAATATCTGTCGTGAGAAACTAAAATTAAAGTTCCGTCATATTTTTGCAGGGCTTGTTTTAGAATATCTTTAGAACGCATATCAAGGTGATTTGTCGGTTCATCTAGTATTAAAAGATTATAAGGTTCGAGTAGAAGTTTTGCTAAAGACAGTCGAGAACGTTCTCCTCCGGAAAGGACTTTTATTTTTTTATCAATATCTTCATTTGAGAACAAAAAAGAACCTAAAATATCTCGTAGTTTTGTTCTAACATCTCCAATTGCAACATTATCAAGAGTTTCAAAGACAGTCAGTTCCGGATCTAATAATTCGTCTTGATTTTGAGCGAAATATCCGATTTTAACGTTATGTCCGATTTTTAAAGTTCCTCCATAATCAATATCTCCAACAATAACTTTTGACAGGGTAGTTTTTCCTTCACCATTTCTTCCTATAAAAGCTACTTTTTCGCCTCGTTCAATCACTAAGTCAATATTTTTGAGAATACATTTTTTACCATAATGTTTTGAAAGTTCTGTTGTTTCAATTACAATATCTCCGGAACGAGGAGCCGGCGGAAATTTGAATCTTAACGATACATTATCAAGGTCATCTATTTCTATTAAATCTATTTTATCAAGTTGTTTTATTCTAGATTGAACCTGATTTGCTTTTGTTGCTTTATATCTGAATTTTTCTATAAATTTTTCGGTATCGGAAATTAATTTTTGTTGATTTTCATAAGCAGCAGTTTGTTGTTGAATACGTTCTTGTTGTAATATTTTAAAATGCGAATAAGACACTTTATAATCAAAAATTTTTCCATTATTAATTTCTATAGTGCGTTTTGTAACATTATCCAAAAAAGCTCTATCATGAGAAATAAGAAGAAGTGCTCCCTTATAATTTTCTATAAATTCTTCGAGCCATTGAATGGCTTCAATATCTAAATGATTTGTCGGTTCGTCTAATAATAAAACATCAGGATTTTTGAGTAAAATTTTTGCGAGTTCGATACGCATTCTCCAACCGCCACTAAATTCTACAATCTTTCGAACTAAATCTTCTCTTGAAAATCCCAAGCCATGTAAAACTTTTTCGGTGTCTCCTTCAATATTTGAAATTTCATGAATTTGTAAAAACGAAATTAAATGATTTTGTCTATCAAGAATAGAATGTTCTTTTTCTGAAAAATCAGTTAATTCGCTAAGTTGATTATGAATGTCGTTTAATTCTTTTTGCATATTTAAAATTTCATCAAAAGCAGTTAATGCTTCATTAAAAACTGTTATATCTTTTTTTGATAACGGCATTTGTTGAGGAAGATAACCAATAGTTATGTCGGAAGGCATTGAAATTGTTCCTGTTGTTTGGGAAATTTGTTTGTCAATAATTTTTAAAAGAGTTGATTTCCCCGCTCCATTTTTCCCGACAAGTCCGATTCTATCGGCTTTATTTATCATAAAATTGATATTTGAAAATAATTCAAACCCTCCAAAAAGTACTGAAACGTTGTTTACTGCAATCATATAAATTTTCTGATACAAAATTAATGCTTTTTTCTCTACTTTCTCATTTTTAAAATATATTGTTACATTTTTTAAAAATAAATTTGGAAATAGGAAAATAATGTTTTATATAGGAAAATATTTTTCACAACAGACAAAACAAAACGCTTTTACAGAAACGACATCACACAGAGCGTTGCTTGTTATTACAGTTGAAAAAGATTGGTGGGTAAAGGCTGAGTTACACGTCTTATTTTATTTTTATCACCTCTACTGCTACATTTCGCAATTGTGGCATAGCCATTCCGAGATTTGCTCCAATATAAGTCGGGTCGCAAAGTAAATAATTTTGACCATCTACCGAAATATAATCACCTTTGGTATTTGGATTACTAAATTTTACAGCAGTTGCTAAATGTACTCCCGGATAATATATCAGTACTACCTCCATACCAAGTAAATGACGTACTAATTGTGAAAAAAGAATGGCTCTGTCATCACAATCAGAAAAATCTGATGCAAAGGTTTCTTCCGCAAAGTTCCATTTTTCGTAACCTGAATTATCCTGGTCGGTTTTATAGATAAAAGCATTTTGAACAAAATGCAGCAACCAATTTACAGCATCTTCCTGCGATTTTCCGCTTACATTGGGTTTGATTTGCAACAATACCGACTGCCAAGTTATATTATCTATCGGAGCTTCTGCATATACGGTATAATAAGACAAGGGATAAGTATCATAAAAATCAACCTTGTTTTTATTGTAATTTATTGTATAAGTCTTATTATTGAAAGTTAAATTTTTAGTACGATTATCAGCACTGAAAACCGGTTGCTCCGAAAGATATAAAACCACATAATTTGTTGCTCCGCCATAATTCATCGAACAAGTTTGAATATTGCTTAGTTCTGTGTGTAAAGGATTTATAACATAATAGCGAACATTATCATTGAAAATAAAATAAGTTGTATTATAAACTTCTTCCTTGAAAGCTGCCATCACATATAGATTATTCGCACTACGCCCGATTTTGGCTTTATATCCCAACTGATTGAAAACGAAAACGTTAAAAATTACTTGCTCGTTATTGTTACCGTTCGTGAAATATGTTTTGAACATTGTATTTAATAATTGATGTACAGCCCAATCGTTTAGTTTTTGTTCGTTTTTTATACGTTGTGCATCGTTAACCCAATCGACATACTGACAGTTTGAAAGAGCAGTCCAATAGTCTGCTACTGCTTTTTCCGAAACATCTGCCAAATGCAAATTTTGTTTAGCCGAAGATTTTAATTTTATGTTTGTTCCGAAAAATGAAGTATTAATAAAATTTTCTTTTGGAGCTTCGGGTTTAGAATTTGGTTCAGGCTCTTGTGGCGGTTTGGGCTTAGGTACAAGTTGCGGAGTTGGCGGTTGTGGCTTTACTACCGGCAGTTCTTGCGGTTGCGGTTTGGCTGAGTTTTCGTCATACACAGGCGGTTTGGTAATTGGTTTTTTGATGGGCACCTCTTTTTTTTGCAAATTAAAACTTTTCCATGTTTCTTCCAAATATTTTGCATATTCGCGATTAATAGAATCGTTAAAATTTTTAAAAGCCTTTTGTTCTTTCGTGGAATAGTTATTAAAAGCTGTTTTTTGTTCTTGTGCGTATTTTTCAAAATCGCTTTGAGCAAAAGTTGCCGATATGCTAAAAATAACAATGGTAAATAAGGTAAGTAAATGTTTCATTTCAATAATTTTTAATAAATTCTTTTTTATTTTTCGTCAAGTTTCTCTTCTAAAAGTTCTTTAAATTTTTCAGTATCAAACTTTCCTACTTTCTTTTTATGCACACGTGCAACCACATATACTATGTAATTACCTTTTTTTTCGCGTGTTATTTGTTGACACACAACTTGTACATCTTCTATATCAACTTCAGTAACTTTTTCGGAAATCAACTCGTAATGATAACTGTTTATTGCGGCTGTGTCCATTATATCGCTGTAATCTTTAACAACTGCTTTAATAGAGGTAACCATTTTCATTCCAATGACGGCAATCGCACTATGAGTAGCATGGATTATTGCACTGTCTAAAAATTGAGTAGGATGAGATACGCCTTCTCCCGTCCAATATTCTTCTGTGTCATAATATTCGCCCAGACAAGGATATTTTATCTCTTTGCAGGTTGTTTTTTTCTGTGCATAAATAGCATTGTTGCATATTATTATGCTTAGTATGATTATTATTTTTTTCATATTTTTTTTATTTTATTAATTTACCCATTATTTTTTCTTGCATAAATGATATTGGAAGTTTCTGTATATTCTTTTGAAAAACATTATTACTTTTACTTGGCTGAATATTCCATTGAGTTCTGTTGAAAAAATGTTTATCAATTTTACCTCCATTTTCACCTGTATTATCATATCCCAAAGAATAAATTACATAAGTTTTATTGGGCTGTATATTAGTTTGAATTTCGTAATTTATAAGGTTATCATATTGTAACCATTCATAATTGCGATAACATATCCAAGCAAAAAGAATATCTGGTAAATTCATCTCGGCAATATCGTCTAATTGTTGCCACATTGAAACATACGAATAACAAAAAGTAGTTTTTATTATATCAACACTAAGAGTTCCATTAGAAAGATTTTTTTTAGTATGGATAGCTTGTGGAACAAAAATGTTTGATGGCGTTTGAATTGGTTGTTTCAATAAAGAACTAATATTTCCATTAGCATCTTCTGCTATTGCACACCAAAAATATGCATTACCGGCTTCTATATCTATTCCATCCATACCATCATTTATATAATAAAGCCAGTCGGTTTTCACAGCTTCTACTTCTCTTGTTTTTAAATCTTCAATTATCTTGTTATCTGTGTCAGGGAGCGTAGTTTGTGAATAAATCCACGCATAAAATACAGTAGCGTTTTCAGAAAATGAATAAATTACGGCAATCCCGTCTGATATTGCAAGATAATCAGCAATGGTAATACTTGGTTTTAATTGAGTTTGAAATTGTTCTGTATTTCCATAAACAATATTATTGCCAACTTTTGCATACGTTCTTGTATAATATCTTGTATCTTGTGATAAGAATTTTATTGAGTCAGAAAACTGCCCAGACACACCATTACCCATAGAAACAATTGACATATCTGTAATAGAAGGCGTTTGATTTGTAGATGAATAACAAAATCCTCTTTCTGTATAAGCAGGTTCTCCTGCATCGCTAATTAGCCCATGTAATATAGCAGAAGTTGCATTTATACCTGTAATTTCTAATGTATATAAAGTAGGATTACGAGATAAATTTAATGTTATTTCTGCAAATTCATGAGAAGAATTTACAATTATTTTTGTTTCTGTAATGCCAAGCGGCATAGAACCTTTGTCAATGATAATATGTATTGGTTCTGCACTTTTAGCTTGTAAAATACCACTTGTCTTGCTCAACTCTAACCAACTTACATTTTTTTCTATCAAATAAGCCATTTCCCTTTGACTATCGTTGTAAATAATAAAGTCAGTATAATTGTTAGTACTTGCATCTATATAAGTTGAACTTACTCTTAGTGCTATTTCTTTTAGTACAAAATCACCTCGTACTCCTACTTTATCTACTTTGGTAGTTATCGTATCACTGTGATAGCCACTTAGTTCAGCTACTACTGTATAGCTTTGCCCCAATGTAAGGTTTTGAAATTCATATCTGCCATCGCTACCTGTTTCCGTAGTTTCTTTTTTGCCATTATTGTCTGTCAAAGTTATTTTAGCACGTTGTAACTCATGCTCAAGTTCATTAGATACAAAACCAACAATGCTACCTTCTTCCGGTGATATTTTTTTGCAACTGCTAAAAATAAGCATTGTTGCTATTGCTATATAAATTATCTTTTTCATTTTCTTTAATTTTTTATGGTAGGCTACGCACACAACGACAGCGTGGGGATATTATGACATTGAGATAAACGTTTAGAGAACTACATTGTTTTAGAAGAGATAGTTGCCAGCCGTTAGTCATACTAATCACATAAGCGGTACCTTCATCCTCAGTATTAGAAGTCCAATAATAATACCAAGTCCATTGTTTAACTTCTTCATTATCTACATAATATTCATCATATTTTAGTCCATTTATTATATGTTTATTATTGTATATTGCTGTTAATTCTGCTATTGTTGGTAATCTCCAATTTGTATATCCACTTACAATAGAATTTTCACATTGTTCTTTTGCATTATTCCAATTGATATTATCAGAACTAATATCTGTATTTTGTACTGCAATACCTTGTTCCTGCAAGATAATATCCGATATTAAATTTGCCCTTATGGATAATTCTTTATTTCCATTATCAGACGTAATATTAAGAATGGTGTTATTATTTCCTCCGGATAGTTTTTCTCTGTCAATAGTAATACTTATTGGTTGTTGTTTTCCTGCTTGAAGCGTGCCAAAAGTCTTGCTTATTGTAGTAATCCATAAACAATTTTCTTCTATCAGCCATTCTAAACTTTCAGGACTATCATTGAAAATACTGAAAGAACGGGTTACAACATCCTGCTCAGTACCAAAGTTAAGAGTGTCAATATCATGTCCATTAGCATTTAACACTCGTAAAGCAGCAGGTAATTTTTCTATCTGCACATCGCCTTTGGCAGTTTTGCCTGCCTCTACTTTCATGCTGTAATTAACAAGGTCAGCATAGCCAGTCTTGGTTACCTGCAAGGTATATTCACCTGCTTTCAGTTCTGTAAATTCATATTGTCCTTCACTTCCTGTAACAGTTTTTGTACCTAATGGATTGAGTTGTACGCCTGCATTGCGTAT
>JAITXI010000004.1 GCA_031284905.1 Bacteroidales bacterium
GGAAATTATTTTTCATTTTTTAATTATGATAATAAAAATATTTCGTCCCAAGAATTGTTAAAATCAGGATACAAAAAACTGCATAAAACTAAACCAATACCAGAATAACCCGTAATCAATGATAAAGAATTTTTACTTGAATAATTATTTTTATTTGCCGTTGGATTTTTTTTTAATGTATATTCAAAATAATCTTCATATTCAAGCATATTTAAAGTCTCACTGATCCAAAATTCTGTAGTTTCCTTAAAAAGTTCGTTTTTTGTTAGTTCGTAACTTTTCTTAAACATGTATGCAATTCCACTTGTACCATGGCAAAACCACAAATCAAAAATATTGTTTATTTTATAATCTTTGCGTTCTGTATTTTTTATTAGTATTTTAACAGCCTTTTCATTTAATAGCTTATCATTTAATACTTTCGCAGCACGAAGCAATGTAATGGCAATTCCTAAATCGCCGTAACACCAAGCTAATCGGCTGGAATATATTTTATTCTCAAACGAATCCAAACTGTACATTGGGAAAAAGGAATTGTGTTTTTCAAAATTTATTTCGTTCGATAAAACAAACGATGTGATTTTTTGTAATAAATCTTTACATTTTGTTTGTAGTTGAACATTATCAGTAAATTTTTCGGCAATTTTACAAAGAACCGCTACAATACTAATAAATCCGTGAGAAAGTCCTAAATTATAAATTTCTGTTTTATAAATTGGATGCAAACTATACCATTTTAAACCATTTGAATTTTTATCCGAAATCGCAGTCTTTTCCAACACTTTAAAATAATCTATAAAAGAATTTTCGTACTCGACAATTTCGTGTTTTTCGATTAAAGAAACTGCAACCATAATATTTCCAACAGAACCGGAGAATAAATCATAATTATTTCGTTTTTGTTGTTCAATGGCAACTTTTAGCAATAGTTCTGTAAAATCTTTGCTTTGACTGTATTTCACATTTGTTAAACAATTATTTTTATACAAAATATTACAAGCTAAAAGTAAGCCCGACATTCCATATAAATTAACAGCAATTTCCCTATTTTGTACAGAAATAGTAAATGTTTGAAAGTATTCGTCAAAGTGTTTTTGAAACTCATTTAGTTTTTTTTGGTTTTTTAGGTAATTGGAATACTCCAAATTGAAAAAAATTGAATCTAAATAATTTTCAAACAAATTAATTTCATTTGTTTTTGGAAAATTATTTGTTTTTTCTTCAATATTTTTTAGAGCATTAACAATTCTGTTCTCTAACGGATTATTACTGTTCATTTTCTTGTCTCAGTAGATTTATTTCTTTTATTTTCTTTTTAAATTGTTTTCGTAATATTATATTTTCAGTAATCAGACTGAAAATAAATAAAATTGCAGAAATAAATAACCCAAGTCGAAACAAAATCACTAAATCAACAACAAACAAATAAATTACAACTGCAAAAAATGTTATTGATATGCCATATAATATTATATTTAAAACCTTCATGTGCTTAAAATTTTTTATTTTTCTCCATTTTTAATTAATAAATCTATTTCAGCATCTTTCTTTTTAAGTTCTTTTCTTAACCGGATATTATCAATTAAATTATTTACGTAAATTGCAATAAAAGAGAAAGTAAAACAAAGACGCCACATAAATGCAGAACCTACTATAAAAAAATAAATTCCGATTGCAATTAATATTATTGATAAGGAATATAACAATTTATTTATTATTTTCATGCGTTTTTATTTTAAAACTACTTTTTATTACTGTTTTTTACTTCTTTCAATAAATTTATTTCAGTATTCTTCTTTTTAAGGTTTTTTCTTAACCTGATATTATCAATTAATATATTTAAACTAATGGTAATAAAAGCAAGATAAAACCAAAAACGACTCATAAACATTTCACCTGAAAATAACAAACAAATTCCAATTGCAATAAATATTATTGATATGGAATATAATAAAATTTTTAAAATTTTCATGGACTAAAGAGGATTAAAATATAATTCAAGATCATCAAAATAAACTTTTATTGGTAAAAATTGTTTATGGGATTTTTCCTTTGAATAATGGTTTGGGATTCTTTTATCGTATAATAATTTAAGTGCTTCTGCTTCGTAACAAGGCATTGAATCAACCGTAAAAGACTCATAAGATAAAAAAGAATCTGCATACCACATAGAGTTAGGATGTCCCATAAATCCTAATGCATGTAATAGTTCATGTATAACTATTTTATTTCTTCGCTTTTGGTTTTCGTGATTTGTAACGAATATTACAGCTTCTTTAATTTCATTTGTAAAACCGTTAAAAAAAGGAGATGTTTCTCCTTGAGCATTTACGTTGTGAAGTTTGAAATTTTCCGGCATATACAAAATTTTAATTTGAGTATTATTTAATTTAGAATTATTAATGTCCCTCAATCGTAATACAATTTTATCTTTTAACAAATCGTTTATCAACAATATGTAATTTTCAAGACACTCTATATCTTGTTTGTTATATTCTCCAATATAACAAAGATTAATAGTGTCTTTATTCCACCGAACAAGCCCAACATCAAATTGTTCGGAAAAATCAACTATGTGAAAATAAGCAATACTATTGCCTGAATATTCTTCCTTTATATCCCGTACATCATTTTCTTTAACTTCTAATTTACTTATATACCTGTAATATAAAGGAAAATATTCATATAAAAAACAAAATACTAAGAAACATATAAAAAATGTTTGGTAACAATATTTCAGGTATTTTCTTAATTTTTTCATCCGGTTTATTTATGTGAATATTTTCCTTAAAAATTAGCCGTAGATATCAACTTAATAGACATCAATATTAGATATTAAACAATAACCATTAACATCTACATTATCAGACGGCTGATGTCTTCCGCTTTCTATTGCATCTGCTATCGCAATTACAATAGGGGCAGTTATTGTTGCAATATGATAAATTCCTTTAAGACAAGGCAAAGAAGTAAATTCTTCTCCACCTTTAACACCGATTAATTGTTCTTTGTTTAATACAGAAATCGTTTCCTTTTCTAATTTTAATAAATTTTTTTTTTGCTTTTTCATAATTAAATGTTTTTAAAATTACAATTTATTTTTATTATTACCAAATTTTTTGTTTAAAAATTTTCTGTAAAGGTAAAATATATTTTTTTATCTACCACATTTTAGCGTGGCAATTTTTGCCACATTTTATGGCAAAAATTACCACGCTAATCATGAATTTTATTTAAATATTCAGAAATATCTTTAAAAAAATCATATTCAAGAATACAAGAAATGCGAATTAATATTTCTGTTTTTATATTATTATTTTTTAAAGATTTTCCAAATGCGCTTTTATCAATATGAAGTTTACTGGCAAGCCATGCTATTGACCTTCCTTGTTCGTCTAATTTTGCTTTTATAATATTTCCAATATGAAATTCGTCTAAAACCATAAAAATCGTGGTACTTTGTTTTTTATTTGTTACTGAGGTCTTCGCTACCCAACCACCAAATAAATAAAGCCCACGATTTCTCGTGAGCGTTTATTTGCTTTATTTTGGCGGTTTTGAAATTGCGAAGTTTCAGTAACCAAATAAGCTAAAACGCTATTATAATATTTTTTTAAAATTTTTTATTTTTACATTTTCAAATATTTCAGCAAATTTAAAGCTGTTTTTTGTAAGAAACAAATTTTTTTTGAGGTTTTTGAAAAAATTATAATTAATTTAGAAATATTATAATTTAACTTTCACAAGAGATATCACTTGCGAAAGTTAAATATCTTTATTACCTGTCAGTATTAATATTTTCTTCTTAGTTTTCATTATAGTATTCTTCAGGAATATGGGGACAGACGTATTTTATGGGGAGAAGCAA
>JAITXI010000026.1 GCA_031284905.1 Bacteroidales bacterium
CAGAATTGCTATTACATTTTGACATAGTATCAATAAAAGAAAGTGGCGATGCAAGTCAAGCCCAAGGCGTATTACATATTTTATTAGAGGAGAAAAATATTTTACCCTCAGTCTACGATGCAACAGATTACGAATCGAAAGGTTTTTATGAAAGTTCGGAGATACAAGATTTTCCCATAAGAGGGAAGAAAGTTTTATTGAAGCTACGTCGCCGCCGTTGGCGAGACAAAGCAACAAAAAGAAAAGAAATACGGAACGATTTTTCATTCATATTAAAAGGCTGTAAAATAACCCAAGAATTGGCAATTTTTTTAAAGAAAAATTAACTTATTTCCATACGGTTGCTAACTCTGTCAAAAATCATCTTGAAACTGTTTTAAACTTTTTTCATAATAGACTTACTAATGCTAAAATAAAACTCTTTCGTGCTAATTTAAGAGGTGTGTCTGATAACGCTTTTTTCCTCTTTAGACTTCACAATATTTTTGCTTTCTCCTCATAAAATACTTCTGTCTCAAGTTTTATTTCTTCGGCTCGCAAAAATGATAAAAATATTTTTGACGAAATTAAAATGTCTTTCAACGGTTATAATTTCTTAACTATACCTCCTAATTAATTACAAAAAATCAAAAATTTCAGCAAATGCCGAATTGGGCTGATTATTATCAATATACGACAATAATATACCACTAAATAATTATATTTTTTTATCATTTATTTTTGCTTATTCCCATAAAATGCGTCTGTCTCATTTTATAGTCATTAATTTTTTAATTTGGAAAAATCAATAAATACCGTTTATTTTGTATAAAATTATCACAATTAAAATTTCTATCTCCAATATATTATTTGCTTATGTAATTTTTGTTTTTTGCTTGTCTTGTCAAAATAATCCTAAAATAAATAATAAAATAACTGAAACAATACAAAATAAATATTCTAATAATTTTGAAATAAAAACGATTGAACCCGGATATTTATTGAAAGTAAAAAACAGATTTGGAAATGGCGAAAATAAAACAAATAATTATTTTTTATATAAAACAGGAACCCCAAATTCGGAATTTCAATCTATAAAAATCCCGGTTAGAAGCATAATTGCTTTATCTACAACACATTGCGCTTTTATTTCTACTTTGGGAAAAATAGAAACAATAAAAGGTATAAGTGGTACAAATTATGTTTATCACAAAAAAATCCGAGAGAAAATCGAACAAGGAGAAATTTTAGAAGTAGGATATGAAAAACAAATAAATTACGAACGTATAATTTCATTAAATCCGGATATTGTTTTTGCTTATGCTGTTGATAATAATAGTATTGCAGTATATCAAAAATTAATAGATATTGGAATTCCAATAATTTATGTAGGCGATTTTTTGGAAACTACTCCATTGGGACGAAGTGAATGGATAAAATTTTTTGCTTGTTTTTTTGATGATTTATATCTTGCTACTACATATTTTGACAGTATATGTCAGAATTATAATAAATTGACAGAAAAAATTTTACAGGAGAAAATAAACAAACCGAGAGTTTTAGTGAGTTTACCTTGGAAAGGAACTTGGTGGATTCCGGGCGGAAATTCATTTTTTGCAAATTTTATTTCAGAAGCCGGAGGCAACTACATATATAGTAATAATAATTCATCTGAAAGTGTTCCGCATTCAATAGAAGAAATTTTTGATTCTGCAAATGATATTGATATTTGGTTAAATCCAAATGAATATACCACTAAATCACAAATCTGTGGGACAGACCAACGCCTGACAAAATTTTTACCTTTGAAAAATTCTCAAATTTTTAACAATAACAAAAGAATCTCAAAAACTGGTGGAAATGATTTTTGGGAATCAGGAATTGTACATCCAGATATTATCCTAAATGACTTATATACAATTTTTTACAATAAAAATCTCAAATATTCAGATTTATATTATTATCAAGAAGTAAAATAAAGAATGGTGATATCTCAAACAATTATATTATTTTTATTAACATTTTTGCATGCCGTTAGGTATGCAATCTTTTGCATTTTATTTGGACACATGCCTAACGACATGAGAGAATTTTCCGTTTCTAATATTTTTACCGAACGATTCAATCCTAACAGAATGAAAACAAAAAGAATTAATGAAAAATTAATTTATTCTGAAAAAAGATGAATAAAAAAACAATAATATTATTTTTTTTAATAATTATCATTTCAATCATATTATTTGTACTTGATTTTAATACGGGAAATTCTGAAATTTCATTTAAAGAAATTTTTCAATTTTTCAATATTTTTGATACTTTAGAAGGAAACCATTATTTATTAATTAAAGAATTTCGATTTCCGAGAATTTTTGCAGCCATTTTGTCAGGAGCAGCTTTGTCTGTTTCCGGATTATTGATGCAGACAATTTTTCGTAACCCATTGGCAGATCCTTCAATTTTGGGAATTAGTAGTGGCGCCAGTTTAGGAGTAGCGATAGTAGTTTTGGGAACATCTGCATTTTTTGAAAATTCGATAAATTCAAATACAGTTTTATTAATTTCGGGAGCAATAGGAGCCGGATTGGTTCTGTTTTTAATTTTAGCAGTATCAGCAAGAATAAAAGATATGCTAAGTATTTTAATAATCGGAATTCTAATTTCCGGTGTGATAAGTGCAGTTGTTAGTATTCTTCAATATTTTGCAAACGATATAAGTTTAAAATCGTACATAATATGGACTATGGGAAGTTTGGTTTCGGTTTCGTTTAAGGATATTTGTTTATTATTTCCAATCATCAGTATTTTAATAATAATAATATTTTCAATTTCAAAATCATTGAATTTAATTTTACCAGGAGAAAATTTTGCAACAACTATGGGTGTTAATGTCCAAATAATTAAAATTTCAATATTTTCAGTTGTCAGTATTTTAACAGGAGCGATAACAGTATATTGCGGACCTATAGCTTTCATAGGAATAGTCGCGCCACATATAGCTCGCTGGATTTTTAATAGTTCAAATCATTTTATTTTAATTCCGTCATCAATAATTATTGGAATTTGTTTTATGTTGTGCGGAGACATTTTAACGCATATTATTTCAGCAAATGGAATAATGCCAATTAACGCCATCACTTCAATACTTGGCACTCCCTTTATTATTTGGATAGTAATTAAAAACAAACGTACAATTGTATAATTATATGAATAACATCATTTTAGAGACAAAAAATTTATTAATAGGATATAAAAACCCAATTTTGGCAGAAATAAATATTTGTGCTTCTCGAAGTGACTTTATTAGTATAATTGGCAGAAATGGAGTAGGAAAAAGTACGTTTTTAAATACAATTTCAGGAATACAAAAACCAATATCAGGAAAAATCTTTGTTGAAAATAAAGATTTTTTAAAATTACGAATAAAAGAAAAATCTCAATTAATTAGTTTTGTGCCATCGCGATTGGAGTTTTTTTCTAATTTAAGTGTTTACGATTTGATTGCATTAGGTCGCTCTCCATATACAAATATATTAGACAAAAAGACAGAAATCGACAAAAAAATAATTTCAGAAGTTTTAGAAAATTTTAATCTTACAAATTTAAAAAATAAAGCCTTATATGAAATTAGCGATGGTGAACGACAAAGGGCAATGATTGGTAGAGCAATAACACAACAAACGCCAATAATCTTACTTGATGAACCAACAGCCTTTTTAGATTATTATACAAAACAGAAACTTTTTGTCGATTTATTGCATTTGACAAAAGACAAAAATATTTGTGTAATTCTATCAACTCATGATATTGACATAGCGCTAAAATATTCAAATAAAGTATGGTTATTTAGTGAAAAAGTAGAAGCCTATACAGAAGAGGAGATTATACAAAAAAATGTACTATATGAATTGATGGGATATATAAATTGATAATTAACGAATAATGTTTAGCGTTTCGTTATTTTACTTTCCTAAACAATAATAATACCAATCAGCTATCATACAGCCTTGTATAACCTCTAATATCAACTTAAATTCAGTAATAGATTTTATTTTTTCTTTGTCTGATAATAAATTGTTTACTGCAATATACAAATTTTCTTGAACCTCTTCTATCACTATTGAAGGTCTTATACTAAAATGCTATCAAATTAGCAAATAATATTATTTTTTAAAAATATACAATATGGCATTTAGACATGTTATTGTTGAAAAATACTGTTTAACCCCTTACCTACTATGATAGCAATTTAGTATAAGCAGTGATGAACGTTGCATATTTCGAGCAGGTTTATGAGAATATATATTTGAAATTTTCCGAATTATATCCAAGTAAAACAATTTCAGGTTTGAAACTTCAACGCGTAGATAGTTCTTTGGTATCGGAAGCCTCCAGCAAATTACGAGTTAGAATGAGTTGTAGCAATGAACATAAGAAGAAAAATACGCTTCTGAAACCAATGCACTTCCCAAAAATATAATGGAACATTTTAAGAAAACAAATGATAAAGCAAACGTTTATATTTTCGACCGCGTATTATCTTCGGCAAGTTCTTTAGGAAATATGAAATCTAAAGAAGGCTTGTTGTTTGTTTGTCGATTGATGAAAAATAGAAAATGATATGTAAAACAAGAGTTTGATATATCATTTAAGCGTTTTAACGATGGAGAACTCAAACATATGACATTGATTGTAGCTATGCTAATAATGATTTATAAACAAGTAAATCTGACAGGTTACAAAACAGCTATAAAGAAGAATGGAAATAGAAGTTCAAGAATTAATAATTGCTATTGCTGTTATTCAAGCCGGTGGTGATTTGAATAAAGTAAAATTACCTGCTCCATAAACAATATTTATTGATAATCAGATTTTATATAACTGTTTTTCTTCCGACCACGACTAGTCAAAATTCGTTCAGGATTTGCGAAAGTTGAATTATTTATTTTACAAAAAATAAGTTGTTTTCTCTGAATAAAAAAAAAATAAATTTGAAATTTTCAAAAAACTATTCTATAAATAAAATATAATAAATTGCAATACTTTAATAATGAAAATATTAGAAATAGATTTGGTATTAAAATAGATTTTTTTTCTCAATTAATTGAAAGAAAAAAATTTTGAAAAAAAAATTTTGAAAATCAAAATTAAGTGTTACCTTTGTAAAGTTGATAAAGAAAAATTTTGGACAAATGTCGTTAGTTAATTTAATGTATCACTTTTTCAAGTTTTAATATCAAAAAGAAAAGTATTTTATTTTTTTATGAACATATATATATCAAATTTAAGTTTTAAAGTTGAAGATAACGATTTGCAAGAATTATTTGCAGAATATGGAACAGTATCTTCAGCAAAAGTGATTACAGACAAATTTACTAATCGTTCAAGAGGTTTTGGTTTTGTTGAAATGCCAGAAAAATCCGAAGCAATTAAAGCAATTAACGAATTAAACCAAGCCGAATATGACGGTAAAGTTATCAGCGTTAGCGAAGCTCGTCCTCGTGAAGAAAAACCAAAGAATTTTAATCGTGGTGGTTATAACAATAACAATAACAACAGAAACAATTACAGAAGAGATTAATTTTTTTTAAAGATAAAAAAGGCTCTTTTTGAGCCTTTTTTTATTTATAACTAAACTGTTTAATTAAATAATTATATATATAAAACGCAAATGAAAACTATTAGCTTGAAAAAAATCAGTATTTTAACATTAGTCAGTATTTTATTAATATCATGTGGGCAAAAAATGAAAACAGAAAACGAAAATAATATTGTAAAAGCAATTGATTTGAAAGATTTAGATACAACAGTATCTCCTTCTGACGATTTTTATCAATTTGCGACCGGCGGTTGGCAGAAAAATCATCCGCTACCTGATGAAGAAAGCAGATTCGGAAGTTTCGACCAATTAGGCAAAGATAATAATCAAAAAATAAATGATATTATCACAAATCTTTCAATGCAACAAAATGAAAAAAATTCTATTGAGTGGAAAATTGCTACACTTTATAATATGGGAATGGATACTTCCAAATTTGAAACAGATAAATTTGCTGCAATAGAACCAATCTGGAGCGAAATTGATAATCTTAAATCAAAAAATGAACTTCCAACTTTAATCGCAAAATTACATCGTGAAGGATTTCCAATCTTATTCGGAATTTATGGCGCTGCCGATAGCGATGATGCAAATATGACTATAGCAAATTTATATCAATCAGGATTAGGTCTTGCAAACAGAGATTATTATACAGAAACAGACCAAAATTCAAAAAATATTCAAGTTAAATATCACGAATTTATTGAAAAAATGCTAACTATAGCAAATTTTAAAGATGTAAAAGAAAATGTTGAAAAAATTTATAAATTAGAAGAAAATTTGGCTCAAAATTCTATGACAAATGTAGAGCTAAGAGACCCTTTTATCACTAATAATAAAACTAATATTGAAAAACTTACTAAAAATTATCCAAATTTTAATTTTAACGAATATTTTAATAAAATTGGAGTAAAAAAAATTGGTGATATTAATGTGATGCAACCTAAATTTTTTGAAAATCTTAATACTTTACTTTCTTCAACAGATATTGAAATTTTAAAAGTTTATATGAAATGGGTTGTATTAAGAGATGCCGCTTCTTGGTTAAATAAAGAAGTTGTTGATGCAAATTTTGATTTTTATGGGAAATTTTTATCAGGTGCAAAAGAACAACAACCGCGTTGGAGAAAAATTGTAAACGTAGTTAATGGTTGTTTGGGAGAAGCTGTTGGACAGATGTTCGTAAAAGAATATTTTCCACCTGAATCAAAACAAAGAATGGAAACTCTTGTAAAAAATATTCAAACTGCTTTCTCTGAAAGAATAAAAAATTTAGATTGGATGAGCGAAGAAACTAAAACAAAAGCTCAAGAAAAATTAAATTTGATTACAGTAAAAATTGGTTATCCTGATAAATGGAAAAATTATTCAATATTAAATATTGCTGAAGATTATTTCTTCTGTAATATTATGAGAGCTAATGAATTTGAATTTGATGAAAATATTGCAGAAATAGGATTTCCTGTTGATAAAACAAAATGGTTGATGACACCACAAACAGTAAATGCTTATTATCAGCCACAAACAAATGAAATTTGTTTCCCTGCCGGAATTTTACAACCTCCTTTTTTCTATGCTGATGCTGATGACGCTGTAAATTATGGTGCTATCGGAGTAGTAATTGGACACGAAATGACTCACGGATTTGATGACGAAGGAAGAAATTTCGACAAAGATGGAAATCTAAATAATTGGTGGCAAAAAGAAGATTCGGAAAAATTTGAAACAAGAGCACAAGTTTTAGTTGATAGATTTGATGAAATCGTTGTTTTGGACGAATTACACGCAAACGGACAACTTTCATTAGGTGAAAATATTGCAGACTACGGAGGATTAAAAATTTCTTTTGATGCTCTTAAAAAAGCTCTTAACGGAACAACTCCCGAAAAAATTGACGGATTTACAGCAGAACAACGTTTTTATTTAGCTTATGCAAAAGTTTGGGGACAAAATATTAGAAATGAAGAAATTATTCGTCGTACAAAAGAAGATGTACATGCAATCGGAAAATGGAGAGTTAATGCTCAATTACAAGGTATTGAAGACTTCTTCACAGCATTCGATATAAAAGAAAATACAAATATGCGTTTGCCGAAAGACAAATGGGCATATATTTGGTAATTTTTTTTTGTTTTTCATTTGTTAACGTTGAGACTGTCTAAAAGGGCAGTCTCTTTTTTTATTTTTATCTAATAAAAAACCAAACAACCATAATGGAATAGTATTATGATGTCCATATTTGATATTGTCGGCAGCAACAAAAGCATTTTTTATATCTTTTATCTGCATAGTAGTTTTGTTTTTACCACCAATTTCAAAAGCATAACGACCATTTATTAAAAAATATCCGCTATTAGTATATTCTATTTTATATAAATAATTGTATAGTACAGCAAACAATTTTCAGAAATTTATATAAAAATTGCTGAAATACAATTATTTAATTAGTGATTTTTAGATAAATCAATTTACAATTAATAATAATATAGCAACATTGTTTTGTGATGAAAATTTAATCGTATAAACACCGCTAATAAAACTACTGACATCAATAATTTTATTATTAAAATCTTCAAAAATTTTTATTCCTGAAATATTGAAAATTTCAATTTGATAATTTGTAATATCTGATTTTATTTCAAAATAATCTGATACGGGATTGGGAAAAATTTCAAATTTAGGAGAATCTATTATTTTATTATTAATAATTGGATTTTCAACGACAAAACCATCGCTTGAAGTAATACCGGAAAACATATTTACAGTGTTTTTTGCTCTAACAGAAACATAGTAAAGAAGTGAATTTAAAAGATTTAATTCTGAAATTGTTACAGCATTATTTAATCCGCAACTAGTCCAATTTTTTATATCATTTTGTTCGGGTGAAGTGCCAATACAATATTGATATTCAACTATTTGCGAGTTTGGTTCAAAAGCAGATGCCCAATTTGCTGAGATTTCAAAATTAGAAAAAACCGTATCAACATCGAAAAATTCGCCATCATAAACATACAATACGGGTTCAGGAGCAGTTCTATCAATATTTACGTTTAATGAAGTAATATCGGAAAAATGACCTGCAACATCTGTAATAATTGATTCAATACGACAAGCCGGAGAATTAAAATTTTGATTTTGATAACGAACTTCTGAATTTTCACCAACTGTAATTATTTCTGAAGAAACCCTTGATTTATAAACTTTTATATCATCATAAGCAGCTATGCAACCACCTGTTCTTAATGCAATTGAATTTCCATTTTGAAGCGGATTTGCATCAAGCCATTGAGAAACCAGAATGTTATTTTGGTAAGTTTTAATTACTCCTGTATTTGGATTGTAAATAACTTTATAGTCGTACCAAGTATTCGGATTTACTACAACATTATCATTAGTAACCGGATCGCCAATTACATTATTTACAATTTTATAAATCTGGCATTTATTAACATCGGCACGAAAATAAACCATGTACGAATTTCCGTGATAAGTCAAAGTTGGATTATCACAAAAGAAATAAATTCCTGCCCTTCGATTATTTCCGGAACCCGACAGTTTCATTTGCCAATGATACAAATATTCATTTTGACTATTTTGCATGACATTTGTATAAAAATTTTCGTTTGATGTGATTTCGTCCGTTTGCAATAAATTTCCATCTTCAACTAACCATAAACCCGATAAATTAACCCAATCTGAATGAATTTCAGATGTAAAATTATCATTAAAGAAACCAAAATTCTGATTCGCCCGCCACTCGGAACCATCATTATCAAGAACTTGATAAAATTTTAAATTGACATCTTCATTATCCGTATCTGTAAAATTTACTTCAAAACTTTCCGACTGCCATTCGTCTGCAATAATTTCAGTTACCGGATTTTCGTTATCTGATATACAGTTCCAAACGCCTTTAAAACCTGCGTTTACTGTTGCACCGTCAGAATGAAATTTTAACGTAATTGCATTTCCTGTAGAAATAATTGTACCCGGATTTCCTATTGAATTACAAAATCTTCCTAAACTTGGTGCAGTAATTGAATTACCGTCAAAAATCTCAAGATAATCATAATTGCAAGTTGTACCGCTTCCTGCTTCAATGTCGAAAATTGGGAATTCTAATATCACTTGTGAAGCTCCGTCAGGTGAAATTGTGAAACTATAATCCGAATTATTAAAATAGAATTTATCAGGTCCTCCTAAATCATAAAAAACACCACTGCAAGGATTAATCCTACAATCTGTAAATTTTTCTTTAATAATATCCCAAAGTTCTGTATAGCCGTCATCATAGCCTAATGCCCAAATTCCAACTCCTGCAATATCAAGCATATTTACAAAATCGTATTTTACAGCCAAACTAATTTCATCATCACAAAAGCATTGTTTCCAAGCTGAACCGTTGTTAAAAACATAATATGGACAAACAGAAATCGAATCGAATTGACGACTAGAATAATAACCGGAAGAATTTGTTTTTATTGTAAGATATGTTCTTGAAGCTCCTGAACTTGTTGTAGCAGAAGGAATAGTTTGATTACTTGTACTCCATTCCTGACCATAATAAGGAATACCTAAAATGAGTTTTTCACGACTTATTCCTTGAGAAATATAATAATTAACTGATTTTGCAATATTATAATCAAAAGCATTAAAAGTATAAAGAGGAGCTGTTGGACCTGCAATAGTACTGCCGCTATAATAATAATCATATCCCATAAGTGTATAATAATCAATATATTGATCAAGTAAAGTTTCATCAAAAATATTATTCCAATCCACAGCATAAAGACAAACACTAACTTTAAAATTTGGATTAGCATTATGCATTTGAGTAGAAAGATTTACTAAAAAATTATTAAATTGAATACTGCATGAAGAAGGAACTCCTTCAAAATCAATATTAATTCCGTGTGCTCCACGTGATTGAATAGCATTTATAAGGTTAGTAATCAGAGTTTGTTGAGATGAAGAGCTTGCAAAAAAAGTAGCATGGTCAGAAAATAAAGTAACACATAAGTTCACTCGAATTTCATGCGAAAGTGCTGTTGTTACAGCCGCCGATGTAGCCCAACTATGTGTATTTGCAGCATTCCCTGTTGTTGCATTAACTTCATAAGAAAAAAAAGTAAAATCAGAAAGGGCAGACCAATCATAATTTGCTTCCAATCCGGCAGACCAATATGGATGCCAACCAAAAACAATTTTATTCAAATTGCATGATTTAACAGATTTATTCATATTAATATTTGTAGGAATATTCATTTGCCTAAAATCCTCTTCTTCTTTATTCAAAGAATTATAATATTCAATTTCAGTTTGATGAATAGATTTAAAATCTTGATTTTGTGAAAATGAAAATATAAAAACGAATAAAAATAGAAATAAATATGAAATTTTTTTTGCTACATTGTAAAAGTCACAGTTCATAATATTTTTTTTACAAATATAGATAATTTTTTCATAAATTTAACGTAAATTTAAGTTAAGAATTTACAACATACTGATTTACAAAAAAATTACTACGAATAATATTCAATGTGTGGTTAAAAAATTATTATTCAGGAATAACATAATTTCTTCAATAACTTTTTGCGGTTGGTCAATATGCAAGCAATGTGAACTATTTTTAATTTCTATAATTTTAGAATTTGGAAAAATAAATTTGATGATTTTTTTATCATTTTCCTTAATGTAATCAGAATTTTCTGCTTTTAAGAACAAAGTTTCTAATTCAATTTTTTTATCAATAAAATTTTCTAAATTTAATCCGTCCATTATTTTTCCTAAATTTTGTTCAATTGTAGGTAAATTTATTTTCCATTCAAAAGTTTTATTTCGTCTTATATTTTTTA
>JAITXI010000089.1 GCA_031284905.1 Bacteroidales bacterium
CAGTTATTTATGTAATTTAACTACCTAAATTGAGCGGAGTTAGGGATTAAAAGTCCATTTAGAAAGACGAATATCTTAAATGGATATGTGGTTTTGCCAATGTGCAAAGTGGCATTATCTTGATTGGTGAAGACGATAACGGAAATGAGGTTGGCGTACAAAATACAAAAAAGTTATTAGAAGATATACCCAACAATATAAATGAAATTTCAGGTATCGCTACAGATGTAAACTCGCACCAAACCGAGTAAGGCGATTACATTGAAATTGTTGTAGAAATCAACTGTGAGTTAGGGTTGAATTATCCATTTTTGTGTTTAGACCTTAAATTCATTTTTTCTTTTGTTGTTGTTGGGTTTTCATTAATTCATCCATTTTTTGTTGCCATTTTGATTTTGGTTTTACTTTCAATTTGTTTTTCTCCATTTGTGCAAGAATATCTTTTTCTTTTACAAAGAATTTACGAATAATTAAAGTTTGAAGAATTGTGATAATATTTGCAAGTAAATAATAATAACTTAATCCGGCAGAATAATTATTGAACCAAATAATCATCATTACCGGCATAAGATAAGTCATCATTTTCATTCCGGGCATAGATTGATTACTTGGTTGATTTGATTGAGTCATGATTGTTGAAATAATCATCGACACTGCCATCAAAAGAGTAAACAAACTAATATGATTTCCATAAAAAGATGTAATTAATGGAATATTTGTTGTCCATTCAAAAATTGAATCATAAGAAGATAAATCTGTCGCCCAGAGAAAAGATTGTTGACGCAATTCTATTGAAGCCGGAAAAAATCTAAACATTGCAATTAAAATCGGAAATTGAAGTAACATTGGCAAACAACCTCCCATTGGATTTACACCGGCTTTTTTATATAGAGCCATAGTCGCTTGTTGGGCTTCTGCTTTTTTTTCCGGTGGATATTTTTTTGTTAATTCGTCAATCTGCGGTTTTAAAACTTTCATTTTTGCAGACGACATATAAGATTTATAAGTGAACGGAAATAGTATTATTTTAATAATCAAAGTTAAGAGAAAAATAATTAATCCATAATTATTGATAAAACTTCCTAACCAATTAAAAATAGGAATTATTAAAAATCTGTTTACCCAGCCAAAAATACCCCAACCAAGTGGAACAATTTTTTCTAAATCTAAATCATCTCCTTTTGCATCTTCGTATTTTTTTAAAACTGAAAAACTATTTGGTCCAAAATAATAGCTAAATTGCTGTGATTCTTCTTTTTTATGTTCTAAATTAAAAGTAAATTCAGAATTGAATTTTTTTAGTATTTTACTATTATCGTCATTTACTTTTTCGAGAGTTACACTAGGAGAACTGAGATAATTTTTAACTATTAAAATTGAGGAAAAAAATTGTTGTTTGTAAGCAATCCATTGCATATTTCCGGCACTGGTAAAATCGTCTTTGTCTTTACGTTCTCCAAGATTTTCAATGTCTCCGTCAGCCATTCTCAAAAATATTGTTGTATTATCGGATTCCCATTTTTTACCTTTTTCAAGACCCGGAATTTCCGCATTCCAATTCATTGTAACATAAGCATTATTTTGCAATTCTTTTTCAAGTCCGACAAAATTGATATTAAAATCAATCATATAATCGTCTGGCGAAATAATATATTGATATTCAAGATATTGCAAATTATTCATTTTTAATTTCATTGAAATAATAGTAGTATCTTCGACAACAATATTTTTTGATTTTACATCCGTTGTAAAAATTAAATCATTTGTAATAATTGGTTTCCCATTTGCATTAAATTCAATTCCAAACAAAGAATTTTCGTTATTTGTAAATAACACTAACGGCAAGTTATCAAAAGTTTTGTAATCTTTTACTTCAACAGAATAAATTTTTCCGCCTTTATTTGTGAAAGTGATTTTTAACTTATTATTTTCAACCACAAAAAAATCCTCAATTTTTTCTATAGTATCTCTGAAAATCCCATAATCTTCAAATTTTTTAAGATTATTTAACGAATCTTCATTATTATTAATAATGGGATTTGTTATTTCTTGATTTTCAGCTATATTTTTTGTTGTATCAAGAGTTGCTTCTTTGTTTGAAATAGTGTCGGAAACAATATTTGTTGTTTTGATATTTTTATTATTTTCAACATCTTTTTTTTTGAAATAATTTGAGATAAGCAAATAGCCGATAAAGACTACTGCTATAAGTAAAATTCCGATAAGAGATTTTTTATCCATATTAAATTTTAAGAATTTTTAACGAATGCAAAGATAACAAAAAATAATCATAGAAAAAAAATTAAGTTAAACAAATTCGGTGAACTTGTCGGTAAATGGATAAAATACTTTTTATGATAATATTAAATCCTAAGTTTGGTATAAGTTAATTAATAAATCCATCTTATTTATTATCAAATCCGAAAATTTGTATATTATACAAAAACGCTATCAAATTAGCAAATAATATTATTTTTAAAAATCTACAATATGGCATTTAGATATGTTATTGTTGAAAAATATTGTTTAATATTGCATACTATGATAGCAATTTAGTATTAGCACGTCACGCTAGCTATAAAGTATAGTGGCAATATATAAATAACTTGCTACGTCTATAAAAACATAATTTTCTGATAGTTATTAAATACAAAAAAGAAACTGTATCTATTTATGATGACAGTTTCTTTGATAAAATGGAACAAAAAAACTATTTTTTATTTTTTAGCATATTCTGACAGTTCACAATCATAATTATCAACTAAGAAATTATCCAATTCGTCTGCTTTGAAAGCTAATTGCGTAATATTCTTTTTGATTTCTTCGGCATGCTCCGAAAAAATATCAGAAATATGAATTCTGTACGAGATAAATATTTGATTATCATCCAAACCTAATTGATATGGCGTTAAATCGTTAGAAATCAAATAACTAAGTATTGGTTCTAGATTTTTCTTTGGAAGTAAATTTATCGGAGAAGTGCAGAAAAGATAAGATTTTCTGTAAACGAACATTCTAATTTGAGAACTTCCTTTATGAAATTTCCAATATTCGTAACCCATTCTGGCTAATACCGGATTTATCCCCATATCGGCAATTGCTTCTTCGCAAAATGCTGCAAAATCGGTTAAATTACGTTCTTTAAATACATTCTCGGGTAATTTATTTCCACAAGACGGGCAATATTCTTCTTCTTCAGAAATCAATTCATCGCAACTTGTACATTGTACTTGAAAACTTTTTTTATCTAATTTTTTTATACTTTCTAAAGGAATTTGCAAAGATGATAATGGAATTCCAAAACCCATGTTGTCGGCATCAGTAAATTTGCTAACAGTGATAGCTATCAATTCATTTTTACTATTAAACATTGGACAGCCACTATTACCGGGATTTACAGCTGCATCTGTTTGAATATAATAGCTGTTATCCATTAATTGTTTTGGTGATGAAATTGTACCTTCTGTTAATGTAAACGGCATTCCGAAAGGATAGCCGGCGACATATATTTGTTGTCCGATTTTTATTTTATCTTCTTTTGAAAAATCAAGTTTTGGAAGATACGAAAAATCGTGATCTACCGACAATAATGCTATATCAACTTTAGGATTTACTAAAATTACATTTGCAAGATACCTGTTTTGTTCGTTATCTTCAATAGAAACCGTTTGGAAACTTTCAACTACATGATAGTTAGTTATAAATAAATTATATTGTTTTAGAAAAAAACAACTTCCCGAACCACCTGCGTGATTTACTTTAAAAACCACATTATATATATTGTTTTCGCGTCTCATAATTTTATTTTTTATTTTTCTTCTTTTTTATTTTGACTAAATATTGCTGCAATTTCTTGCATATTTTTTGCAAATTCTTGCATATTAATGTTTTGCATGTTTTCTTTAAGAACATTCATGTAAGCTGACATGTCAAATTCTGTGTTAGTTTTTGACTCTTCTTCTTTTTCTAAAGTTAAATCCCCATCCATGATTTTTTTCATAGCTTTATATAATATTGGTGCTGCTTCTTCCCATGGTTTTGCTGATGCTTTTTCCATTGCTTGTACAACCAAATCGTTTACATCGTCTTGTAAATTATTATAAAAATAGAGAGAATAGAAATTATAAACAACTACGATTCCGCAAGTTATATAATCTTTTGCTTCAATAGCATTAGTTGCTCTATCATATTCATCTTCAAAATTATCTTGAATATTTTTTAGTATAGAACGGCGTTTTGATGGAACAAATGTTTCTGTAAAATACAAATCTTCTGATAATTCTTTTTTTGTCATTTTTTGAAGGCGTTGTACTATTTTTTTAGCATCTGCATTAATGTCGGTTAAAGGAATATCGTCTCTGTCCATTTCATGTACTGCTCTGTTCAAATCGTTAAGTAATTGTCCTTGCGGATAAGCGTAATATAAAATTTTGTATAAGGTAATAGATATTATATTCCATACGGAACCGTATTTACGAATTCCTTCAAAATAGGTAACAGCATCCATACATTCTTTACAACTTAATTGAATTATGTCGTAAATATTATTTAATAAAACATCATCGTATGGCGTTATTTTTGGTTCATAAATTCTGGTGGCGCCAAATTTTGTTATAAATTCGTCATCATATTTATCCCCCATGTAGCAAATATCGTCCAAAACATCATAAATTTTCCATGGTTGAACTAACTCAATTGGACAAGCATATTCAAAGAAAAGTTTATCATTGTTTTTTAATTTTATTTGTATCATGTTTAAACTACTAAAATTCAGCACTGCAATTTGTCGCATCATTGGGATTCTCCCTTTTTCCGGCAAGGCTAAGAAAGGAGCTGAAATTTTTAATTGATTATCTTCAATTTTGATTGATACAATTATGGAGCCGTGAGGGATATAAAATTCTGTTCCTTCGGGATTTCCATATAATTCTTTAATTGCCGGATTAATGTATTTTAGCAAAAGCTCGAAAGAGTTTAAATACTCTTTTTTTTCAAATGCTTCCATACTCAAATCGAAAGAATTTACATCAATTTTACTTTCAGTTGAAGCAATGATTGAGCGATTAAATGTTAAATTTTGTTTCATAAATAATATATTTTATTAAGAAAATTATTTCGGTAAAAGTAATAAATTTTTAGCAAAACTCAAAAATTTTTTTGAGTTTTGCTAAAAATAATTATTAAAGTACGTGTATAATATATTTCAAATGGATTTTATTTTGGGGGAAAAAGGGACAGACGTATTTTATGGGGAGAAGCAAAAATAAATTTTAAAAAACAAGAACAAAATAAATACAAATTTATTAAATTTGTAATCAAAAAAAGCGATGGAAAATGAAATAATAACATATTTTTTGCCGGCAGAATTGCTATTACATTTTGACATAGTATCAATAAAAAAAAGTGGCGATGCAAGTCAAGCCCAAGGCGTATTACATATTTTATTAGAGGAGAAAAATATTTTACCCTCAGGCTACGATGCAACAGATTACGAATCGAAAGGTTTTTATGAAAGTTCG
>JAITXI010000164.1 GCA_031284905.1 Bacteroidales bacterium
GAAAACTTTTTTAACGGATTTTCAGGTACTAACTCCGGCGTAAGATATTCTACACTTTCAATGATATTTCCTTTTTCTAACGGCATCAACGCATTTAGAAAACTAATGAGCAAGTCGGGGTGTTCTCCAAACACTCGTTTGAAAACCAAATCGTTTTTAGGATCAAGATAATGTGGCATATTTCAGATATTTACTACAAAAATAATCCTTTTTTTTCGATATTCAAGTTTTTTGAGAAATAAAAATATAATTCACTGCGACTACAAATTTGTTAAAATTGGCGGAGTGCCAAGTATTTCGGTTATAGGTTCAGAACGAAGTTCGAGGTTTTTGCTTTCTTTCATTGTTTTTTATTCTGACCAGATTTGTTGGTTTAATTTTTTTATTTTAGCCTCATCAGGTACAAAACCTGTTTCTTTGCCGGAAGTTCCGCATTCTTCAATAGGAACGTAACCTTCTTCGCCTTGCCATTTACAAATATATGGATTATATGGACATTTTGTTTTATAAAAAAATTCTCCATTTTGAACTTTTATTGGCATTCTGTCATCAATACACATATACCGATATTCGCAATCCTGACATATTTTTGTACTGTCTTTATTGATATGCCAAAATTTTGTAAATTCAATATCGAAACTTAATTCCTTTAGTTCTTCTATTGTTATATTTTCAATATTTTTATTTTTCATTCTTAATATTTATATTGATAAATGATTTAGTCATATTTTCCAAATAGTTTTCAAGCGGAGACATATTAAAATGCTTTCTTAATGTATTTACAATTTTAGCATCATACAACGGACGGGCAATATATTTGTTATCTTTTACAATACATTGAGAACCAAACAATTGAAAACCACATGTTTTTAGCATAATTCTATCCACTAGCATTGCGTAATGTTGTGGGTTTATATTCCTATTTTTTAATCCTTTTTTCATTAGGGTTAAACATTTTTTTTGAAATTTCACATCATCATCTGCATGTTGAGCAAACAAAAAAGCAGCAGTTGCTCCATCTTCACCAATTAAATCAATACCTGTCCAATAACCATAAACATTTATTACACTATCTAAAAATTTTTGATTATCAACATCATTTTTTTTTTGAATTGCCCAAATACTATCCGAACTTGCCCGACCTCTAAATTGCTGGTCTAATTCTTTTCTGTATAAAAATTTTTGGCGTAGTTGTTCGTTGATATTTGCAGATAGTTTGTTATAGTTTTCACAATTTTTGTAAAGTAAGTCTATATATTCATTCGATAATTTTTCGTTAAGAAAAATATTGATTTCATTGTTTGTAATATATGAAGTATCAAGATAAACCCAGTTTGATTTTATCGCCCGTGTATAGTATTTTACAGATTCTATTGTATCATTGAGATAATAATAACATTCTGACAAGTTATAGAATATTATTGATTTTATATAATCTTCATTTATCGCTTTCTTATAATATTTTACAGCCGTTTCATAATTGCCTGTTTTATATAATGAATCTGCGTAATATACATTTGTGAAGATTTTATGAATATTTTTATAATCTTGAGAAAAAGAACCAAAACTAATAAATAATAACATAAAAATAATTGTAATTTTTTTATGTGTTTGCATATATCTTACCATAAGAATCAATGAAAAATTTTTTATTATAAAATAAATTGTATTTTTGAGCTTCACAATAATTTGATAAATTAACTCTAAATTTGTTTTTTACGGCGAACAAGTCCTTATACTCGTTAGAGTTTATTTGAATAATATTACATTTTTTCAATTTAGTCTTGTTTATGTTATTTTTTGTATAAATATCGGAAATTCTATAATTATTATTAATTATTTCTATTAAATCTTTATCTAATCTAAAACTTTTCCCAACCGAAAAAGCAATATAATCAATGTTTAACAATTTTGTTATTTTACTAACTTCTAATATGAGTGTTTTTGCTGTTATTTCATCTGATATATTAAACAAAACAGTATCTACCCCAACCTCTTCTAATTTATGTATAGCTTTTTCTAAATCAAAAATAGGAAATACCGTCAAATTAAAAACACAGGTTTTAAAGAAGTTTGGAACGTTAAAATATTTGGGAATTTCTTTTATTATTAAATTAATATTTGAGCTTATTATGTATAAATAATCTTCATTTTTTAGAATATTTATAATTTCTAATAAATCTTCATTTTGAAAATCATTTTCATTTAAAATTTTATTTTCGTTTTTTAACAAAATATCTGCTAATTCAGTTGAAATCTTTTTATAACGAAATCTAAAAATATCATAAATAGCTGAAGATTTATATCCTTTAACAAGAATACAATTTGGAAAGAAAAAATACATAATTTTATTCATAAAAATAATATTGGTTTATAAACAAATCCTAAAATTGGCATTAATCCTTCTTTAGTGTTAACATTATATATTGGTTTTATATCATTAAAATTAACTGTTGTTAAATAATATAAAAAAATAGGTAGTGAAATATTTTTTTCATTTTCTTTGTTTATACTCATCTGATTTTTTTATTAATAGTTCTGCAATTTTTTTTTCAATATTATAGTTTAAAGGAGAAGAGACCATTCCAAATTGTCCAATAGGATTTACTTCAAGAAAATAGTACAATCCGTTTTTAGACAATATCATATCTATAGAGCCAAAATTTAATTTTAAATCACACATTAATTCGGTTAATTTTTGTTTTATATCAGCAGGTAAATCTATAGAAATATATCTATTAGGGTTTTCCATATCATAATTTCTAAAATCTATTAACGTTTTGTTATTTTGCTGACTTAAAATTCCCATTGAATAAAAATTTCCTTCCAAATAAACAATTCGTAGTTCGATTTCTTTTTCTATATATTCTTGAAATAAACTTGGGGAAAAATATTCCGGTAACATTTCAATATCAGTAATAAGATTAGTTCTTATTGTTGAATATACATTATTAAAATGAAAATTAGCTACTTCGAAAATTGGTTTTGTTATAACTTTTTGATGATGTCTATCTATAAACTTTAATAATTCTTTTTTTTCATTAGTGATTATGGTATCCGGAATTTTTAGTTTTTTTGTCATTGCTTGTTCCAATACCCACAATTTATTCATACTACTTAAATTTCTATGATTTAGCCAATACCTATCCTCCAATTTATATATAAAATAATTAAAATATGCTTTAAATTCTCTTAACAATAAAATATTTAGTTCTTCATTCGTAGTCTTTTCTTTTAATTCAGGAAACCTTCTATACCAAACCGCAGATATATTATTTAAACAAAATTGTGGTTCTTTAAATTCATAATGAAAATTATTGTTGACAATTTTTAAATTAAATGTAGATATATCTTCAAAAAAATTAATTCTATAATACGGATAATTGTAATATTTTAACCAAGATATTACTTTATTTGTAGAAACATCACTATATGAAGAAATAATAAGAATCATATTAAAAACAAAATTAAATAATACAGATTATTATGGACGCAATCTAGCTAAAGGTAGAGAATCTAAATCAGGCTCATAATCGGCATCAGGATCGTCTTCACAATCATCAGCCTTCCCATCATGATTTTGGTCTGTATTTTCATTTGAAATGTGCCATGTACTAGTTACTCCACATGCACCACCATAAATGTCTTTTAGTGAATGTTTTGATAAAACACTTTCTTCCATTTGGTCTTTTAATGTTCTTTTTTTCATTGTATTTATTTTTATTATTACCAAATTTTCAGTTAAAAATTTTCTGTAAAGGTATAACGTTTTATTTAATTGACAATAAATATTTTGTAAATAATTTTTACATATTTTGTAAAAATTATTTACATTTTTTTTCTTCATTTAGCAAGAACTCTATTTCTTTTAATTTATCTATAAGAAGTTTATGTTTTTCTATGCTCTGAATATCGGTTATTTCTATTTTAATAGTAAAAACAATGGGATGTAAAAAGATATGCTGCTTTAGATAGATTTCTTTAATAAAATCAAAATTCAACACTTTTGATATTTGCTCTAATCTATTGATGTCTATTGAAATAGAATCAAAAATATGATATACATTTTGAGATGTACAATTAATTTTTTTAGCAAAATCAGTAATACTTATTTGCATTTCTTCAAATTTTTGTTTTATTATTTTTCCAATATGTATTTCTTCTTCCATTTCATATAAAAAATCGTGGTACTTTGTTTTTATCTGCTTTTCGTGGTCTTAGGATACCATGCACTCAAATAAATAAAGCCCACGATTTCTCGTGAGCGTTTATTTGCTTTATTTTTGAGTGCTTTTGAAATTCCTAAGTTACGAAAAGCTCAAATTCAGCTAAACGCTATTATAATATTTTTTAAAATTATTAATTATTTTTACATTCTAAAAATTTTCAACAAATTTAAAGATGTTTTTTGTAAGAAACAAATTTATTTTTTGAGTTTTTTGGGAAAATAGAAAAAATTCAGGAATAATTATTGTAAATTTACGATTTTCATAATTTTTCCGCTAACAAAAGATTTTAACGGAATTGGCGGATTTTAAGTAACAATATTTACTTTTGCAATAAAAAACTAACTACTTACAAATAAGCTAGTGATTATCAGTGAAATTTATTGTTGTGTTATTTACTTTGATTATTTCACATTTATCAGAAAGATTAATCCGAACAAATTCTTTTTTATAAAAAATAAGCCAATCTATTATATCATTTGTTGATTGGTCGTGGTCTTCCGATAAAATTAATATCATATATTATGTTTTTTGACAATAAAAAACAGGGGGAAAATACCCCCTGTTTTGTCTGTGGTTTTTTAACGAGCAATAAGTTGTCCACATTCAATAGTATTACCATTGGCATCATCCCTAAAGTAAACAGAATCTGTA
Source organism: Bacteroidales bacterium (assembly GCA_031284905.1). Classification (GTDB taxonomy): domain Bacteria; phylum Bacteroidota; class Bacteroidia; order Bacteroidales; family ML635J-15; genus Bact-19. The sequence continues at coordinate 4,881 of JAITXI010000164.1, forward strand.
TTGATAGTAACATATGTAGTATTCTTAAAGTAACTACGTATTACATCATCTTTATTTTCTCCTCCCAAAACTTGGGACATCTCTGACTTCTCAATTTTTTCGTTGAAAAGTGTCGCATCTAATTTTTCTAATTTTTTCATTTTGTATAAATATTAAGTTTTGCCTACTCTAAAAAGAAATCAACTTTTCGGCTTCCGTTGTTATTTTTATTAAATTTAAAATTATTTTTGAATCATCAATATTTGTATAATCTAATTTGACAAATCCATATTTTTGGTTAAAGTAACTTGTTAAATATGTTTTGCCTAATTCACTAACGGCATAAGAATCTACAATATAACAATGTAATTTTCCTATTTTTGTATCTAAAATCGTATCGCCTGAAATTTTATAATGTGATTTATTTGTGATATTTCCTTCCCATTCTTTCCATTTATTATTCCCCCACTGTTGACCTATCTTTAAACTCCAATCCCATTCTCTTCCTGTTATATATGGTTTTAAAATATATGGAAATGAATTTATTTCTAATATTTTAAAAAAAAATGTTCTGGGAGGATGAATCCAAACTCTTTCATTATTTTCAATTATCATACCTCCATCTTGAAGAAGTAATGGTGGATAATTGTTTTGCATCGTTCTATCTTTATAAACATCGTATTCATCACGATCATTCAAGTTAAATTTAACAACTGAATTCCAGTCAAACTTGATAACTTTCATTACAATTTTATCTATTCGTTGTTCTTGAATTTCCTTCTTCATTAAAATAACTTTTTCTGTATTTTTGTTATTATGTGGCTGATATTCGTATTCATAAACCCATTTATTCCCGATTTCGTAAATTAAATTATCATTTGTATAACTATAGTTTTGCGATTTGGCAGGTAAAACAAATAAATAAAATATGAAAAATATAATAATTAATCTTTTTTTATTTTTTATTAAATTTATAATCATATTTTTCATATTCTTTAAATTTGATTTTATTATTGTAATATTCTATTAAATTTAAAATTATTTTTGAATCATCAATATTTGTATAATCTAATTTGACGAATCCATATTTTGGATTAAAGTAGCTTGTTAAATATGTTTTGCCTAATTCACTAATGGCATAAGAATCTACAATATAACAATATAATTTTCCTATTTTTGTATCTAAAATCGTACCGCCTGAAATTTTATAATGTGATTTATTTGTGATATCTCCTTCCCATTCTATCCATCTGTAATCTCCCCAATGTCTGCCGATATCTAAATCCCAATCCCATTCTCTTCCTATTATATATGGTTTTAAAATATATGGAAATGGATTTAATTCTAATATTTTAAAAAAATAATCTCGAGGTGGATGAATCCAAACCTCTATATTATTTTCAATTATAAGATATGTACCTCGCATAAGTCCTGACGGATATGTATATTCTTGTGCTCTGTCTTTGAAAACTTTAGATTCATTTGTTAAATCCACTATTTTATCCCAATTAAATTCAACAACTTTCATTACAACTTTATCTATTCGTTGTTCTTGAATTTCCTTCTTTATTAAATTAACTTTTTCTGTATTTTTGTTATTATGCGGTTGATATTCGTATTCATAAACCCATTTATTACCGATTTCGTAAATTAAACTATCATTTGTATAACCATAGTTTTGCGATTTGGCAGGTAAAACAAATAAATAAAATATGAAAAATATAAATACTATTCTTTTGTAAGTCATCTTTGTTATGTATTAATTTTGTCCAATATTACTATTTATTTTTATTATTACCAAATTTTCAGTTAAAATTTTTCAACAAATTTAAAGCTGTTTTTTGTAAGAACCAAATTTTTTTGAGGTTTTTGAAAAAATTATAATTAACTTAGAAAAAATGATTGTAATTTAGCCTGAAATTAATACAATACGTTCATTTTCTTTTAACAAAAACTCCTCCGCTCTGTCAAACAGTTTTTTCGCAGTTTTTTCAAACGCTGATTTTTTTTACAATTTTTGCCTAAAAGATATTTTACTCTTCTAAAGGCTAAATCAGTAAATATAAAATATTAGTATCACTACTCATTTTTTAATATTTGTTAATAACTTTGTTAAAAAAAAATAAAAAAGAGCAATATAATACAAAAAATACTGTTATCTTTGTATAAAATTTTATAAAATAAATAAATTATATGAAAAAGTTAATGTACTTATTAATACCAATTATGATATTGGTAGTATCGTGTTGTAATAACAAACCTGCAGAAGGAACAGAAGGTGCAGAAGGGACATGTTGCAAAGAAAAAAAAGAATGTTGCAAAGATGGTGAAAAAAAATGCTGTGCAGAAAAAAAAGAGTGTTGCAAAGAATGGGCAGATTTTGAAAATCAAACTCCGGAAAAAAAAGTTGAATTAGTAAAAGTTGCAATTGAAAAAATCAATGTTTGCAGAGCAGAATGCGAAGCTAAACAAGCAGAATGTAAAGCTAAAAAAGCTGAATTAGATGCAAAATGGGCTACAATAGAAACTTTAGATGTTGATGCTCAAAAAGCATTAATAGACGAAGTTATGGCTTTTGGCAAACCTTGTTGCAAAAAAGATGCTTGTAAAGATGGCGAAAAAAAGTGTTGTAAAGGTGGTGAAAAAAAATGTTGCAAAGATAAAGCAGAAAATGCAGTAAAAGAATAGTCTCTTTTTAGAAATTTAATTAAAAAAAAATTAAAGATGAGTGTTAAAAAAATGCACTCATCTTTTTTTTATAAAAAAAATTTTGATTAAATCAATTAAATATATATTTTTGATATTGATAATTTATTAAAATTATTTTAAAAAAAATTGAAAAATAAAAAATATAACTAACTAAATAATAGATAATTAACATAAAAATTCTTAAATTTAAGAAATAAAAAAAAATAAAAAAAATCCTAAAATTTGATAAAATGATAGATCAAAACACTGAAAACGTTAATTTAATTGACGAAAACCCGTTAGAAAATTCCCAACTTGAAGAAACTATTCTTACTAATGATGATAACATTAATAATGAAGTTATTGAACTCGAAGAAATTTCAGAAGTAACAGAAGAAATTTTTGAAATAAAAGAAATAACAGAGGTAACAGAAGAAATTATAGAAATTCCGAAAACAGAAGAAATTCAAGATGTAATTGAAGAAATTCCGGGGAAAATTGAAGAAATTTTTGAAATAAAAGAAAAAGTAGAAGAAATTTCGGAAATCAATATAGAAGAATTGACAAATGGAGAAATTCTCAATCGTTTGAGTTTTTTGATAAATGAAACAAATGTTGAAGAATCAAAAAAAAATATTGAGACTCTTTTTGATCAATATTCAAGAAATCAAAAAAATGAGTTAAAAAAAACTTTACAAGAGCTAAAAGAGACTCACGGAGAAGATGCAAAAATTGACATGCCTAAAGATGTTAATGAAGAATATCTGAAAGAATTATCTGCGGACTATAAAAAGAAAAAATATGACTTATCAAAAGAACAAGAAATCGTAAAACAACGTAATCTTGAGATAAAATTAGAAATAATTGAAAAAATAAAAACTCTTGCTAATGGAGATGAATCTTTGAATGAATCGTTTAAAGAATTTAGAAATCTTCAAAAACAATGGTTGGAAACAGGATTGGTACCAAATCGCGATGCTGAAAATTTAAATAAAAATTACAAATTACAAATTGATAGATTCAACGAATTACTGAAAATCAATGACGAACTTCGCAAATTAGACCAAAAACGTAATCTTACACAAAAAATTGAATTATGCGAAAAAGCTGAAGAATTATTAATAGAACCGGATGTAACTCTTGCATATAATAAATTTCAACAACTTTTTGCTTCTTGGAAAGAAATTGGTGGCGTTCCGGCTGATAAAAGAGAAGAAATTTGGGATAGATTTAGAGAAGTTGGAGGCAAACTTCGTCAGAATTTCAATCAAAATTTTGAGAAATTAAGAGAAGAACGTAATAATAATTATAATTTAAAAGTTTCGTTATGCGAAAAAATTGAAACTTTAATTAATGATGCAGATATAACATCAGGGAAAAAATGGAATGAAATATCAGACCAAATTGTTGAATTTCAGAAAGAATGGAAATTAATAGGAATGGTTCCATATCATTTGAATTCTGAAATTTATAACAGATTTAAAAGTATTTGCAATAAATTTTTCGATACAAGAAACGAATTTTTTAATAAAACAAACGCAGAATATACAGCAAATATTCAGAAAAAAACTGAACTTTGTATAATTGCAGAATCACTTCAAAATAATACTAATTGGAACGAAACTTCAAAAACTTATAGAGAATTGAGAATTAAATGGAAAGAAATTGGTCGCGTTCCTAAAAAATATGCTGACGAACTTTGGACTCGTTTCGATACAGCTTGTAATTCTTTTTACGCTACAAAAGCAGAAGCTCATTCAAATCTTTCAAGAGAATATTCCGAAAATAAAGAAAAGAAAGAAGCATTAATTCAAGAAATTCTTAATTTTGTTTCACTTGAAGACCAAACAAAAAATTTAGAAAAATTAAAATCTTTCAAAAATCAATGGTTTGAAATAGGAGATGTTGAATATACAGAATCAAAAAAACTTTATACAGAATATAAAAAAGCTATTGATTCTCTTTATGAAAAACTAAATTTGACTTCTTTAAATATTGAAAGAAATGATAATAAGCGAAGAAATGATATTGGTAATAAGCAAAAAACCGGTAAAATAAATTATAAAGCCGAAAGAGAAAAGATTCTTCAAAATATTAGAAGTCTTGAACTTGAAATTAATAAAATAGAAATTACTATGAGCTATTTTACAAAAGGTTCTGGTGGAATTAAAAAAGAGTTTGAAGACAAAATTCAAAAAATCAGAGACGAAATTTCTATATTAAAAGAAAAGAAAAAATCTATAGATCTTGAAGAAAGAGAAGCTATGCAAAAACAAAAAGATGAAGAACAAATCAGTTAAATTTTTTTTATTTGTTACTTTTACTATTATTTCTTTATTTGCTTTGTCGCAACAGAATGGTGCCGTAAGAGGCTTTGTTTATGACAAAGAAGATGGACAGCCACTCGGATTTGTAAATGTTTTTTTAAAAGGAACAAATTATGGAATTACTACCGATATTAATGGTTTGTTCACACTAACAAAAATTCCGGAAGGAGAATATACGTTAAGTATGGTTTTCCTTGGATATAAAACAATTGAAGAGACGATTAATATCAGTTCAAAAAAAATATATTCAAAGAATTTTTATTTGGAAAAAGATTTTATGATGATTGATGAAGTTGAAGTTTCAGGTCATCGTGAAGAACAGCAAAATGAAGTTCAAGTTGCTATTATAAAAATTGCACCGGCACAAATAAAGGAATTACCGTCAATTGGAAGCGAACCCGATATTGCTCAATATTTGCAAGTTTTGCCCGGAGTGAATTTTACAGGAGATCAAGGCGGACAATTGTATATTCGTGGTGGTTCTACAGTGCAAAATTTAGTTTTATTAGATGGTATGGTTATTTATAATCCGTTTCATTCCATAGGTCTATTTTCAGTTTTTGATTCCGATATTATGAGAAATGCAGACGTTTATACAGGCGGATTTAATGCTGAATATGGCGGAAGATTATCATCTGTAATGGATATTTCTACAAAAGATGGAAATCCAAATCATTTTGGAGGAAAACTCTCCGCAAGTACCTTTGGCGCAAAATTAATGTTAGAAGGTCCAATTATGAAAACTAATGAAAGGGGATCCAGTTTATCTTATATTTTTTCTGCTAAAACTTCTTTTTTAGAAAAATCTTCAACCGTAATTTATCCTTATGTAAATGATAGAAATGGATTACCATATTCATATAACGATTTTTATGGTAAAATATCTTTAAATGCTGCCGGTGGAAGTAAATTTGATGTTTTTGGATTTAGTTTTAATGATAAAGTAAATTATCAAAATATTTCTCCAATTGATTGGAGTTCTTTTGGGGGAGGAGCTAATTTTGTTCTTGTTCCTTCTTCGTCAACTTCAATAATCAAAGCTACAGTTGCTTTTTCAAAGTATAAAATTGGTATGCTTAACGAAATAGGATTGAAAAATTCAAGTAGCGTTTTAGGCTTTAATATTGGTTTTGATTATGTTAATTATTGGGGAAAAAATCAATTAAATTGGGGAATATCAGCATTAGGATTTAATACAAATTATGAATTTTATAATTTTTTAGGTTTAAGAAATGTACAAGAAGAAAATACTACAGAATTAGCTGCTTATTTGAAGTTTAAATGGCATTTAGGAGCTTTAATAATTGAACCCGGATTTAGAATCCAACATTATGCTTCGCTGGGAAAAGCTTCCCCTGAACCAAGATTAGGAATAAAATGGAATATTACCGAATATATTAGATTAAAAGCAGCAGCAGGTCTTTATTCACAAAATCTTGTTGCTGCTAACAGTGATAAAGATGTTGTAAGTTTGTTTTACGGATTTTTGAGTGGAAATCTAAATATTCAGTCGAAGTTTGATGAAAAAAAACTTCAAAAATCTCAACACGTTCTTGCCGGACTTGAAATTGATATTACCAAACAGATTAACGTTCAAGTTGAAGGTTATTTGAAAAATTTTAGTCAGATTATTTCTCTTAATAGAAATAAAATTTTTGATGATGTACCGGGAAATACAGGACGTCCCGAAGAATTAAGAAAAGATTATTTGATGGAATCAGGTTATGCTTATGGAGTTGATTTCCTTGCAAATTATTCTACAAAACAAATTTATATTTATTTTGTATATTCATTAGGTTGGGTGAAACGTTTCGATGGAAAAGAAACTTACGAACCAATTTTCGACAGACGACATAATATTAACCTCGTTGCTACTTATAAATTTGGAAAAAAATTATCTTGGAATATTAGTGCACGTTGGAATTTAGCTTCCGGTTTTCCGTTTACACAAACACAAGGATTTTATGAATCTCCAAATTTTTATGAAAATATCAATTATGAATATTGGTCTGAAAATGGCGATTTGAATATTCTCTATGGTGATTATAACAAAGGGCGTTTGCCTTATTTTCATCGTCTTGACTTGACTGTTACTAAAACTTTTCAATTCAAAAAAAATATGAAACTTGAAATAAATTTAAGCGTAATTAATGTTTATAATAGGAAAAATATTTTTTATTTTGATAGAGAATCATATACAAGAGTTGATCAATTACCTGTATTACCTTCTATTGGCTTAAATTTTACATTTTAAATATGACATTAACTAAATATATTTTTGTTACAGGAGGAGTTACTTCTTCATTAGGAAAAGGAATTATTTCAGCATCATTAGCAAAATTGTTACAAGCTAGAAATTTCAATGTTACAATTCAGAAATTAGACCCGTATATCAATATTGACCCCGGAACTTTAAATCCTTACGAACATGGTGAATGTTATGTTACTGAAGACGGTGCAGAAACTGACCTTGATTTAGGACATTATGAACGTTTTTTGAACGTTTATACTTCGCAGGCAAATAATATCACAACCGGACGAATTTATTATAATGTAATTCAAAAAGAACGTAAAGGTGATTATCTAGGAAAAACAGTTCAAATTATTCCACATATTACAGATGAAATAAAACGTCATATAAAACTTCTTGGGAAAGATGGAAAGTATGATTTTGTAATCACAGAAATAGGAGGGACGGTAGGCGATATAGAATCTTTGCCTTTCATTGAAGCTGTTAGGCAATTAAAATGGGAAATGAAAAATCAGTGTGTTGTTATTCATCTTACATTAGTTCCTTATTTAGCAGCAGCAGGAGAACTGAAAACAAAACCAACACAACATTCTGTAAAAATTTTACAAGAAGCCGGCATTCAGCCGGATGTATTAGTTTTGCGAACAGAACATCCATTAGATAAAAACCTTAAAATTAAAGTAGCAAATTTTTGCAATGTTCAACCTGAATATGTTATAGAATCGCCTGATGTTGATACTATTTATAAAGTTCCGCTTGTAATGCAAGAAGAGAAATTAGACGAAATTATTTTAAAACTTTTTAAAATAAAATTTAAAGAATCTGATAAACCAGAACTTAAAGCATGGCGAAATTTTCTTGACAAATACGAACATCCTAAAAAAATCGTAAAAGTAGCTTTTGTAGGTAAATACGTTGAATTAAAAGATGCTTATAAGTCTATTAATGAATCTATTATACATGCCGGAGCTGAAAACGAAACCAAAGTTCAAATGGAATATATTCATTCTGAAAATCTCAATAATAAAAATTATAAAGATTTATTGAAATCAGCACAAGGAATAATTGTTGCTCCTGGTTTTGGAGATAGAGGATTTGAAGGCAAAATTTTAGCTGTGCGTTATGCCCGTGAAAATAATATTCCTTTCCTTGGAATTTGTCTTGGAATGCAATGTGCTGTGATAGAATTTGCAAGAAATGTTATGAACCTTAAAGATGCAAATTCTTCGGAAATGAACCCAAAAACGAAATATCCCGTCATTGATATAATGGAAAATCAAAAATTTCTTTCAAATTTTGGAGGAACTATGCGTTTAGGTGCTTTTGCTTGCTCAATTACTAAAAAAAATTCACATGCGAATAACGCTTATAAAACAACTGAAATTTTTGAACGCCACCGCCACCGTTATGAATTAAATAACGAATTTCTATCTCAAATGGAAAAAGCAGGAATGGTAGCAACAGGAATTAACCAAGAAACCAAACTTGTGGAAATAGTTGAAATTCCAAAACATAAATGGTTTGTGGGAGTCCAATTCCATCCGGAATACAAAAGTACAGTTATTAATCCACACCCGCTTTTTGTTGCTTTTATAAAAGCTGTGAATGATTTATAAAGATATTTTTTGTATTAATAACAAAACGTTTTTTTGTAAAATTGAACATCGGTCGCAGTTCCAATGCACCCTTTGTTATGCAGAACGCCCGTCCAAACATATCTGTTCTTGAGCATATTCCGCAAACATGTCTCGTTCCCCACGATACACCGAAAGCCTTTTTTTGCCTTGCTGATATAACCTTTATATAGCAATGGAATCTGAACTGCTAGCAAGTGTTTTTTTGAAGTCGTATTTTGATGATACTGTTCAGCAAATCAGTATAAATCATACGCAGAAGATTTTAAGTAACAAAATTAAACTTGTCTTTTATGATATAAGCACACTTTATTTTGAAACTTTTTATCTGTGCATTGAGCACTTTGAAAATCATAATAATCATACAAATAAAAAAAATCACAGTTCAGATATTTTTTCTTTTGTAATAATAAAAAAAAGTTTTACTTTTGTCATTCTGAAAATAAAAGAATGTTAAATTTTCCAAATTGTAATAATATAAAATATAATTGTATAGACGGATTATTCGCTGTCGCTATAAATTATTTTACAATTAATTTTGAAAATACAAAAAATTGTGTAACACACACACACACACACACACACAGCCTAGTAATTCCCACCCGCCCGCTTTTTTAAAAAGGAGCAAAGTTAGTATTAATTTTTATTTAAAAAAAGTTTTTTCTCTCACCTTACAGAAGAAAATTTCTATAAGGTTGGAAAAAAATTTTTATAAGGACGTACGAAAATTTCTATCAAGACAAAAATTTTCTTGCATCTATATGAAAATACAAGATGTAAGAACCGAAAGCCTAGACGGGGAACGGGACGAATTAATAATTGAAAATTGAGAAAGGAAAATGGAAAAAGGAGAAAGGAAAAAAAGGGCTCATATCTCAATTATCAATTATCAATTAACAAAGCGTAACAACGGCTTTAGCCCTCGTGGAGCGAAGCGTAACAATCTAAATTATAAATCTAAAATATGAAATACAAAGTAGTAGAAAAAGGAAATCCAATTAATCCGGAAGCACCCAAAAAATTATATGCAAGTCCGGTAAATGCAGGTAAATTTACAGTGAAAGACTTGGCAAACGAAATTGCAGGACGTTCGTCACTTACACGCGGTGATATTGAAAACGTGTTGAACAACTTTCTTGATGTTTTACCAACCTATCTAAAAATTGGTATGAGTGTTAAATTAGGCGATTTCGGCACAATGCGTCTGAATTTGCAAAGTGAAGGAGCAGAACAAAGCGAAGGCTTTAATGCTAATAAAATAAAAGGAGTAAAAGTTATTTTTACACCCGGTACCGATTTAAAGAAAAGTTTGGAAAATATAAGTTTTGAAGAAGATAAATAATTAAATAATTAAATAAATACATAAAAAGAATGAAAAAGATTAATAGATTTTTTCTGATTTTCAACGTAATGATCTTCGCTATTGTTAATTTTGGGAATGCCCAAAATTGTAAAAAGTTTATCAATTATCAAACAAAAGATATTGATGTTGGAAGTATAAAAATGTCATTAGGTTTGGGTGCAGGTTCCGGCGAAACCGAACCAACTAAAATTAAAACCGTGATGCGTAATGCAAGTGAAAAATTGCAACAACTTGATTTAATACAGTTTAATTTATGTAATCAGTTAAAAAGCATTAAATCTGAATCTATTAAAGAAAAATTGTCGTTGCAGGCTAATAACGTGATTACAAAAATGCTGAATTTACAAAGTGAAGCAGAAGCAGGCGGAACAACAGCAGAAGTTGAGACAAAAACAACGACAAAATCTGAAGAGCTTGCCATAACAAAAGAACCTGTTAGAGAAAATAATGAAATTGTTTCCGGAACAACTACTACAACAGAGAAACCGCAAACGGTAATTGAAGAAAAAGACGAAGACATAGAAATCGTTATTCCGTGTGGAGGTGAAGCCTATTATTCTACTGACGATATTATACGCGGAACAGGAGAAGGCTGGAGCATGGATGCGCAAATGGCTAAACGTGGTGCACGTACCGCAGCTCTCGAAGATTTGGCTGCAAAAATCGAAATAACTGTTAAAACTCTTTGTGAAGATTATCAATTATCAAAGAAAAACGGACTTGACGAAACTTTTATACAACAGTTAGAAAATAAAACTGCTACTGTGGTAAATCAAACTATTTCGGGTTGGAAGACCGTTTGCGAAAAAATGAAACAAAACACTAAAACTAAAAATTATACCGCCTATACGGCTGTAGAAATCAGTGTAAAACAAATTTTAAACGGCACTTACGCTCAACTCAAAGCCGACCAGGCAATTGCAAAGCAACTTCCCCCAAAAGAAGAATTTGACAAAAAATTCAACGAAATTATGGGCGAAGTAGAACAAAGTAATGAAATGATGATACCGGAATTTTAACCAATTAAAAAATAAATAAAATATAGCCACAAATACACGAATAAACACGAATGTATTCGTGCATTCGTGGCAAAAAAAAAAGAATATAGATGAAAAAACTAATAATCTTAATACTTGCCTTGATATGTGCAGGTATGGTTTTCGGACAAACACAACAAAAAGTAGCGGTATATGTTACAGGAAATCAAGAGGCTGGTATTAATAAAATATTGGGAGACCAATTAGTTTCTGCTTTTGTAAAAAGTGGTAAATATACAGCTATTGAACGCACTTCAAGTTTTTTAACAGAATTGAGTAAAGAACAAAGTTATCAACGTACAGGAAATGTAGATGATAACGAATTGTCTCGTTTGGGGAAACAGTTTGGAGTACAATTAGTTTGTATTGCAGATGTTAGTGATGTTTTTGGAGAAAAATATGTGTCGGCACGGCTTATTGATGTTGAAAGTGCCGAAGTAATAAACACTTCTAATGCAAGTAGTCCTTTAAAAACTATTAATGATTTGATGCAAGTTGCTGAAAAAATTTCAAAAGAATTAGCCGGAAAAACAGGAAAAGAGCAAGTTGTAGATAATGAACAAGCATTAGAAGAAGCTCGTAGAAAAATTGCTCAGGAAAACGCAGAAAGGCAAATAAGATTTGAACAAGAACGGGCTACTGAAAAAGCAAAGATAGCAAAAGAAGAACGGAACAAAGCTGCGAAAGAGCTTGGAGAATCAATAGGTAATTTAATTAATACAATAAACAGTGGTACTATTCAATTAATAAATAAAGATAAAGATCCATTCTATATTTATATTGACGGAAAATATAATACTACTATATCGGGATACTCTACTTTAAAAATAGAAGTTCCACAGGGAAATCATATTGTAAAAGTTGAAGAAAAATCCGGTTATACCCTTTACAAACAAGTTGAAACATTTGGACCATTTTATATCAAAAAAGGAGAAACTCAATCTTTACGGTGGGATTAATTGAAAAATAATATAAATATACTATAATAATGAAAAAACTAATAATTATAATATGTGCCCTGCTGACAGCAGGCTATGTTTTCGGACAAGAAAAAGAAGTAGCGGTTTTGACCCCAAAAGTTCTTGAGGGAACAGTTTCCGGAAATGATAAATTAATTATTGTTTCAAGTATGAAGAAGGCTTTTACGCAAATAGACGGATATAAAGCATTTACACGCCAAAGTCAGGCATTGATAGATGCCGAAATGGAATTTCAACGTAGCGGTAAAGTTTCTGATGTATCCATTAAAAAAATCGGCGAACACACCGCAGCATCTTACATTTGTACTTTTACGCTTTCGCTTGAAAGTAACGAACTTGTTGTGAATAGCGATATTATTGATGTTGTGAGCGGTGAAATAATAAACTCCGATTTTATAACTTTGTTTGACCGTACAAATAGAGAAAGTGTAACTAACGAGTGCCAGAAACTTGCTTATGCTTTGCTGGGAGCAAGTTACGGCAGCGGTGGAACTGTGAAACCGGCTACTAACAAGACTAATAATCGCACATCAGATAAAAACCTTTCCTTTACTGCCAACGGCGTAAGTTTTGAAATGGTGTTTGTGCAAGGTGGCAGTTTTACGATGGGTTGCAC
>JAITXI010000067.1 GCA_031284905.1 Bacteroidales bacterium
CTAATAATCGTATCGAAGCATCGGTATTGGTTAAGTCTATTAAAAATCCATCGGCATTCGTAGTACCTGAGTAATAATTTGTTAATTGTATTGCCGAACTTGAACAATACCTGAAAATGTTTCCTGCCATTAGTCCTAGTCCGGTTCCGGTTCCGGTCCCTGTTCCTGTTCCGGACTGCGTTATAACTGCACTACAGTCTTGATAAGTACTGTTATGTATATGCAACTGTCGCAATGGAGCTGCCGTGCCTAAGCCTATGTTTACACCATTTTGATAAAGCACACTTGAATTTGTAGTTGTGCCGCCTGCATTTGTAAATTTCGGTAAATAATTTGTTGCGTTGCTTTGTGCAAATAATATTTGTCCTGATACCAAAACTAAAAATAATGATACTAATAATGCTACTAAAAATCTTCTCATATTTTTCTATTTTATTTATTTTTATGAGCAAACTTAATAATCCCAAATTTCTTATCTGAAAATAATTAAAAATATATTTTGTTTATTCGGGTAAAAATTGTTTATTTTGTAAAAAATTTAATGAGTAAAAAAAACATTAAAATAAATAATACAAAAATACAAAATTCTGTGGAAATTAATAGTTCAAAAAAAACTAAATTTCTTCCATATATTTGCATAATAATCTTTGGATTTATTTTATATACCAACACATTATCAAACGATTATGCACTTGACGATGCAATTGTATTAACAAAAAACACTTTTACACAACAAGGAATCAAAGGCATTCCTGAAATTTTTAAATATGATACGTTTACAGGATTCTGGCTTACATCTGAAGCCGGAAAAACCGCTCATCAAATACAAGAAGAAAAAAAATTAGTTGCCGGTGGACGTTATCGTCCGCTTTCTGTTGCTACTTTCGCAATGGAAGTCTCTTTTTTTGGAAATAAAATGTCTGAAAATAATGAAGAATATCTCGGTAATCCTTTCGTCAGTCATTTGATAAACATTATTTTATATATTTTATGCTCTTGTCTGCTCTTTAAAATTCTTATAGAATTAGTTCCAACTAAAAAAAACGAAATCTGGTACTTGGGTTTTAGTTTTATTGCAAGTTTGCTGTTTTTAGCTCATCCTATTCATACGGAAGCAATTGCAAACGTAAAAGGACGAGATGAAATTATGACCCTTTTAGGTTCGCTTGGAGCTTTGTGGTTTTCTATAAAATATTGTAAAACTCAAAATAAATTTAACCTGCTTTTTTCCGGAATTTGTTTATTTCTGGGTTTGCTTTCAAAAGAAAATTCTATTACTTTTTTAGCTGTAATTCCAATTACTTTATATTATTTTGTTGAAAAAAAATCTAAAAATATCCTAATTTCTTTAGTTCCTTTAATAATTTCGTCAATAATTTTCTTATTTATTCGTGGAAACATTTTAGGTTTTTCACATTCTGAAACAATTGCTAACGAAATTATGAACAATCCTTTCCTAAATACCACATTAGCAGAAAAATTTGCCACAATTTTCTACACTTTAGGACTTTATTTAAAATTGTTAATTTTTCCACATCCACTAACTTACGATTATTATCCAAATCAAATAGAAATTGTAAATTTTGCCAATCCGAAAGCATTTATCCCTTTAATAATCTATTTGGCATTAGGAATTTATGCAATTTACGGATTAATCAAAAAAAGGAATCTTATAACTTGGTCAATTTGGTTGTTTTTAATTCCTCTTTCCGTTGTTTCAAACATTTTCTTTCCGGTTGGAACTTTTATGAACGAAAGATTTGTTTTCATCTCTTCCATAGGTTTTTGTATATTTTTGGCATGGATGTTTTATAAACTTATTTCTAAAATCAAAAAAAATAATCTGAAAATCGCTTGTAGTTTCTTTACAATTTTTTTAATTTTATTTTTATATTCGATAAAAACGATAAGTAGAAATAAAGCATGGGAAAACGATTATGTACTTTTTACAACTGATGTAAAAGTTTCGTCAAATTCAGCAAAAAGTAATTGTTCGGCAGGCGGAAAAATCTTAGAAGCCGCAAAATTGATAAAAGATAATAAGCCCGAACACGATAAAATGTGTTTACAATCAATAAAATATTTGGAAAAATCGGTAGAAATTCATCCGACCTACGTTGATGCTTTAAATTTATTAGGAAATGCTTATTATGAATATGATTACAATATTTCAAAAACATTAAATTGTTACGCCAAAGTCTTAAGTATAAGTCCTTACAATTCAGTTACTTACAATAACACAATAATTGTTGCTTCAACAGCCAACGGAGCATTAAATGACAACAATACAAAATCAACTCCGCAAGAAATTTTAACTTCGTGTGATAAAATATTATCAATTATTCCAAATTTTGGAGAAATCATTTATTTAAAAGCTGTGATTTATGGAAAATATTTAAACGACTTAAATACTTCAATACGACTATTTGAACAAGTAGAAAATTTACAAAATTTCAATAAAAATTCAACTTATTACAAAGATATTGGAGTTGCTTACGGAATTGCAAAACAATATGACAAAGCACTTTTCTATTTGCTAAAAGTAATAGAAACAGATAAAGAAGATTTTCAAACATATTTTAATATCGGAATAACATATAATATTATTGGAGATGTCGTAAATGCAAATAAATATATTTCTATCGGAAACGAAATAAAAACTAAACAAACGGCTAAATGATAAAAATAAAAAAGCAAATTAAGTCGCCACTTAACTACATTGGGGGGAAGTCGAAATTTTTGCCACAACTTTTGCCGTTATTTCCAAAAAATATTGACAACTTTATTGATTTATTTTGTTCTTGTATTTTAGATTTTATTTTTGCTTCTCCCCATACAATACGTCTGTCCCAAAAATTTTTACGCCCGATTTTGTTATTTATTTGGAAAATTCATCTATTTTTCTTTACTTTGTATTAATTAATATTATGTCGATGGAAGGTAAAAAAGAGTCTTTAAATTTTATTGAACAGATAGTAGAAAACGACTTAGAAACTAAAAAACATGAAAGCGTTTACACTCGGTTTCCTCCCGAACCAAACGGATATTTACACATCGGACACGGAAAATCTATTTGTTTGAATTTTGGGCTAAAAGAAAAATATCATGGTAAAACAAATTTGCGTTTTGATGATACGAATCCTGTTAGGGAAGATATAGAATACATGAACTCTATTTTGGAAGATGTAAAATGGCTGGGATTTGAATATGATAAATTATTGTATGCGTCAGATTATTTTGATCAATTATACAAATGGGCTGTGAAATTAATAAAAGCAGGGAAAGCATATGTTGATATTCAAACTTCAGAAGAAATTAGCCTTCAACGGACAAATCCTACAATTAATGGCATCGAAAGTCCATATCGAAACACAAGTGTAGAAGAAAATTTACGTCTTTTTGAAGAAATGCGTCTTGGTATGCACGATGAAGGAGCAATGGTTTTACGTGCAAAAATTGATATGAATTCGCCAAATATGCACATGAGAGATCCGATTATGTATAGAATTATTAAACGCTCTCATGACCGAACCGGCGATAAATGGTGCATTTATCCAATGTACGATTATGCTCATGGTCAAAGCGACTATCTTGAAGGTATCACTCATTCAATTTGTACTCTTGAATTTGAAGTTCATCGTCCTCTTTACGATTGGTTTTTAGACCAAGTTTATGAAGCAGGAAAAACGCATCCTCGACAAATTGAATTTGCAAGATTAAATCTAACTTATACCGTTATGAGCAAACGAAAACTTTTAGAACTCGTTACAAATAATATTGTAAACGGCTGGGACGACCCTCGTATGCCTACTATTAGCGGATTACGCCGCAGAGGTTACACCCCGGAATCTATTCGTAATTTTGCTGAAAAAATTGGTGTTGCCAAACGTGAAAATTTTATAGACTTAGGTCTATTAGAATATTGTATTCGTGAAGATTTGAACAAAAAAGCGAATAGAGTTATGGCTGTTCTTGATCCCCTGAAAGTCGTGATTACAAATTTCTCTGTAAATGAAAACGAACTGTTAGAAGCTCAAAATAATCCTGAAGATATAGATGCCGGAACGAGACAAATCACTTTCAGTAATACAATTTATATCGAACGAGATGATTTTATGGAAAATCCCTCAAATAAATATTTTCGTTTAGCTCCCGGACAAGAAGTCCGGTTGCGCTATGCGTATTTTATAAAATGTAACGAAATTATTAAAGATGAAAACGAAAATATTTTAGAACTTCATTGCACTTATGATCCTGAAAGTAAAGGAGGAAAATCGCCCGACGGACGAAAAATCAAAGGAACAATTCATTGGGTTGATGCAAAAAACTATTGCGAAGCAGAAATTAGAATTTATGACCGTCTTTTTACCAAAGAAAACCCTGACGATTTAATCGAAGGAGAAACTTATATAGACTATATCAACCCTAATTCTTTAAAAATTATTAATGCAAAAGTTGAACCATATTTGAAAAATAAAAATATAGGTGATAAATTTCAATTTGAGAGAAAAGGCTATTTTTGTATAGATAAAGATTCTACTGCACAAAAACTTGTTTTTAATCAAACCGTTACTTTAAAAGACTCTTGGGCTAAAATTAGTCAAAAAGAGTAATTATCTCATATATGCGCACACTGATTTGTAGGTAAACACACATTTCCTGACTTTGACACTTTTATTTTAACAAATTCATAACACGCATATATACAGGGTATTACAAAATTGAGGACACCGTTTTGGGTGTCCCAGCCAAAAAAAAGTGTTATCTTTGCAA
>JAITXI010000071.1 GCA_031284905.1 Bacteroidales bacterium
CTAATAATCGTATCGAAGCATCGGTATTGGTTAAGTCTATTAAAAATCCATCGGCATTCGTAGTACCTGAGTAATAATTTGTTAATTGTATTGCCGAACTTGAACAATACCTGAAAATGCTTCCTGCCATTAGTCCGGTTCCGGTCCCTGTTCCTGTTCCGGACTGCGTTATAACTGCACTACAATCTTGATAAGTACTATTATGTATATGTAGCTGTCGCAATGGAGCTGTCGTGCCTAAACCTATGTTTACACCACTTTGATAAAGCGCACTTGAATTTGTAGTTGTGCCGCCTGCATTTGTAAATTTCGGTAAATAATTTGTTGCGTTGCTTTGTGCAAATAATGTTTGCCTTGATACCAAAACTAAAAATAATGACACTAATAATGCTACTAAAAATCTTCTCATCTTTTTCTATTTTATTTATTTTTATTTACTTAAATTTTTTTATTTGGCGGCAAAATTATTACAAATATTTTAATAAAACAAATTTATTTAAAAAAAATAATTTAGATTATGAAATATTTTTAGTAGCAATCTTAATAATCCCAAATTTCTTATATGAAAATAATTAAAAATATATTTTGTTTATTCGGGTAAAAATTGTTTATTTTGTAAAAAATTTAATGAGTAAAAAAAATATTAAAATAAATATGGATAAAGTGGCAAATATTACTATACAGACGACTAATTTGAAAGAAAGTAAAGGTAAGATAAGAAATATATAACAGAAGAGATAATCGAAACTCTTAATGATATAAATTTGTTATTTTAATATGAAAAAGTTATAGCTGTTTAGTATTAATAATCGTTTGCTGTCCACTAATTACACTGATTACACAAAGTTTGCAACGCATTATTTCTTTCAATTTTCACTTCGGCAAGTATATCCATTTACAGTTACAACATTTCCAACAATATTAAACAATGATTTTTGTTCTGATAATGATTGTAAAATAATACTTTTTTTAGTACTTTATTTATTTTCCCGCCATAATTATTAATGACAGGTAATTTTTGTTTTTTTATTATTTCTGCTGCTGTATATAATCCTAATCCTGAAATTGAATATGATTCTCCAAAAATTTGTTTATATTGAATTACCGGAATATGTACATCAAAAATATTTATAAAATTATTATAAATTTCATCATTTTCAACATCGCCATTATTTCCGACAACTATTGCATCAATTTCCGACAAATTACATTTTAGATTTCCTAACATTTTTTTTATTTCGGGTTTATTCAATAATATTACATCGCTTATTTTTGCAATATTTTCACCATTCTCCTCGTCAGACAACATAAATGAAACAGAGGCTTCACTTCCGCAAACTTTTACATTTTTTAAATACGGTATTTTTTTTAATAATTTGAAATAATCGGGCGTTAGTTCATCTTGACCGGAAACTAAAGCCGAATGAATTTCTCCTAATTGAAATTGAATAAAAGCATCATAAAGTGCTGAATCAAAAGAAGTTCCACAATGCGAATATGTGCTATTATAACCATGACATTTAAAATTTATTGCAATATTTGAACTTATTGTATTATGTGTAGATTGCATAAAATGTGTTGGAGTAAGCATTTCTTCATCGTTTTTTATTAAAGCAGTAAGAAATTTTTCCGTATTCTCGATACAACCTAATCCTGTTCCTGTAATAATTGCATCAGGATTCATAATTTTTGATTTTCTGGTAACATTTATTGCCGTAACTAAGGCTCTTTTCAAAATCAAACCCATACGCCGACTTTCAAGCAGAGAAAAATATTCTTTATAATCCGGCTCTATCGACCTTACATATTTTTGACTGTAAAAAATTGGTTCCTCAAACCATTCTTCCGACAAAGGTTTCTGATTAGAAATGTGAGAAATTGCTTTTATATAAATATTTTTGCTTACGCGAAGACTAAAGTCGTTCATTTTTCTATTATTTTGGAAAATACACAAGAAGAATCATTTCCTCCAAATCCGAATGAATTGGTAATGAAAATGTTATAATTTTTTTTAATATTTTTATCATTCGGAATAAAATTAAATTCATCAATTTTTGTACTAAAATTAAGATTTGCAGGAATAAAATTATTTATCATTGCTAAAATTGAAATTACAGTTTCTATGCTTCCGGCAGCACTTGTTGTATGCCCGATAAATGATTTTATTGAAGAAATATTGGGTATATTTTCACCAAAAACTTTCATAATAGCAGTTCCTTCCGTTAAATCATTATTTTCTGTTCCTGTTCCATGTGCATTGATATAATCAATATCTTCCGGTTGCAAATTGCTGTTTTCCAGTGCTTTTCGCATTGCAAGAGTTGCTCCGATTCCTTCAGGTGAAGTTGCTGTTTGATGAAAAGCATCACAAGTATTTGCATATCCCAACAATTGACACAATGGTTTTATTTTTCTTCGTTTTATTGCTTCTTTCGATTCTAAAACCACATAAGCCGCTCCTTCTCCAAGATTTAATCCTGCACGATTTTTATCAAAAGGACGACATTGTTCCTTATCTAAAATCATCAAAGTATTAAATCCATTGAAATGAAATTTACTTAAACTTTCGCTTCCGCCGACTATTGCAATATCAACTTTTCCTGTTTTAATAAGATTTGCACCCAAAATAATCGAATTTAAAGCCGACGAACAAGCCGTTGAAATTGTTGTCATTATTTCAAAATCTCCTGCAAATTCTTTTGCAATCATTTCTGTTGTTGTACCACAATCGTGAGCTTTTATATAATTATTTTTCAAGTCATTTTCGAGAAAATCAAAATAAAATTGTTCACTTTGATCCATTCCTCCAACTGTTGTCCCTGAAATAAATGCAATTTTTTCTTTTGTTTCTGATGAAATATTAGCATCTTGCAATGCTTCTCGAAGTGCTATTCTCCCCATCAAACAAGTTCGTGTGTGAACCTCCTCCGGATTTAACCCAAGAAATTCACACATTTCATTATTTGTGAGATGTATTTCACTAACCGGAAATTCAGAATGTTTTGATTTTAATATTTCAATTTTATTAACAGCTGATTTATAATCAATTATCGACTGAAGATTTTCACTTTTACCATTTCCTATTCCGGTAATAATTCCTAAACCGGTTACATAAATAGGGATAGACATTATTTTGTTCTGTGTTGTTTGATATAATCAGCCATTATTCTAATAGATTTGAAAATTTCTTTTCCTTCGTTAGCGTTTTCCAATTTTATTCCGTAATTTCTTTCTAACAAAACTATTAACTCTAATGCATCAATTGAATCCAGTCCTAATCCATCTCCAAATAAAGATGCGTTTTCGTCAATTGATTCCGGAGTCATTCCTTCTAAATTTAATGCTTCAATTATTTCTTTTTTTAATTCTAATATTAATTCGTCCATATTTTATATTTTTGATTTACGATTTTTATGTAGTGAGGATTGAGATATGAGTAGTGAAACCATTATTTCGCTCTCCATTCATCCGTTTTTTCTATATATTTTAATTTTACATTACAATTTCCGTTGAGAAAATCTATCCAACCGCACAATATTCCTTTTACGTAATTATTTGTAAATACGTCATTTAAGTATGTTTGGATTAAATTTTCATCATATTTTTCAATTACATAAAACGATGTCTCTCCTTGTATTTTATTCCGAATTGCAATTTCTCCTAAAACGATATTTGCTAAAGTATAAACAAAAACTGCAGGACTTGGGAAAAAATTATCGGAATCTGAAATCGTTTTTTGATATATCAAATCATCATCTAATGATGATGAACTATTAAATCCAATTATTGTAATATCTTTATGAAAAATTGTTCTATCAAAATTTATTTCTCTAAAAATTAATTCTGAAGCCAAAAATCCTGCTTTCGATAAATTATCCATCTTAAAAAATTTAGGATAATCTATTCCCAAAGAATAATAAATACTATTGAGCCAAGAATTATTTTCTGAGACAATTTCTATCTCTTTACCATTTAATTCTACTTTGGAATTACTTATTAAACAATATGTTTCTCTACTAAATTTCAAATTTTTATTTCTTTCACAAAATTATAACAAATATGGTAGATTTAAAAATTATTTTTCTAATCTTTCTTTAAATTTGCAAAAAAATAATAATATGTAAAAGAATTTAAAATTGCTCAAATTTTTTTTTTGTCAGTTGGTTAATTTTTTTTCTATATAATAAACAATTCGCAATTATTATGTTATATCGCCTAATGTTTGGAATCTTTTCAATAATTTTTTTCAGCAAAAATTTACACCAAGAATATAGTAATCTATAATATAAGATAAATTTTTAAAATGAATATTTGTAAATTTATCTAAAATTAATAAGGAAGTATTATTTCTGTAAAAAGAAATGTATGGATATTCATTAAATATCTTAAATTCGCAAAAAAGATTATAACAGGCAATATTCATTTATATATATAAAGGTTTTTTCATAAATTTCAGTAAAAAATTATTCACATATATTATTGAATAATAAATAGTTGTGATTTTTTTGCAGATTTAAGGGAAAAAATTTTGTAATATCTAAAAAAACGTTTACCTTTGTATCGTCAAAAAATGACAGGGGTGCCTTTCGGCTGAGATCATACCCTAGAACCTGATGCAGATAATGCTGCCGTAGGAAGTGCATGATTAATTCCGTTTTGTTTCCCTAATTAAATGTTTAACTTTTTAAAAATTTTAATTAATGAAACGATTTTTTTTATTTATTTTTTCAGCATTATTTTTTTCTAATATTTTGCTTTCACAAACTTATGTAGATACATTTATTCCTGATTCTTCGCTTAATGTATTAGATGAAATTGTGGTTTCTGCAAGTCGTTTTGGTAATCTCCCAAATTTTTCAACTTCACTCAATAAAACTGATTTTGAAAAACATATCGGACTTCAAGACATTACTCAAATGTTGCAACTTTCTCTGTCAGTGGTTTCAACTTCAGAAGCAGGAACCGGAATAGGTGCAACAAATTTTCGTGTACGTGGTATTGACCCGACAAGAATAAATATTACAGTTAATGGAATCCCAATAAACGACCCAGAATCACAATCTGTTTTTTGGAATAATATGCCCGATTTTGTGAGTTCTGTGAGTTCAATGAATCTTACTCGCGGTGTTGGGACTTCTTCAAATGGTTCGGCTGCTTTTGGAGCAAGTTTGAATATTCTAACAAATTCACTAAATCCAAATCCTTATGCTGAAATCGGTTTTTGGGCTGGTAGCTTTAATTCTTTCAAAGAACATGTTTTAGCCGGTACAGGTTTATTAAAAGGTGGATTTTCTTTCGATGTTCAACTTTCAAAAATAAATTCAGATGGTTATGTAAGAAATGGATTTTCCGATCATAAATCTTTTTCAATAAATGCTTCGTGGCGAAATGAGAAAAATCTCGTTCGAGCTAATGTAATTTATGGAAATCAAAAAACCGGTATCACTTGGAATGGTTGTTCGCAAGAAATACTTTTCGATGAAAATCTTTCAGAAAATTTTAGAAGAACTTATAATGATGCCGGTCAATATTATAATGAATATGGCGATACTTTATTTTATAATGACGATACTGATAATTATAAACAAACTCACTATTTGCTGTCATATTCACGAATTATTAACTCAAAATTAGACTTGAATTTTGCTTTACATTATACTCGTGGTGATGGTTATTATGAAGATTATAAATTAGGTAGAAAACTTAAAAATTACGGATTACAAAATTTTGTTACAACAGATGGTCGTACAATTTCAAAAACTGATTTAATTCAGCAAAAATGGATGGGAAATAATTATTATGGCGGAACATTTTCACTAAATTATAATTTAAAAAAAATAAAAATTGCTGGCGGTGGAGATATTAGTCAATATGATGGAGAACATTTTGGTAATATTTTGTGGATAAAGGATGTGCCGGTTGAAAAGAAAGGATATGAATGGTATAGAAATAATGGATTGAAAAACGATATGAATATTTTCGCAAAAATAAATTATGAAATTTCTAATAATTTTAATTTATTTGGAGATTTACAATATAGATATATTGAATATAAAATGAGTGGAATTGATGATGATTTGGCATCTTTAAATCAAAATCATTATTTTCATTTTATTAATCCGAAAGCCGGATTATCTTATCTAATTTCTACAAATCATCAATTGTATTTTACTTTTGCAAATACTCATAGAGAACCAACTCGTACTAATTTTAAAGATGCTAACAGCAGTCCTGAAAAAATGCCAAAAACAGAATCCTTATTTGATTATGAATTGGGTTATATTTTCCAATCTTCAAAATTTTCTGCAAATGCAAATCTTTATTTTATGGATTATTATAACCAACTTGTTCCAACGGGGGAACTTTCTGCATCCGGTTATGATATTATGACAAATGTAGCTCGTAGTTATCGTGCCGGAATTGAACTTTCTGTTGCTTATAAACCAATAAAACAATTAGAAATTAAAGCAAATGCTACTTTTAGTCAAAATAAAATTAAAAATTTTATATTAACTTCAATTGATTCTGATATTGATTGGAATGAAACTTCAGTAACTTTTGACCTTGGACAAACAAATTTGGCTTATTCTCCAAATATTATTGCTTCCGGAATTATTACTTATCATATTATTAAAGGATTAAATATTAGTATAATTTCTAAATATGTAGGAGAACAATATTTTGATAATACTTCTTCTGATAATAGAAAATTAGATGATTATTGGATTAATAATTTTCAAATTGATTATTCCCTTGTTTTACCAAAAATAATGAAAGAAATAGATTTTACTATTAATATTAATAATTTTACAAACAGAAAATATTGCAACGATGCAATTGGTGGAGTTTGGTACGAAATAGGAGAACAAAAACAATGGGCGAATTATTTTCCACAAGCAGGAATTAATTTTATGGGCGGAATTGTATTAAAATTTTGATTTATAATTGTCAGTTAGTACGTAAATATCAATATAAAAAAAGCTAATACAGAAATTAGATATTATGGTAGTGGTTTAGTATTATAAGTTTTTCTGAAAGAATATTCAAAACAACTTCAAAAAATCCATCTCATATTCCAAAATTTCCCCATTTTTGATTATTTTATTTTTGGCAAAAAATTTATCACCAAGGAAATTGTCAATATTGTTTTTTTCAGTTTCCGTTTGGATATAATTTCGTTTTGAAGATAAACATATTTTTCTAATCCACTGATAAGTCAAAGCATGATACCACATCATTTGTTTTGGAAAATTCCAAGGAATATCGTATGCATGCGAAATTATCACATAAGGTAATTTATAAGTTAAATTCATTTCGTAAGCAACTTCTCCACAAGGAAGTGCAAAATTTGCAATACAAAAATTATAATTTTCTG
Source organism: Bacteroidales bacterium (assembly GCA_031284905.1). GTDB lineage: Bacteria > Bacteroidota > Bacteroidia > Bacteroidales > ML635J-15 > Bact-19. The sequence goes on from JAITXI010000071.1 coordinate 7,376, forward strand.
TTATCAAATGTTTTTTAAGAAAATTCTTTGCAAAATGAATCCACAATAGCATTTCTTTTGGATTCGATATTTCTATTGATTTTCGTTTTGATTTTAATCTGAATATTCTAAAATTATTTTTTTGAAAATTTTCTTCTTCTCCTTTAAACCAAGTAGTTAAAACTGTAATTTCGTGTCCGTTTTTCAGTAATTGTTCACACATATTTTTGGTAACAATTCCGGATTCGCCACCAATAGGCGGATATTCATAATTTAAGACTAAAATTTTCATTCAAAAACAATCAGGAATTAGATTTTGTCTCTTTTAAAATTACATCGTGAGCACCGCCTTCAATAATACTTGTTGAAGAAACTAAAGTAATTTTTGCATTTTCTTTCAATTCTGCTAAATTCATAGCACCACAACTACACATTGTAGATTTAATTTTTCCAACTGTAATATTCAAATTGTCTTTTAATTTACCTGCATACGGAACGTAACTATCTACACCTTCTTCAAATTTCAAAGATTCATTTCCGCCCATATCATAACGTTGCCAATTTCTTGCGCGATTTGAACCTTCACCCCAATATTCTTTTACATAAGAACCATCAATCATTATTTTTTTTGAAGGACTTTCATCAAAACGAGCGAAATATCTTCCCATCATCAAAAAATCTGCCCCCATAGCCAAAGCCAAAGTAATATGATAATCATGAACAATTCCTCCGTCAGAACAAATTGGAATATAAATTCCTGTTTTTTTCAGATATTCATTTCTGGCTTTTGCAACATTTATTAAAGCAGTCGCTTGTCCCATTCCAATTCCTTTTTGTTCTCTCGTAATACAGATTGACCCCCCTCCTATTCCAACTTTCACAAAATCAGCACCTGCATTTACCAAATAGTTAAAACCGTCAGCATCAACAATATTTCCTGCCCCAATTTTTACAGAATCGCCATAATTTTTTCTAACAAATTCAATCGTTTCTTTTTGCCATTCCGAAAATCCATCAGACGAGTCAATACATAAAACATCAGCTTTTGCTTCGATTAATGCCGGAATACGTTCCTTATAATCTCTTGTATTTATACCTGCTCCTACCAACAAACTTTTATTTTCTCCAAGTAATTCATCGGGATTTTCTTTATGATTATCATAATCTTTTCTAAAAACAAAATACCTTAAATTTTGATTTTCATCGATAATCGGCAAATTGTTAATTTTATGTTCCCAAATAATATCATTAGCTTCATCAAGTGAAATTCCTAGTTTTCCTACTATTAATTTATTAAAAGGGGTCATAAACTCGGAAATTTTTTTATTAAAATTATCTCTACCCGGACGATAATCACGACTTGTAACCAAACCTAATAATTTACCGTTTGCAGTTCCGTCTTCAGTGATTCCTATCGTTGAAAAACCTATTTTTTTCTTAATTTCAATAATATCTTTTAAAGTATTATCAGGTTTTAAATTTGCATCACTTTCAACAAAACCTCCTTTATGTTTTTTTACTTTTCCGACCATTTCAACTTGATTTTCTATTGATTGTGAACTAAAAACAAAAGACAAACCTCCGTTTCTTGCCAGAGCAATAGCCATTTTATCATCAGAAACAGCTTGCATAATTGCTGAAACGAAAGGTACATTCAATTGAATTTCCGGAATTTTCCCTTTTTCAAATTTCACCAAAGGAGTTTTTAGTTTTATATTTTCGGGAATACATAATTTTGTTGTGAGACCCGGAATTAATAAATATTCGCTAAAAGTTCTAGAAATTTCATCTATAATATTTGCCATAATGAGAAAATATAATACAAATATAATACAAAAATTATGATTTCCTATTTATTTTTATCAAAAATATTTGGTCTTAATTCTATAATAAATCCGTTTTAAAAACTTATTAATATAATCATAATTAAACTTCTTCCGAAACGAAATCACTTTTACCAACAAAAACTACTGCTATAAATCTCACATCAGTTCTATCTTTGAAATAGTTTGAAGTTTTATATTTTTGAAGTTGTAAAACAGCTTCTTGCTTTTTTGTTTCTATAACTTTTTTCTTTCGACTTTCTGTTTCTTT
>JAITXI010000047.1 GCA_031284905.1 Bacteroidales bacterium
ATATTATTAAACGAAAACGCTACATTATTAAAAGAGGTTGAAGTATCAGCAAAATATGATATATCTAAACATTTTCACAAACTTCTTAAGAAAACGAACAAGATACGAAACGCCAAAGATACTGTTGTTTATTATTCTGTCATAATTGAAACAGAGTTGTATGAACTTGGGCAAAAAGAAGTGTTTCAAGGCATTATTAAACAAGTTTATAAAAAAGGCGGAAAAGGATTTCCATTCAAGTTTAATACATATCTCTGTAAAATAAATTCATATTATTCTAATATTGAAACAGAAATCAGTCCGGTTTCTACAATGCAATTAATTTTAGATAATTTTATGTTTTCAGATTTAATCGTTTGGGCTTTGAAACACGAAAAATCTGAAAATTTTAAAATACTATGCAGTAATAGAGATAGTATTATTTATAGAGAAAATAATAAACGTGATACAATAATAAATAGTGATTACTGGGGATTTAAACGCGATATTAATTTGAACGAAGATATTTATTTTACGGAATATAGTATAGGTTATCACATAAACTCTTATTCAAAAGATACAGTAAATAGGTCGTATGAAAAAATAAAATATAATAGTAAAAATATTCTTTATCCAACATCAATAATTTCTTTAACTGAATATTTAAGTTTATCTAATTTAGCTAAAAAAAATAAAGATAAAAAAACTGTTAAAAAATTAGTTCGAAGAGAATATGTGGAAACAATAGCGTATCCTAACTTGGATTTAGATTTAGATATTAATTTACTATTAGACTCGCCCCGGCAAATGATAAAGAAGGTTAAAGAAAAATATCCTGATTACGTTTTTTCTACTAAAGAATAAAATACAAACAGCTAATATTATTCACAAAGCAAAGATACAAAAATTAAAAAAAGCCCCATTCGGGGCTTTAATCATTAATTAAGTCAAAATTTCTGAAACATTCATCTTTTTTATTTTTTGAAGGGCTTTTTCCATCATCTCAAACATAATTATGTCGTTTTCAACACAAGGAATGTCATTTCTAAAATCAGTTAAGAAATTTTGTAAAAGCGGAGAAGTTTTTAAAGGTTCTCTGAATTTTAGAGCTTGGCTTGCCGCAAAACATTCAATTGCAATAACTCTTTCAACATTTGCAACTATTCGTAAAAGTTTTGTAGCCGCATTTCCGCCCATACTCACGTGGTCTTCTTGTTCATTGGAAGAAGAAATAGAATCAACAGAAGCCGGTGTAGCAAGTTGTTTGTTTTGACTAACGATTGCTGCAGCTGCATATTGAGCAATCATAAAACCGCTGTTTAAACCCGGTTTTGCAACTAAGAATGCCGGTAATCCACGTTCACCACTTATTAAACGATAAATTCTGCGTTCCGAAATATTTGAAATTTCAGAAATTGCAATTGAGAGAAAATCCATAGCTAATGCCAAAGGTTCTCCGTGAAAATTCCCACCACTTAAAATTAAATCATCTTGTGGAAAAATTGTCGGATTGTCGGTTACAGAATTTATTTCAGTTTCGATAACAGATTTCACATAGTTAAAAGTATCTTTTACGGCACCATGAACTTGCGGAACGCATCGGAAAGAATATGGGTCTTGAACGTAAGTTTTTTCTTTTGCCATAATTTGCGAACCTTCCAACAATTTACAAATATTAGCTGAAGTTTGTATTTGCCCATCGTGCGGACGAATTTCGTGCAAAAGATGATTGAAAGGAGATATTAATCCAAAATAAGAATCCAAAGAAAGTGCAGCAGAAATATCTGCAAATTTTAATAATGAATCAACTCTTATTAAGGCTTCAACTGCATGAGATTGCATAAACTGAGTGCCATTTAATAACGCTAATCCTTCTTTCGATTTTAATTTTATTGGTTTGATATTCAGCTTATTCAATACATCAACAGCATTTTGTTTTTTGTTTTCAAAATAAACTTCTCCCATTCCTATCATTGGTAAAACAATATGAGCCAATGGAGCCAAATCGCCCGAAGCACCAAGAGAACCGAGTTGATAAACAACGGGAATAATATCAAGATTGAAAAAAGTAATTAATTGTTGTACTGTTTCAACGCAAACTCCTGAATTTCCGTAAGATAAACCTTGAATTTTCAGAAACATCATAATTTTCACGATACGGCTATCAACTTCATCTCCCATTCCGCAAGCATGCGATTTCACTAAATTTTCTTGCAATTGTTCTAAATCACTTTCAGGGATTGAAGTATTACATAGCGAACCAAAACCTGTTGTTATTCCATAAATAGGTTTTTCCGAATGTCTTATTTTTGTATCTAAATATGATCTACAACTATTAATTTTTTCTTTTGCATCTTCCGAAAGTTCTAATTTATAAGTTTTTTTAATAATTTCTTTGATTGTTGAAATGCTAATTATTTGATTATTGATATAATGTATATTCATTGAAATATTTATTTTATTTTTTAATACAAAAGTAATATTTATTTTTTAATTTCTGATTTCTGATTTTTTTCTTCAGAGATAACACATAGTTGAATTCTTTCGAGTTTTGACTTTGTCGAGGGCTAAAGCCATACGTCACTTTATTGAATTTTTTGTAATATCATTTTTTTAGTTTCGTTGATAAAATCATCTTGTTGGTTGAATTTATTTTGATTTCATAAATAAAGATTGTAATCTTGTAATTATTTTAAAAAACATTAAAATATGAATAAAATAAAACTAAAATTAGGATTTATCATTTTGATAATCTGCTTATTTGTGCAAAAAGGAAAGTCGCAAACCGATTTGATTGTTCATTATAATGATGGAACAGAAACGCTCTTTTCGATTTTTGAAGATGGAAAATTCTATACAAATGAGACCGATTTATTTATTGAAACGACAATAACATCTCCTGTATTAATTCCAAAAAACAGTATTCGTAAGATTGTTTTTGCGGATAATCAAATCAGCGTGTTGCCATTAAACAATGTAAGAGAAAATAAATATTTTATTTATCCAAATCCTGCACAAAACAGCATTTCTATTGGAAATATGTTTTCCGAAAAAGTAAATGTACAATTTTATTCGGTGAGTGGACAACTTTTGTTGCAAAAAGAAATTTCAGAAGCTGAGAATATTGATATTTCTTGCCTTACAAGTGGTTTGTATTTTGTTAAAATAAATGGTTTAACACTTAAATTTAGTAAATTATGAAAAAGTATATTATATTATTTGCAATAACTTTAATATCAACCTTATCGTTATTTGGGCAACAAGAAAGAATGATATTTCATAATACCGGCAATGTTTTATATCAGAATTTGTCTTCTGAAATTGATAGCGTAAAATTAAACAATGGGATTACATTTATTTATCTTAACGATGGAAACAGTTTGCAATTACCAATATCACAAATTGACAGCATTACTTTTTCAAACGACCCTGTGGAACCGCTTGGAAATATCATATATATTATTTACAATAATAATGATATTACAATTATTAATCCGTTTAGTGAACAAGGAGTTACAGTAACAGCAACAGATGGACATGTTACGGCAACTTCTGTTTCAACAATAGAAAATATTGAATATCATCTTTCGGGAAATAGCGATAATGGTTCTCTGACAATTAATAGTACAAAGGATATTTTGTTGACATTGAATGATTTATCACTTGTAAATCCAAACGGAGCGGCAATAAATATTACACAAAATATTATTGCTACAGTTAAAATTACAGGAAATAATACGAATTATTTAGCAGATGGGACAGGAAGTAACAAAAATGCAAGTTTTTTGAGTAGCGGAGGAATAATTTTTCAAGGTACAGGTCTGTTGAATATTAATGGGTACAAAAAACATGCTATTTCAAGTAATCATGTAATTACTGTAAATAGTTCTACAATTGTTATTTCACAATCAGTTAGCGATGGTTTTCATTCCGAAGGTTTTATAATGAATAATGGAATTTTAAATATTCATTCCGAAGGAGATGCTATTGATGCAGGAGAAGGAACAGCAGTTATTAATAATGGTAATATTACAATTGTTTCGACTGCGAGTGATGTAAAAGGAATAAAATCAGATGGAAATCTTACAATTAATAATGGAACTATAAATTTAACAATTTCAGGAGAGAAATCGAAAGGTATTAATAGTAAAGCAAATATTATTTTTAATGGAGGTACTACACATATTATTTCATCGGGAATAGCAGTTCTTGAAGCAGCAGGAAGCGGTTATGACCCTTCATATTGTACGGCGGTAAAAAGTACCGGAAGTATTACTGTAAATAATGGCACAATAAATATTGAAAGTCAAAATAGCAGTAATGGTGGCAAAGGACTCGCTGCTGATGGGAATATTATTATAAATAATGGGAATATTAATATTACGACTGCCGGAAATGGTGCCGTATATACAAATTCTACAGGCACAACAGATTCATATACATCATGTTGTATAAAAAGCGATGCTAATATTTCCATATTAGGAGGCAACATTACTTGTGGCAGTTCGGGAACCGGCGGAAAAGGAGTTGTTGCAGACGGAACAATAGTCCTTGGCGTTCTTGATGCGGATAATAATAACTTAATATTGAATGTTACAACTTCGGGTGAACGTTTTTATGTATCCGGCAGTACAGGAGGTGGCGGTGGTCCCGGTGGAGGAGGAGGTCCCGGACAGGATAACGCCGATTATGCAAATCCAAAAGCTATCAAAAGCACAGGAAATTTGACCGTTAACAGTGGAATCATTACAATCAATTGTACGCAAACAAGCGAAGGTGGAGAAGGTTTGGAAAGTAAAGCTACATTAACTGTCAATGGCGGTGTAAATACTGTTCATACTTACGATGACTGTGTAAATGCTACAAATCATATCGCCATTAATGGTGGTACTAATTATTTCGTTGCATCAGGAAATGACGGTACCGACAGCAATGGAACACTTACAATTAGTGGCGGATTTACTATTTCTTGTGGCACAAAAGCACCTGAAGAAGGTTTCGATTGCGACAATAATACATTTGCAATAACCGGCGGAATTGCTATTGGAACAGGTGGTGCAACAAGTAATCCTACAAGTAGTGCTTGTACACAAAGAGTTGTAAAATTTAACAACATTACATCAGGACAAAGTATTTGTGTGAAAAATTCTACCACTAACGAAATCATTTTATTATTTACAACAACGGCTTTTACAGGTACCGGTGGTGGCGGACCAGGTGGTGGCGGAAATTCAATGGTTATTCTTTACACAAATCCTGCCTTAGTAACCGGAAGTTATACCTTACAATATGGCGGAACAATTTCCGGAGGTACAACTATAAACGGATATAATACCGGTGGAACATATTCAGGTGGTTCAAGTAAAAATTTTACTATTAGTTCAATGGTAACAACTATTAATTAAAAAATATAATTCATTTCGACTTTCTTTAAATTTGTTGAAAAAAATAAAAAAATATATTGTACTTTTATAAAAAAATATAAACATGAAAAAAATAATAATTTCGTTAGAAAAATTTGTGGCAATTATGTCATTAATATTGGCTTTTACAATAAATATTAAAGCACAAGAATCAGAAATTTATTGGATAAATGAAGATTTTTCTACATTTGAAATCCAATCAGCTTGGGTTACAACAGAAGCCAATTATCTTACAGCTCCAAATGATGTAGTAATAACAACTTACTATGCAAATGTAGAAGCGGCTGAAGGAAGTTGTAATGGAACAGGTAATAATTTTCGTGTAAGAGGATTAGGCAATAATGGTTATTTAACTTTTACAGTGGAAAATGCAGGTACGGTTACTATTGATGTAAAAGCAAAAGGAAATACCGCAGATAGAATTGCTTATATTTATCGAGACGATGTTTTGATTGGAACCTATACCGGTTTATCTAAAAATTCTTGTGCAACTTTCCATGAAGAAATTAATAGTAGTATTCCTGTTATTTACAAAATAATTGGCGAAGCGGAAAGTGATAATACTTCTCCAATTTTAGTTTCATCTATAGTTGTAACTAAATTTAATGCGCCAATAGTACCATTTACAATTACAGCTTCAGTGAACGGCGGTAATGGAAATATTTATCCCGAAGGAATTATTGAAGTATTACCCGGAGAAGATACAGCGTTTTCTATAATTCCGAATGCAGACTATAAAATTAACGTTGTTCGTGTTAATGGTCATATAGTTTTTATGAATCATCAAAATATTTACGAATTTCTAAATGTTTCTCAAAATAATACAATCGAAGCCTCTTTTATTCCTATTCCTGACCCTGATGTATATTGGATACACGAAAATTTTTCCGATTTTGAAACAGCTCCCAATTATATTTTTGATGCTTCTTTAAATCCGATAGATTCCATTTATCCTACTATTCCAAACAATATTGAATTAAAAACATTTTACGCAAATTTTGAAGAAAGTGAAGGAATTTGTAATAATGAAAGTCTGAATTTACGATTAAGAGGATCAGCTGATGGTGGTTATGCAGAATTTTCCGTTCCAAATGCCAAATCGGTTAAAATTGTCGTTAAAGGAAAAAGTACTGCCGGAGACAGATTTGTGAATATTTACAGAAACAATGTTTTAGTTGATTCTTTATTAAATTTAGATAGAGATAATTGTGCAATTTTCTATGAAGAAATTGAAAGTTTCAGTCCACTTACATATAAAATAGTCGGCGGAGATTATGCAACGTTGCTAAAACCTGTTGTTATTTCTTCAATTATTGTGGAAAAATCATTGCTTGTGAATGTAAATAATTTTAATAAAAATCAATTACTTCTTTATCCAAATCCGGTTCAAGATTTCCTCTATATTCAAAATGATAAATTATCTGATTTCCAAACAATTAATGTTATTAACATTATGGGACAATCTCTTATAAATCAAAAACTTACCGAAGAAAATGTTCAAAAAATTGATGTAAAAAATCTTCCCATAGGAGTTTATGTAATTCATATTTCAAATAATTTAGG
>JAITXI010000080.1 GCA_031284905.1 Bacteroidales bacterium
GAATTTGTTGGTTTTTGTATTTTAAATTGCCCTTTTTCGTCTGTTGATGTGCCTGTTTGAGTATTTTCCCAATAGATATTTACACCAAAAAGCGGAATTTTTTTATTGTCCGAAAATTCATAAACGGTTCCTGTTACTTGAGCATTAATTAACGTAGGCAATAGAATTAATAATGCAAAAAAGAATTTACTTTTCATTTTATTAAAATTTTATGATTAAACAATTTTTTTAAAAGACGATTAAAAAAATCAAAAAATCATAATCGAAAAATGGATAGATTTATACAAAAATCAAAACCGGAAAGAAATTTTTCAAATATTAATGGCGGTTTGTGTATTTTTGATGTAACATGTTCTAAATAATTAAAGCGTAAAATATCGAAAATAAATCCAAAATTATTAATAACCAAATTTGAACTTATCGGAGATTTAATATTAATTTTAAAAAAATCATGAATAAGATTTGTGAGTGAAAAAAATTGTATTTCAGAATACTTTTGAAAACTAAAACAACTTTTGTCATAAGCATTTGTTGTTTCTAAAAGAGAACAGCAACCGGATTCGCAACAATTAGTATTATTGGAAATTTCACCGAATTCAAAAAGAGCGATATTTGCTTTTTCTGTTTGAGTACAACAGCATAAAAATTTTTCAAAGAAAAAACCATTTGCACTAATAAAAATTAATAATGCAAGTACAACACAGAATATTTTATTAAAAATTTTCATGTTTAATTTTCTCGCTACAAATTTATAATAAAAAAAACATAAAAACAAATTTTTTTTGTAAATAAATAAAATTTTATTTATTTGTGAAAAATAATAATAAATATGTATTTGCAAATTGAAAAAAAAATATTAACTTCGTAGAAATAAAAAAACAAGAATAATATGCAAAAAATAGTATTATTAGGAGACGAAGCAATTGCGCAAGGAGCTATAGATGGAGGAATTTCCGGATTTTATGCTTATCCGGGCACACCCTCTACCGAAATAATGGAATATGCACAAAATTCAAAGGAAGCTGCTGAAAAAAAAATAAATAGAACATGGTCGGCAAATGAAAAAACCGCCATGGAATCTGCAATAGGAATGTCGTATGCAGGAAAACGCACTATGGTTCAAATGAAACATGTGGGCGTTAATGTTGCAGCTGATGCTTTCATAAATTCAGCTGTTACAGGTGTAAACGGAGGCTTAATTTTAGTTGCAGCAGACGACCCTTCAATGCATTCATCTCAAAACGAACAAGATTCGAGATTTTATGCTGATTTTGCTCAAATTCCGATTTTAGAACCTTCAAACCAACAAGAGGCTTACGATATGGCTTATTCAGGATTTGAGTTGTCGGAAAAATTTAATGTTCCTGTTATGATGAGAATTACAACTCGTCTTGCACATTCAAGGGCAGGTGTAGAACTAAAAGCCAAAAAAAATCAAAACAAAATGACTTTGCCGAAAGACCCTCGTCAATATGTTCTACTTCCGGCTATTGCAAAAAGAAATTATAAAAGATTGTTGGCTACTCAACCTAATTTAATTGAAGAATCAAATAATTCAATTTTTAATCAATATATTGATGGTAAAGATCAAAGTATCGGAATAGTTGCAAGTGGAATAGGATATAATTATTTAATGGAAAATTTTGCAGGAAATTGTCCTTACCCAATAGTTAAAATTTCTCAATATCCTTTGCCGGAAAAATATTTAAAAAAATTAAAAAACGAATGTAAATCAATTTTAGTTTTGGAAGAAGGTTATCCGTTAATTGAACAAAAATTAAAAGGCTTCTATAATGATGGAATTAAAGTAAATGGAAGATTAGACGGGTCTTTACCAAGAGATGGAGAATTAAATCCTACAATAGTTGCAAAAGCATTAAATATTGGAATTACCGTAGATAAGGTAATTCCTGAAATCGTCAGAAACCGTCCGCCGGCTTTATGCCCTGGTTGCGGTCATAGAGATGTTTACGAAGCATTGAACGAAGCAATTAAAGACTATGGGGACGGTCGTGTTATGTCGGATATTGGTTGTTATACTTTGGGTGCTTTGCCACCATTTAATGCAATAAATTCAACTGTTGATATGGGGGCATCAATAACAATGGCTATTGGAGCAGCAGACGCAGGGTTAGTTCCCGTTGTAGCAATGATTGGAGATTCAACTTTTACGCATTCCGGTATGACAGGATTATTAGATGCTGTTATAAAAAAATCACCAATTGTTGTGATTATTTCAGATAACTCTACGACAGGAATGACCGGGGGACAAGATTCTCATGCAAAAGGCAGGTTGTTTGATATTTGTAAAGGATTAGGCGTTGAATCGGAACACATTAGAACATTTGTTCCATTAAAGAAAAATCATGAAGAAGCCGTAAAAATTTTAAAAGAAGAATTAGCTTACAATGGAGTTTCCGTAATAATTCCGCAAAGAGAATGTATCCAAACTGCTGCAAGAAATCATAAAAACGCAAAAAAAGAATAATAAAAAATAATATTATCCAAATCAATAGAGATTATTCATCAATATTATTGTTACAGGTCGAATTGTCCTGAAAATATTGACACAATAAAAACTATAAATAATTTTTAAAACTAAAAATTTTGCATAATTTTTTAACTTTCCCTAGTGGGTCAAATTACAGTGATTTTGTTCCTTTTATTTTATTTTTTGTTTCTGTTGAATTTACTTTAAGAAAACTATCCAAAGCATCCGGCATAGAAGAGTATTCTTGGCTTGGAACTTTAATGTCCACTCGAAAACCTAATTCTACCGCTTTTCGTGCTGAATTTTCTCCAAAAGTTCCAATAATTGTTTCTCCTTGTTGAAAATTTTTAAAATTTTCTTTTAAAGATATTACTCCGGCAGGGCTAAAAAATAATAATAAATCAAAATTTTCTAAATTAATTGCAGACATATCAGCGCTAACGGTTCTGAACATTATTGCTTTTGTATAAGGAAAGTTTGCCGCTTCTAACGCTTTTGGAATATCAGATTTATGGACTTCGCTCAAAACCAGCAACATTGTTTCAGGAATTTCAGTCTTTGCCTTTTTAAATTGGAGTTGGATTTGGTTTATCAATCCGGATGTTGAGCCGTTTTCACTGAAGAAAATTTTTCTTTTTCTATATGAAATATGTTTTTGCAAATATAAAGCAATTAGTTCAGATGAACAATAATATTTCCATTGGTCGGAAACTTTTATTTTTGCTTCTGTACAAGTGTTGAAAAAATTGTCAATTGCTACTTTGCTGTAAAAAATAAACGAACTGTGTGCTGCGATGTTTACCTTTGATTGGCGAAATTCTGCAAAAGGAATTCTTTCATTTTTTATAAATGGACTAAATTCAACTTTTAAGTTGTATCTTTCTGCAATTTTGAAATACGGAGATGTTCCTTCTTCCGGTTTTGGTTGAGAAATTAGTATATTTTTAATTTTCATTTTTCAGGCGTTAAAAAAATCAATTATCATAAACCTTTGTTAATCATCTATTTAATAAACTTCACGATTATCAAATAAGGTATTATTTCAATGGCACAAAAGTACAAAAAAATTCGGTAATTAAAAAATTTATTTTGAACTGTTTTATAAAAAAAAAATAAAGTTTTAAACAAAATAAATATAATTATGATAAAAAGTAAAAAAACAATAAAATAGAAAAATATATTATTATTAACAGTTTTGTTGATAAATGGTATTATAGCAACAAAAGGGAACAGCAATATTCCAATGAATTCTATTAAAATTGTATTGAATTTTTGATAAATTGATACTTCATTTGTTTTATTAAAAATAAATCCTAAAAGAATTATTATTATTTTTTTTATAGAATAGAATAAAATAATAATGCTTAATATGATGATAATCAATTCAAAAGATGTGAATTTATCGCTAATATCTAATATATTGGAATAATTTATTATTTCAAAAAAAACTAATGATAGGGATAAACTTGAAATTGACAAAGATAATGTTTCGTTTAAAGAAAATATGGAGGCTCTATTACCTGTGTTGGTATTAAAAATCCATAATTCGTTGATTTTTGTTGTATAATATTTTTTATTTTCAATATTTAAGAATAAAAGTAAAATTAATATTATACAACTTATAGAAAAAATTATTATTATTTCATTGAAATCGTAATCTCTAATAATTTCAAGATGGTTCATTTTTCGATATTAAAAGAACTTTTTCCTATAATTTCACCATTATAATAAAGTTCAATATTATAAATTCCAACAGTTAATTTTTCTTTTACATTGTGAAAAATTGCTACTGCTAAATTTTCTTTTTCGTAAGTTACATCTCGATATTCTGTATAAGCAATATTGTTTTCTCTAAAAGTGAATGTTCCTCCATCAGAAATTACAAATCCATCCGGACGAATAATTCTTAAGTATATTCTTTTCGCACCTGCTTCTGCTAAGTTATTTGAAACTATAACAAAATCTATTTCTAATTTTTCTACTTTTCGAGTTTTTGCTGTTTCTTTATTTTTGTTTGTAAGAAATTTAGTTGTGATTGAGGCTGTTTTCAAGACACTTGCTGATTCAAGAACTATTTGAAGTTCTTCTTTTTCTTCTACAACATATTCTAATTCTTTTTTTGTTTGCTGATGTTGGTCTTTTATTTGTACGTTTTCGGCAACTAATTTTTTATTGAGTTGATCTAAACTGTCAATTTGGAAAACGTAACTTCTCATAATTTTTTTCAAAGATGAGATTTCATCATCATATTTTTTCTTTATACTATAAGAATAATTTTTTATTCTGTCGAGTTCTGAAATTAAAGTTTCGATATGTTCTTTTTCTTTTGAAATTGCAGCATTTAAACTATCATTTGAAGCCTCTAGCTCATCATAATCCGAGTATAAATCTTGCAATTGTTTTTTTAGAATTTCTTTCTCTTCTGAAATTTCAGTATTTTCTTTCTCTATATTTACATTTTGTTTATTTAAATAAATCAGATATACAGCCATTATAACTACTATTATTGCTAAAACAGAAACTATAGCTATCAGAATTTTTGTAGTATTATCTTTTTTTGATTTTTGTTCTAAATTATTATAATCTTCCATTTTTATATAAATTTTATTCGTTTTTGATTTTTTCTAACAAATATTATAATAAATTTTTAATAACACTTAATGTGTGTGAATATTGTTTTGTAGTTTCGTTAAATATTCCTTGATGGTCTAATTTGTCGATTCTAATTTTTCCCGAAGCGTGAATAATTGTATTATTTTCATCTATGACTCCAACATGAATAATTTGTTTTTCTTCATTTTCAAAAAATGCTAAATCTCCCGGTTGAGCTTCTTCTAAAAAACAAATAGCGTTCCCAAGTTTGGATTGCTGCTCTGCTCTTTTGGGAATATTAATATTTATTAATTTGAACAATAATTGAGAAAATCCCGAACAATCTATTCCCCAGCCCGTACAACCACCCCAAAGATAAGGAATATTTTGCATTTCAATAGCTTTTTGCATTAAAAATTCTCTTTTATTGCTGATTTCTGGAAATTTAATATTTATCGGTTCGTAGATATTGTCGTTAATTGAAAAATTATTATTTTTAATTATTTCTTTCGGAATTTTTGAACCTATTGGGATTGTAATAGTTTCCGTATGGTTTTTCAGTATGGTATTATTTATATCGGAACATATTAAATATTCTTTGTTTACAATGTCTTTTTCAGAAATAACAGTAATAATTTTTTCTTCAATGAAACCACAAGAATTATCATTAAGTAGCTGAATTTCAGCCCAATTATTACGTTTTCCTATAATTTGAAATGATTCTCCAAACAAAATTTGGCTAATCATTTCACTGCGGTGTTCGTTATTAGCTCGCAATGGAATATAAGGAAGTTCACAAATACCAAATTTCATAAATTCTTTTTTACAAAATTAACAAAAAATAAGAAAAATACCAAATGAATAAATGCTTTTATAGATTTGGTATTTTATTGATAGTTTTGACTTATAAATAAATAAAAAAAACAATTTTAACCCACATTGAAAATTATCTGTTGAAAATTTATTGCATATCAAATAATTTGTAAATTTTCAAAGAGTGTTTTTTTGCGATGGTTGTTAAAGCCTTTTACTCTGTTCGTTGTTCGTACATTATCCTTCCATTGCGGGTTATAAAGTTTGGGTATTTCAGGTGTTTGTTTCGCGTTTTTCAATTTTTGTCAGGAACTTAACTTTTATTATTAATAATTATTCCGGATACCACAAAAATTTAAAATTATTTACATTTTCCCAAGATTTATACATTGAAATATTTTTATTTTTTGGATAAAAATTATTATCTTTTACATAATTAACATTAATTAATTCATTTTTTTGTATCAAAGCTTCGCTTACTGCTTTGTGTCCGGATAAAATATAGTCAAAAGAATTGAAATGGATTATATTAATTTTATCACAAATATCAGATGAAAAATTTTCAGTTGTTGGAAATAAATTTTTTGGCGAAATAAATGTTTTATTAGAAAATTTATTTTCAATCCATAAATTAAAATTTTTCAAAATTAAATCGGCTATTTGTTGGGGGTTTTGAAAAGAAGTATCTAAAATTAAATTATAGTTATTAAAATCAGTAACATCAGCTCTATAAAAATCGAAATATCTTTTATTTTCGCTTGCTTTTCTTTCAATTATATTAACAATTGCTTCTTCTTTTGAAGAATATTTTTCATTTTTCCGAATTTTATCTGCTAAAATTCTTTCTGCGGCAATCAACAAGTTTGTTTTCAAGAAAATTTTAAATGAATTTGGAATAAAAAACCAAGCTAATCTTGAATCAATAATTAAATTGCTTTCATTTGTTAAAGATTTAAAAATTGAATCTATTTCGTCATCTATTTCGGGATGAGTTTCCGAATAGACATTCAATTCGGTTGTGGACATTTGATAACGTTCGGCGATTTTTCGTTGAATTGCACCTGTATAAATGTAATCAAATTTTAATTCTTCTATTAAAATCTTTGAGACTGTTGATTTTCCGCTACCTAAATCTCCTGTTAGTGTTATTAATTTTGAATTTTTCATAAAATTATTTCAATTTTTTCAACAAAGACACAAAATATACGAAGAGTGTTTTGTGATTTTCTTCGTTTACATCTGTCTGTTTTTTATTTTCCGTTCCTCATTTCTCCGCTTAATTCATTGCATAAATCTACAATTTTTGAGATACCATCATTAAAAATGCACAAAATTCTATAATTATCCAAATATTTTGTTTCTATTACCTCAAATTTTCAATTTGTTCTTTCAAAATTTTTATTTTTGCTTCTGCATCGGTTAATTTCTTTCGTTCAATTTCTATTACATTTGCCGGTGCATTGTTTACAAATTTTTCATTTGATAATTTTCCTGAAATAGATTTTAAAAATCCTTCCGAATATTTTAATTCACTTTGTAATTTTTCCAATTCTTCTTCTTTATTTATCAAATTTCCTATTGGAATAAAAAATTCGTTAGCCTTTACAATGAAACTTGATGCTTGTTCTATTTTTCTATCAGTCAATTCAATAGATTCTAAATTTGTCATTTTTATAATAACAGAATCGAATTTTGAAATGTAATCCGAATGAGAGTTTATAAATAATTTTAAGGAATTTTTTTGCGGAATATTTTTTTCTTTACGAATAGTTCTAATATTTGATATAATTTGTTGACAATCTTCAAATTGTGATATAAATTGATTATCAAATTTTTCATTTTTAGTCCACGATTCTATGACTATTGATTCCTTATCTTCATCATTTTTTAAAAATTGCCATAATTCTTCTGAAATGAATGGCATAAATGGAGAAATAAGTTTAATAATTTTCTTAAATAAGTTAATAGTTTGATTGTAAGTTGTTAAATCAACAGGTTTTTGGTATTCAGGTTTAATAATTTCTAAATACCAAGCTGAAAAATCGTCCCAAAAAAATTTATAAATAGTCATCAAAGCTTCCGACAAACGGAAATTATCAAAACACGAATTTAATTGTTCTATTGTAAAATTTAATTTATGATTTAGCCATTCTACGCCTATTTTAGAAGATTTCGGCTGCTGAATTGAGTCGGAAATTTCCCAATTTTTCACTAGTCTGAAAGCGTTCCAAATTTTGTTTGAAAAATTACGTCCTTGTTCGGGATAACTATCATCATACAACAAATCGCCACCGGCAGGAGAGCAGCACAACATTCCAAAACGAACGCCATCTGCTCCAAATTTTTCTATTAATTCCAACGGATCCGGTGAATTTCCTAAAGATTTAGACATTTTTCGTTTCAATTTATCTCTAACAATTCCTGTTAGATAAACATTTGAAAATGGTTTTTCTCCTGAAAATTCATATCCTGCAATTATCATACGTGCAACCCAAAAGAACAAAATTTCCGGTGCTGTAACTAAATCATTAGTTGGATAATAATACTTAAATTCTGTATTATCAGGTTCTAATATTCCATTAAAAACTGATATTGGCCATAACCACGAGCTAAACCATGTATCCAAAACATCTTCATCTTGTTGTAAATCATTTTCTGTCAAATTTGGATTTTTAGTTTTTTGTTTTGCAAGTTCCAAAGCATTTTCAATATTGTCGGCTACAACAAATTCGTTTGTTTTGGAAATATAAAAAGCCGGAATGCGGTGTCCCCACCACAATTGACGACTTATGCACCAATCTTTTACGTTTTCCATCCAATGGCGATAAACATTTTTATATTTTGTTGGTATAATTTTTATTTCATCTGTTTCAACAGCCTGTAACGCCGGTCTTGCCAGTTCTTCCATTTTCAAAAACCATTGTATCGACAATTTTGGCTCAATTACAGAATTTGTTCTCTCCGACCTACCGACTTTATTTTGATATTCTTCAATTTTTTCAATTAAATTTTGTCTTTTTAATTCTTCTACAGACAAATTTCTTGTTTCAAATCTATCAATTCCGACAAACATTTGTCCTGCTTCGTTGATAGTTCCATCATCATTAAAAATATCTATTGTCGCAAGATTATGTTTTATTCCAATTTCATAATCGTTAATATCATGAGCCGGAGTTATTTTCAAACAACCTGTTCCAAATTCCATATCAACATATTCATCTGAAATTATCGGAACTTCTCGATTTACCAACGGCACAATTACTTTTTTGCCTTTTAAATATTGATACCTTTTATCATGTGGATTTACACAAACTGCCGTATCGCCCAAAATTGTTTCGGGACGTGTTGTTGCAACAATTAGATAATTTTCTTCTCCTACTATTTTATACCTTACATAATATAGTTTGGAATTTTCTTCTGTATAAATTACTTCCTCATCAGAAACAGCAGTTTTAGCTTGCGGATCCCAATTTACCATTCGTATTCCTCTGTATATTAAGCCTTTGTTGTATAATTCTACAAAAACTTTCAAAACAGATTTTGAGAGATTTTCGTCCATCGTAAAACTTTCTCTTCTCCAATCGCAAGAAGCTCCGAGTTTTTTCAATTGTTGTAGAATTATTCCTCCATGCTTTTCTTTCCATTCCCAAGCGTGGTTTAAAAATTCTTCGCGGGTAAGATTATTTTTATCAATACCATCATTTTTAAGTTTTGCAACGACTTTTGCTTCGGTAGCAATTGAAGCATGGTCGGTTCCGGGTACCCAAACAACATTTTTTCCTAACATACGTGCTCGGCGAACTAAAATATCTTGAATTGTATTATTTAACATGTGCCCCATGTGCAAAACTCCGGTAACATTTGGTGGCGGAATTACAATTGAATATGGCTCTCTATCATCCGGTTCGGAATGAAAATAATTTTTATCAAGCCAAAATTGATACCATTTTTTTTCTATATTAGAATGTTCATATTTTGAAGGTATTTCCATTTTTTATTTTCTTTAAATATAGATGCAAAGTTAATAATAATTAGGGAAATTTGAAAATTTAAAATAATGATTAATGACTGGGTTATTATTTTAAGGTAACTATATTGTACTTTGTATAAATTTGTATAAAAATGATAAAAAAGTAATTTTGCAAAACAAATAGTTTGATAATTATGACAAATGATAATTCGTTATTTGATTTTCGGTAATGCAATATTTATTCCGAAAGAAACGGACAGGAACATCATGCAGGTAGTGTCGGGATTGTTTTTATCATGCATTATTTTGTTGTATTTCAATTCATACATAAATTTAGATTTTATGGTAAAAGAAGCATTTTTCTTTTAATTTTTATCTTTACTATAAAAAAGGTCTAAAAATCTAAAAACATTATGGTAAAATTATTTTCTCAATTCTTTTCAAAGTTTCTTTTTTTCCAATAATTTCAGCTACATCGAAAATATGCGGACCTTTTCCTGTTCCTATTAAAGCAAAACGCAATGGCATTCCTACTTTTCCGAATCCAATTTGTTTTTGTTCTACAAAATTTGCTACAATATTTTCAATATTTTTTGATGTAAAATCATTAATATTTTTGAGAATTTCGCAAATTTCTTCGAGGATTTCGTTTGTATCATCTTTTATTGCTTTTTTCTTAAAATTTTCATCATAATTTTGTGGTTCTTTAAAAAAGAAAAATGATTCATCCCATAATTGCCATACAAAATTGACCCTTTCTTTTAATAATCCGCAAATTTTTTCAATTGGAAAATTTTTATAATCTACATTTTTATCTTTTAAAATTGGAATAAATAATTCTGCAATTTCTTTATCAGTTTTAGAAATCAAATATTGATGATTAAACCATTTAGTTTTTTCCGGATCGAAACGACTGCCACTTTTTCCAACTCTTTCTAAAGTAAATAAATTGCAAAGTTCGTTTAGTGAAAAAATTTCTTTTTCGATTCCCGGATTCCAACCTAAAAGAGCCAACATATTAATTACAGCTTCAGGAAAATATCCATCTTCACGATAACCTCTAAAATTTTCTCCATTTGAAATCCATTCTATTGGGAAAACGGGAAATCCACCTTGGTCGCCATCTCTTTTACTTAATTTTCCTTTGCCGGAAGGTTTTAAAATTAATGGTAAATGTGAAAATTTTGGTGCAATCCAAGCAAATGCTTCATACAACAAAAAATGTAATGGCAAAGACGGTAACCATTCTTCTCCGCGAATTACGTGAGTAATTTCCATCAAATGGTCATCAACAATATTAGCTAAATGATATGTTGGTAAACCATCAGCTTTCATCAAAACTTTATCATCAATTTCGTTTGTATTAATTTTTACTTCGCCACGGATTTCATCGTGTAATTCTAAAATACGATTTTCTTCAGCCCTAAATCGTAATACATAAGGTACTTTTGCATCTAAAAGTTTTTTCACTTCATCGTTACTCAAAGCAATACTGTTTTTCAAGTTTTGACGTGTACTATAATTGTAGATAAAAGTTTTTCCTTCTGTTTCTGCTTTCTTTCTTAAATCGTCTAATTCTTCGGCGCTATCAAACGCATAATATACTTTGTCATTATCAATCAATAATTTAGCATATTTTTTATATATTTCTCTTCGTTCACTTTGTCGATACGGACCATATTTTCCGCCTTCGCGAATTCCTTCGTCAAATTTTATTCCACACCAATCCAAAGAGTCCATAATATATTCTTCGGCTTCGGATACAAAACGAGTTTGGTCTGTATCTTCTATTCGTAGAATTAACGTTCCGCCTTGTTTTTTTGCAAAAAGATAATTAAATAAAGCTGTTCTAACGCCTCCAATATGTAAAGGACCTGTTGGACTTGGTGCAAATCTTACTCTTACCATAATTTTTTTTACAAAGATAATACAAAAAGTGAGAAACAAAAAGTGAAAAGAATTTTTTGATTAAAAGGCATAAATTGTTCCGAAAGTTTCGACATATCATATCTAATAAGTGCGCAGACATGCCGTTTGGGTTTGTTGAATG
>JAITXI010000103.1 GCA_031284905.1 Bacteroidales bacterium
AGTTCAAGCTTTGCCGCCGGAGAATTAAAAAATGCTTATAATGATTTTTTGGGCAAGATTCTAAAAACATCTGTTGCGCAAAATATGTTTGAAATTGCAAATCTAATTGTAGAAAACGAATTAATTTCTACAATATTTTGCATTCAAAACTACCTTGTTTATAATAATGGCAATACTAAACTTAACTCGATAAGCAAATTGGGCGATCATATCATCATGTACCCATATTATTGGCAGAGCAATTAACTTAGGATTAACGATAAATGAAAATAGTAAACACAAAAATATTAAAAGTTTTAACAAAGAATATATTGTTTTTTATCTCGTTTCTTTGCATTGTCTGGTTTATTCTTTGGAATAAAACAGGCAAAGAGTTTTCGATTTTTAATATACAAACAATGATTTTTAACGAATCTGCTTCCACCTTGGTTTTTACGTTTATCGCATTGCTATTATACTTGCTCTTTTTACTGGTGGCAGGAAGCGCCATAGTTTTTAATGAACAACATTATTATTCAAAATCCATTATAAGCAAATTTAAACTTTACTTAGTAAGTATTGTTCCTCCAATAATTGTATCTCAATTTCTCATAAAACAGTTTGCTTCTGAAACTGTAATTATTGTTACCGTTTATCTTGTAGTAAGCTGTCTGCTAAATTTAATAGTAAAGAGAGTCAATAATTCAAAGATGCCGCAACATCTTTACGTTTTATTAAAGTTTGCAGAAGAAGCAATACTGTTTTTTATTGTTTTATTTATATTTAGATTTATTCCGTCTGTAAGAGACAACCTTCCGGGCTTTAATCTTGACCAAATATCATGGCTTGGGTTTTCGAGCCTTTTTAGCTGGTATGCGCATATCTTCTTTATCGTAATTTTTAATTGTGTAAACTATTTAAGTGTTGAATATATAGCGTCAATTTTAAAATCAGAAATCAATAAACCATATATTAAAAATTATTTTTTATATCAAAACAATCTAATAAATAAATTCTTCTTTATTATTAAAATAAGCCTGCCTGAAATATAAAAAAAACTTAAGATGTTTTTATCGTGGTTTATTTCTTTTATAATATTGTTTGAAATGGACAACCAAATAGCGCCTTCTATAGGCTACCGCATTGGCCTGCAAACTGACGGCAGAGCATTAAACGCAGAAAATGTATTCCCAATTTTTATTGTTGTTTATGCAGTCTTTTTTGTTATTCATACAGTTTTTGATATTGTAATTACAATTATGTCTGGCAATAAAATTATACAAGATGAATTTACAAAAACGCCTTCAATAAAAAACTCGATAATTAAAACGATATTTCAAACATTATTTAAAAAGCATAAAAAATCAATTATTGCAATATCAACCGTTTGTTTAATTATAATTGTTGTTTCTATATGCTATGCGCCTTCTATACCGCTATTGCAACATTATGATTTCTATTCAGGTCAAAAATTCACGGTGCAAAATGCAATAGATAGGCTTTATATCAAAAACGAAAATCAAAGCATTGATACAGACACACCTCTAATTGTAAAAGAAAAGGGTGTGTTTTTTACAAATTACCGCATCGCGGAGCTTCAAGTTGACGCATTTGACGGAGATATAAATATAACGCCTATTTTTATAACAAATGTAGACAATCACGATGAGATGTTTCCCGACATTATACTCCTCTCTAACAAAAAAATTGTAGGGAATGATGCCGTCTCATTTGGCAATCTAAAAGAAGTTAATTATTCCTTTAATTTAATAACGCCAAGCATATTCCAAGATGTTTTTTTGCCATTTTCTTTAGAGCGCAGTTCGCCAAGTTCAATACCAAATAGTCCTGACAAATTAATATTCCCGTTGCTTTTTTTCTGTATGTTATATTTTATTCTACTGTTAGTTATTATCTATTCTATTTGTCTTGTTTTGTATTCAGTAATACTACATTTATTTACTTCAAACAGGAATATAATGATAAAGAGCAAGCTAATTGGAATCTTTTTTGAATGGATAAAAATATTTATAGTTTCAACACCCATAGTCATAATTCTTGCATTTTTAAGCACACTTTTTCCGGCAGGAAATATTATTTCCGGCATAGAACCTTTTGCGGCTTTTTTGCCCATAACCAATAATATTTTTATTAACAGTATTTTTTCGTACATAGTATTTACTTTGTTTTTATCTTTTTATATCATTCCTTGTATTGTTGACGATACAAACAATCAATTAAAACTGGTTCTTAATTCTCAAGAGATTAAGTATCAGATAAATATTGGAAATAAAGATATTGTAGCGCTGGTTACAAAAAAATACGGCATAAATATAATAAATCGTATGTTTATGGAAAGTCTATTGTTTGTTTTAATAATCCAATTCTTTTCTGAATATTGCTTGATGTTATCGCAGTTTATTGATTACTTTGGGGTTAGTTCTGTATTTAGTTTGGAGAATATATTTACAAAATCTTTTAGGGCTCAAACTAGTTTAAGCCCTAGCATGATTTTCAATTTTATATTTATATTAATTATTTATATTTGTTTATTCGTTTTTCTTAAACGAAAGAAAAAATAGATAGATAGTGTTTATTGTAATTCTGGAGGAATTATGAAATTAAAAGTATTTGCAGTTTTATTGGTTTTATTAGTTGTTGGTCTTTTGTTTTTTTGCGTTCAAAGGAAGCCTTCTGTAACTTCCTATGAGGAAACACAAAGGATAGCACAAGAAGCAGCAGTAAATGCTATAAACTTTGGTTTGCTACAGACGCCACAAGATATTGAACGGTTTAAAAAAGAATATAATTTAGTCGATGATGAGTACACGGAACTTCTAACAGCGTTTTTACTTTACAATTCTGATAATCCGCAAACAAAAAAACAAGGTCGAAGTATTCTTGAAAAAATCAAACAAGGTTCCTCGGAATTAAGCAAACGGATAAAGAACATCCC
>JAITXI010000149.1 GCA_031284905.1 Bacteroidales bacterium
TTGCAAAGATAACACTTTTTTTTGGCTGGGACACCCAAAACGGTGTCCTCAATTTTGTAATACCCTGTATATATGCGTGTTATGAATTTGTTAAAATAAAAGTGTCAAAGTCAGGAAATTGTGGGGAGTTAAGGTTTAAGTATTACCGGATACTGTCTAACAAACTCTTATATTTGTAAGATTAAAAAAAGGAAAATATGTCAGGTTATACTAAAACGCTATCAAATAATATTATTTTTAAAAATCTACAATATGGCATTTAGACATGTTATTGTTGAAAAATATTATTATGATAACAATTTATACTAAAACGCTTATGATCGCAATTTAGTATTAGTTTTAGCATAGCAAAAATACAGAAATAACAAAAATGCTGTCATCAAATGGAAATTCACAACAAAAAATGCCAAAATAAAATTAAAGAAATTATATTCGACATTTGATAAATAACATAACACTATAACATTTATACGTATTAAAGATTATATTAATAAAATAAATCCGATTTTATACCATTTACACATACAAATCAGTTAATCAATACTGAATGCCAAATAACTTTCAGAATGAAATAAATTTATAAATGGTATTATATAAGCGATTATAATCGTATTTATATTCTCATCACATATTTACTATAAAAAGAGATGCAAATGAAAAATATATTACTAAACCGCTAACATCTACAAGAGTTGCAACAAAAGGAGCAGATGCTGTAGCCGGGTCTAACTTAAATAGTTTTAACACAAATGGAATCATAGAACCTGAAAGTGTTCCCCACATTACAACAAAAACTAATGTAATTGAAACGGTTAAACCCATTGTAACCCAATGTTCTCCATAATCGTAAAATTTAGCCGTCTGCCAAATTACAATTCTTATAAATCCTATTATACCTAAAATAAGCCCTAAAAAAAATCCGGTTAATAATTCTTTTTTCATGACCGTCCACCAATTTTTCAATTTTAATTCTTCTAAGGCTAAAGAACGTATTATTAAACTTGCCGCCTGCGAACCGGAATTTCCACCACTGGATATTACTAATGGTATAAATAATGCTAATGCTATTACTTTTTGAATTTGTCCCTCGAAAAATCCCATTGCTGAGGCTGTTAACATTTCTCCAAAAAACAAAAGTACCAACCAAGATGCCCGCTTACGAATTAACTCAAAAAGAGATGTCTTTGTATATGACAAATCTAAACCTTCAGCTCCACCAAACCTATGAAAGTCTTCCGTACTTTCTTCTTCTGCAACATCCATCACGTCATCAATTGTTACAATTCCTAACAAAATTCCTTTCCCATCTACGACAGGAAGAGCAACTCTGTCATAATCCTGAAATTTATTTATGGCTACTTCTTGGTCGTCAAAGGCATTTAATGAAATATATTTATTATCATAAATCTCTGATATTAACGTTTCGGGTGGAGACAATAAAATTTCTTTTATTCTAATATCGTCTATCAGTTTTCCCTTATTGTCAACAATATATATTACATTTAGCGTTTCAGAATCTTTGCCATATTTTCGGATATGTTCTAATGTATCATTGATTGAAAAATACGGTTTCACAGCAACATAATCCGTTGTCATCAAACGACCTATACTATCTTCGGGATACCCTAATAATAAATTAGTGATTTTTCTTTCTTCTTCACTTAAAAGCCTAATAAATTTCTGACTAACCTCTTCCGGAAGTTCTTCAAAAAAAGCTGTTCTATCATCCGGATCCAAATCGTTTAATAAATCAATTAACCTATGTTTATTTTTATCTAATTCATAAATAATTTCTTCCTGATTATCATACGAAAGTTGCTGGAACGATTCTTTAGCCAACTCTCTACTTAAAAGTCTAAAATAAATTATACTTTCTTCTTTATCAGAATTTTCGATTAATTCTGCAATTTGAATTGGATCTAATAGATTTAATTCAAATTTTAAACTTTTGTATTGTTTTTCGTTGCGTAAAGCTCTTAACTTAACTTGAATTTCTTTCATAAAAAACCTTCTTAAATTCTATAAGAAGGCTAAACTTCCTATAGACTTGATTAATAATTATTTAACAACCGCTTATAATTGGGAACATCGTCCATAACTGTGAAATTTAATTTTTTCCAAAAGTAACATTATTATTTATAAAAACAAAAAAAAACTACCAAAAAGGTAGTTTTTTTATTTATAATTTTTAGATTTCAATATTCCCACATATCGTGTTCTATTTTAAAAATATTTTCTTTAATTCTTTCACCTTCTCTCATTGCATCAATTCCTAGCATATAATCCGAAATTAATCGGTTATCATATTGATTAGTTTCTGCAACAATATAGCTTTTGAATCTTCTTTTCAAGAAAATATCATCAAAAGAGCGGTGTTCTGCTTCATTTTGAGAATTAAAAGTTTCGTTCACAGCAAAAATTGGTCTATACTCAGGATAGTAAATCCAAAATGGCCAAATTCTACTTTCCCCATGATAACCGTCAGGAGCCATTGCAACAATTCTAACATCCATTACAGATCTTTGTTTGTCAAAAACCCATTCTTCCCACATCCATAATTGTGTCATATCTTTAGTATCATCTAAAGTTGTTGGATCCATTGCATCAATTAAATCACTATCGGGATCATCAAGATTCGATAGTCGTTTTACAGATTGTAAATACGATAACAAAGCATGACGCACAGAATCAGCATCCTTTTCAACAGGATCACGATACCAATTTGTTATATCTCTACCATTTAATTTATACACATTTAACCTATTGCTATAATCAGGCATTTCATTATCAACCACCAATGCACCTGTATATTCATCATATCTTTCTCCTAATATTCCTATATTATATATAAGATATAACAAACTAACCCTATTTCTTTGTGGTTGCAAGCCTGCAGGATAAGTAATTCTGGTAATAGGAAAATACAAAGGATGATTAATTTTTTCATCTAATTGGATAACCCTTAAAATTTTTTTCGACCACATAGCATCAGCCTCCCTAATATTCTGTAAAGGAGTTGCGGTTCTTTCTGTTATATGTTCTCTAATAAAAGCTCCGTCCAAAACAGGTTTGTCTTGCGCTTTTGCAAAATTTGCAGTTATCAATATGATAACAATTGGTAATAAAAATCTAACAACTTTCATAATATTTTATTCTAAAATTACTGTAACTCCATTTGTTTGTTTTGTTCCCGAAGGTCCTGTATAAAATATATTCGTAAATGTTAATGTTTGTCCTGCTCCCATTTTTGTAATTTCAGCTAATACATCTTCTGTGAGTCTTGAGCCAGGAACTTTCTTTAAACCTGCTACACCGCGTACCGAAAATACAAAATCAAAACTACTTACATTATATTTTACACCCTCAAACGGGAAAAAACCTTCTCCTAATCTTGCTGTTAACATCGGAGAATTTTTGATAGCTGATTTTGGCATTCTCGAACCGTCTTTGTATGCTCCTGCAATCATAATTGATGGCGGTGGAACATCAAATACTTTAAAGGTAGAAGAACCTAAATTCTTACCTCCTTCAGGAGTTTTTACGGAAACAGAAACTGTAACTTCTTTTGCTGTAACAGAAGGTGGAACTATAACTATATATCCACCACCTTGTGCTGGATGGATAGAAGCTCCTCCTGAAATACTAACACTGATTCCTTCTTTCGGATAACCTGATACAGAAACTGCAACCGGATTTTCCAAACCTTTATAGAATACATTACATTTAGTTGCCGAAACGGTAAATCCTGCTTCTCCAACTTGATACTGCCCCACAAACGGCAACCACTTGTCTCCTTTATTTGATTTATAATTAATTAATCCGCCATATTTAAAATCGCCAACACTACCACAACTTACTCTATATGTTCCTTTTCCGGAAGCATCTACAAGCAAAGTATCATAAGAAATGCCTTCTCTTAATTTGTATCTGACATCACCGTTTTCAACAATAGAATCCCAAAATGGAAATGAATGAGTCAGGTGAATTGTAGGACGCATAGTTGTATCCAAAGCACCTAAAAATATTTTTGATTGATATTCTCCGCCTCTAACTACAAAACTTGTAGAAGTACTGATTAAACCTTCAAGAGCAGTAATACGAATATCCAAACCTTCAAGGTCTCTTATCTTATATTCCAAAATATCAGCTTCTGCATTTCGTACATCGGCTTGTAATTTTGATAATAATGCTAAAGTTCCTACTAATGGCATTCCCAAATAGAACTTTTCTTCCCATGTTCTTGGTCCATCTTTAGTTTGTTGAACTCCTTCATAAGTCGCTAATCCGGAATTAATACTACGATAAACACTTTCTGTAGAATCAGAGACTAATTTTAGCAAAGAAGTTCTAAAAATAGAAATTTTTTCATGTAACTCCGCACCTTTTTTTCCACCTTCAGGTCCCATCAATACTGTTCCTCCATGAGCATCGTCTTTTTTCTTGATTTTATCCAAATCAAATGCTATAATTTTATTATTTTCATCTCTTATAATAGCTAATGAGCCTTCTCCATCCGAATGTAAAATTAATTCAGCTTTTAGTTCATCAAGAAAGTTATAAACTTCTAAACTTTCTGCTTCAATTCTATGAGCTTCTGTTGCTAAGTCCTTGTATCTTTTAGTTGGTTGCTCTCTTGCTTTATTATCTATAGTAGCATATAACGCTTTTGTTTTTGAAGAAAAATTTACAGTAGTTTGATTGATGCTTGTATCAATCTTTACAAATGCTTCTATAACCTCAGCAGATATGTTCAAAGCTAAAAGTGCTGTATAGAAAAGGTACATCATTCCAATCATTTTCTGTCTCGGGGTCTCCGGACAATTTCCTCCTGACATAATATTTTATTTTAAGTTAATAAACAATAATATTTAACACTAATTTTGTTTGAAATTCATAGCTGACAACATATTACCATAAATAGTATTCATTGCTGCTAAATTTGAACTCAATTTGCTTACTTCTTCTTTATAACGTTTGGTATCATCAGCTGATTGTTTCAAATTAGCCATAATTTCGTCGATACCTCCTGCTAAAGATTTTGAAGTTTCAAACTGACTTGTAGTACTCTTTAGTTGAAGTTCAAAAACAGAATTTAACGCTGTTAAATTTTTGTTCATCATAATCATTTGTTCATTATAAGATTTACCGTTGCCAACATTCATTTCTAATTCTTTATTCATAGAATCAACCATTTTAGTGTAAACTTGAGATAAAGAATCTCCGGAATTACCTACAATAACTGCTGATTTTTCATAAGTAGAAGCTAATTTTTCTGCTTGAACATTTAATTTTTCTGCCGAATTACCATAAAAATCTGCAAAAGTTGCAACTTTTTCAGATGCTTTTTCAAAGTTTGCAACATAATTATTTGTTGCGGCTGTAGCATCAGATACATCTTGTAATTTTTGAGTTGTGTTATTTAAGTTTTTTAAACCATGACCCAATCTGTCAAATAATTCGGGAGTTATTTCAGCATTATTTATCATTGCATCAAATTTTTCTAATGCAGATTTTTTAGAATTTATTGCAGATTTTTTGTCTGAAATATTCAAACTTTTTTCAACTCCGGCTAATTCAGGATAAACTAAACTCCAATCCACTTCTTCGTGTGGCGGTTCAAAAGCCGACAGAAAGAAAATAAATGCTTCTGTTAATAAACCTACAATTAACATAGGTTCTGCACCCGGATAATGTTGTATTTTAAACAATGCACCAACCATTACAACAGCTGCTCCCCAACCATAAACATAACCCATAAATTTTTTGTACTTTTTACTCTGGGTAAATTCACTTAAACTCATAATTTCGTTTTTTTTTAATTAATACTTTTTTTAATATTTATTTTATACTTTTAATTATATATTTGTGATGTAGAGCCTTTATCTTCTCTTGACCTACCTAAATATTCGCGAACACATCTAAATCCAATATAAGATTTTGCCGAATCTTGATATTCAAAAGTTCTTGTACCATTTTGTAAATAATAAGCAACATCTTTCCAAGAACCACCTCGAACTACCTTGCGTTTTTTTGCAGGAGGATCGTCCGGATGTGCATAATAATAATTATCCGGATTAAGGTCATGTGTAAAGTTATAAGCCGACTCATCAAATGCATTTGAAGTCCATTCTGCAACGTTTCCTGCCATATCATACAAGCCCCAATCGTTTGGATCATAACTTGCTACCATAACGGTATAAACGCCTCCGTCATCTGAATAAGCACCTCTGACCGGTTTAAAATTAGCCACAAAACATCCTTGATAGTTTCTTGTATAATTTCCTCCCCAAGGATACATTCCGTCTTGTCTGCCACCTCTTGCAGCATATTCCCATTCTGCTTCCGTAGGCAATCTATAATCTTGTAATGCTGCTTCCCTATTGCTTCTTTGATAGCTGTTTTTCAATTGTGTTCTCCAAACGCAAAAAGCAGATGCTTGTTTCCAGCTTACTCCAACTACAGGATAATTATCATAAGCAGGATGCCAGAAATATGCTTTTGCCATTGGTTCATTATAACCATAAGTAAAATCGCTAATCCAACACAATGTATCCGGATAGATATGTACTTTTTCGTGCATAACAAAATTGTAACGACCGCCATGTCTTCCTGCATCGTTTCTGCCGTCATAATTTTTCACTTCGCGGTTAGCAAAATCATCCCAAGGTTTTTCTTCGTCTAATTTTTCTTTATCTTTTATTTCTCCTTCATATTGACCGGTTGTAGGATTAAAATGCCTTCCTATTCTTAATCCGTGGTCTTTTTCGCGGTTAAAACTACGAGCTACATCTTGATTTATCCCATCGCTAGTTGATTGAAAAGTTGCTTTTTGTGCTGCTTGTTTAAGATCTTGCCAAAAATATTCATAATATAAAGCATCTGTATTCAAATCAATTGATCTTGTATAGCGATAAAGTTCAGCCGGCGGAGCAATATATAAAGATTGATTAAAATTATTAGGAACTTCATTTTTTGCTAAAATACCAATAATTTCAAGATTTGAATAATCAAGCGGACCTGACCAGTCAAGGAAATTATAAGTGTCTTGATTATCAAAATCAAATTCTCCGTTTTCATACATATTTGTTAAAAAATTTGCATCTGTTTCGGAAACATCAGAAGCATCTATAACAAAATCTTGAGCTGTAAGTGGTTTTCGTGAATTTGTGTTAATATCACCAAAATCTGTTCCATTTTTCGTTTCTTTACCTAATGTTTGTAAAGCCAGCGAATCTCTAACCCAATTTACAAATTGACGATATTCAGAATTCGTTATTTCTGTTTCGTCCATCCAAAAAGCACTAATTGTAACACGGCGAGTTTGTGCTGTCATTGCATAAGGAACATCTTGGTCACTTGGTCCCATTTGAAAAGAACCGGGTTTGATGAATAACATTCCATAAGGATCCGGTGTGAACCATGCCTTTCTTTCAACCCCAACTAACTCTCCATTGCCTTTATAATTGCAACTACTTAGTACTATTAAACAAATATTAATGATGAATAGTTTTTTCATACTTTATTATTTATATCAATATTTAACAACTTCTACTAACGTAAAATATTTTATTTTATTATTTTTTTTATAATCTTCGTACTGTTTTTTCTCTCGTAGGTGTATTATTCCTTTCTAAATTAAAGCAATAGCGAGCCATTAATTCGTGTGAACCTGATGCTCCTATTTTATTTAATTTTATATCATAACAATAAGCAAAACTAATAGCTCCCGGACCAAGTGGCAAATGAACTCCTACCATTGGAACAATTGCATCAAGACGACCGGAAATTCCTGCCCAGAATTTTTTTTCGTACATAAATTTTGCATTTATTTGAAATTCAGCTTTTGAAAATCTATCTGTCTGAAGCATTCCCGAAGCAATAATATCAAACGAAGGGTTTGGTAAATGTAAAGTATATCCTCCCATTAAATAAATATGTTGTACCAAACGGCTTACTGCTTCAACATTATATGTCATCTTTGGACCGGTTAAATGTGTTGAAGATAATCCTGCCCAGAAATCTTTGCCATATAATGTGATACCAAAATTCATATCAAAAACCGTAATGTTTTCCATGTGAGGAAGAGCAGGGTCGTCATATACTTGTCCATTGTTAAATGAAGCAGATGTCTCCCATTCAGGATTTATACTTCTATTTACCATTCCTAACCCTAAACCTATACCCAAAATCCCAACATCTCCAACTTTCAAACGATAGGCATAATTTAATTTTAATTGAATATCACTCTGGAAACCCAATTTGTCTTGAAGGACAGCAATTCCTAATCCGGATTTGATAGCATTTAACGGCATATCAAATGAGAATAGTGTTGAAATTGGTCTTCCTTCTCCACCGCCATAACCTACCCATTGTTGCCTATGTGATGTTGTAAAACAAAAAGCATCGTTTGCACCGGCTGCACCGGGATTCACGATATTTTGAGAATATTCAAAAAGGCTAAAATGAGCGTCTGCTTGAGCAAACATGTAGCTTGTTGCTATCCCAAAAAATATTATTATTAATATCAGTTTCTTCATGTGCCTTGTTCCTCTTTTTTAAACCGTAAAATAAATACAATTTTTTTATATATCCAAATTTTTTATTAACTTTTTTTGTTAATATCTCATTTTTTTATATTTTTACTGCATTTCAACGTCTTTTTCACGATTTTTTTTATTAAATTTTTTTATTTATTCCTAATTTTTTAGTAATGTTTTTAGAATTTCTTCTTTAAATTTCTCAATTTTTTTTTAGTTTTTTAGAATTTTAGTTTTTTAGCTTATTATGATTTTAGAAAAAATTAAGAAAAAAAGAAATTTAGTCCGCCTCGTATCTCATTACTATTTTTTCTTATCTTTGTTTTCAATTATTTTTTTACATTCTTCAAGTGTTATTATATCCGGATTATTTCCTTTTGGAATTTTATAATTTTTTCCTCCATAAGAAATATATGGTCCAAATTTTCCACTTAATATTTTTAAGCCTTCCATTTCTTCAAAAGTTCTTCCGACTTGCAATTTCTGTAATTTCTTTTGTTCAATAATTTCTATTGCTCGTTCAGCTACTATTGTATATGGGTCATCTTGTTTGGCTAAAGAATAAAATGCACTGTTATTTTTAACATAAGGTCCAAATCTTCCGATTGCAATAATTAAATCGTCATTTTCATATATACCTATATTTCTGGGCAATTTGAATAACTCAAGTACTTCTTCTAATGAAACAGTTTCTATATTTTGATTTTTTTTGAGACTTGCATGTATTGGTTTTTCACTTCCATCTTCTATTGTTGCGTAAGGTCCAAATTTTCCTAATTTTAATATTATTGGAAATCCTGTTTTTGGATCATTTCCTAATTCTCTTTCCCATTTTGTAGTTTCTTTTTCTTTCAAAGAATTTTCAATTTGTATAAAAAATGGAGCATAAAATTGTTTTATCATTTCATTCCATGTAAGTTTTCCTTCTTCAATATCATCAAATTTTTCTTCTACTTGTGCAGTAAAATTATAATCCATAATATCATTAAAATGTGTCGAAAGATAATCTGTAACTAAAACTCCCATTGATGTCGGATATAATTTATTAACTTCTGAATTATATTTTTCGTTAAGAATTTTTGTTTTTATTGCATTTTTTTCAAGTATCAATAAATTCACTTCACGAGTTTTTGCTTCACTACTACTTTTCACAACATATTCTCGTTGTTGAATTGTTGAAATTGTAGGAGCATAAGTGGATGGACGACCAATGCCAAGTTCTTCCATTTTTTTAACCAAACTTGCTTCCGTATATCGAGCAGGTGAATTAGAATATTTCTCTTGAGCTTCAATTTTTTGCATCATAGCTATCTGATTTAAAGCAACTTGTGGCAAAATTGACACATCTTCATCTTGTTCATCGTCAGTTGATTCTTTGTACAATTTCAAAAAACCGTCAAAGGTTATTACTTCTCCTGTTGCGATAAACGAAATATTATTACTTGTGTTATTTATAGTAATAGTTGTTTTTTCAACCAAAGCATCTGACATTTGAGAAGCTAAAGCTCTTTTCCAAATAAGTTCGTATAATTTTTTTTCTTGACGTGTTCCTTCAACTGTCTGATTATCAGAATATGATGGTCGTATTGCTTCGTGAGCTTCTTGTGCTCCTTTTGTTTTGGTTGTATATTTTCTTTCTTTTGAATAGTTTTCACCATAGTTTTTACTTATAGTTTTTTTCATAGAATTTATTGCAAGTGCTGATAAATTCAATGAATCTGTTCTCATATAAGTAATATGTCCGTTTTCGTAAAGAGTTTGAGCATATTTCATTGTTTGAGAAACCGAATATCCTAATTTTCTTCCTGCTTCTTGTTGTAGAGTAGAAGTTGTAAATGGCGGTGCCGGCGATTTTTTACCCGGTTTTTTTGTAATATCTGAAACATGAAATTCTTGATTTATACATGATTTCAAAAATTCTTCTGCTTCTTTTTTTGTTTTAAATTTTTTATTTAATTCTGTTTTAATAATATTATTATCAACATTAAAATAGCCAACAACTTTATATTCGGATTTTGATTTAAAATCGTTTATTTCTCTTTCCCTTTCTACTAATAATTTTACAGCAACCGATTGAACTCTTCCTGCCGACAAATCTCTTTTTATTTTTTTCCATAATAAAGGAGATAAACTAAAACCGACAAGACGGTCTAAAATTCTACGAGCTTGTTGGGCATTAACCGTATCCATATTAATAATTCTTGGATTAGAAATCGCATTTTTTATTGCATCTTTTGTGATTTCATGAAAAACTATTCTTTTGGTTTCTTTAGGGTCAAGACCCAAAACTATTGATAAATGCCAAGAAATAGCTTCTCCTTCGCGATCTTCATCGGAAGCTAGCCAAACAGTTTCTGCTTTTTTTGCCGCCGTCTTTAATTCTATCACTGTTTTCTTCTTATCTTCGGGAATTTCGTATTCGGGATTGAAATCATGTTCGATATCTATTCCTAAATTTTTTTTCTGTAAATCGCGAATATGTCCATACGAAGACATCACTACAAAGTCGTCTCCAAGTATCTTTTTAATGGTTTTTGCCTTTGCCGGTGACTCTACTATTACTAAGTTTTTTTCCATGAATTTTTTTTTATTCAAAATTATTTACAAAATTCATATTTTTTTTTGTAATTTTGATAAATTTTTTTCAAAATTTTAAAAAAAATGAAAAATAGTAATATAATTAACAAAATTTTAATAAT
Source organism: Bacteroidales bacterium (assembly GCA_031284905.1). Lineage (GTDB taxonomy): Bacteria > Bacteroidota > Bacteroidia > Bacteroidales > ML635J-15 > Bact-19. The sequence continues at coordinate 11,237 of JAITXI010000149.1, forward strand.
ATTTTGGACAGGTGTATTCGTTGTCATCATTGGATTTGTTATATATTTTAGTCTATCTTCAAGAGGCTTTTTTGGGAAAATGCCAACTTTTGAAGAATTAGAGAATAAAGATGAAAATTTAGCAACAAAAATTTGGTCTGAGGATAATAATCTGTTAGGAACATATTTTCGAGAAAATCGTTATGCAATAACTTTTGACCAATTGTCGCCTACTTTAATAGATGCTTTGATTTCAACTGAAGATATTCGTTTCTATGACCATGACGGCATTGATTTCAAAGCTCTACCGCGTGTTTTTTCCGGTTTATTAGGCAATAGTTCGAAAGGTGGAGGCAGTACAATTACTCAACAACTTGCCAAAATGTTATTTCCTAGAAAATCTAATATGTCAAAAATGGAATTGGTTCATCGTAAATTTCAAGAATGGATAATTGCTGTAAAAATTGAAAAAAATTTCACGAAAGAAGAGATTTTAGCAATGTATTTGAATAAATTCGACTTCTTAAATTTGGCAGTAGGAATTGAATCGGCTGCGAGAGTATATTTTAATACAACTCCTGATAAATTAAAAATCGAACAAGTAGCTATGTTGATCGGTATGGCTAAAAATCCATCTCTCTTTAATCCTTTAAGAAGAGAAGAAGAAACTTTAAAACGTAGAAATGTTGTTTTATCTCAAATGGTAAAATATGATAAACTTTCAAAAGCTGAATTTGATTCTCTAAAACTTTTACCGTTAGAAATAAATTATCATCCTGTCGATCATAATCTTGGAAGTGCTACTTATTTCCGTGAATTTCTTCGTCAATGGCTGACTGCAAAAGAACCAATTAAAAAAAATTATACAGACGAAAGAGATTATATTGAAGACTCTATCAATTGGTATTCTGAACCTTCTTACGGCTGGTTCTCAAAAAACACAAAATCGAATGGAGATAATTACGATATTTACAAAGACGGTTTACAAATTTACACAACAATTGATAGCCGTATGCAAAAATACGCCGAAGAAGCTATTATTGAACATATAGGAACTTTTATCCAACCTGCATTTTTTAAAGACCAACTTTCAAACACAAAACCGCCTTTCGGAAATGATGTTACTCAAGCACAAATAGAAAAAATAATATCGTCTTCTATGAGAAGAAGTGATAGATGGATTGAATTAAAATCAACCGGAATGTCTGAAGCAAAAATTGAGGAAACATTCTACGAACCAATAAAAATGACAGTATTCTCATGGGATGGAGATACAACAACATTTAATAAAGTCGCAAAAAAATTTCAATATCCTGCAAAAATTGTTCCTTATGAAAAAATAAAAAAAACAGACCACGATATTGATGTAATAATGACTCCTTACGATTCTATACTATATTATAAACATTTTTTAAGAACCGGATTTATGTCAATGGA
>JAITXI010000171.1 GCA_031284905.1 Bacteroidales bacterium
AAAGGTCCTGATTATTTTGTAGAAGCTGCTAAAAAAGTTTTAGAAAAAGACCAAAATGTTAGATTTGTGATGGCTGGAAGCGGCGATATGCTTAATAAAATGATTAGGCGGGTAGCAAAATTAGGAATTGCGAAAAATTTTCACTTTGCAGGTTTTCTGAAAGGACAAGAAGTTTATGAAATGTACAGTATGAGCGATGTTTATGTTATGCCTTCCGTATCAGAACCTTTTGGAATTTCTCCTCTCGAAGCTATGATGTCGGAAGTTCCTGTAATTATTTCTAAACAATCGGGAGTTGCTGAAGTTTTAAAACACGCTTTAAAAGTCGATTTCTGGGATATTGACGATTTAGCTGATGCTATTTATGGATTACTTCATTATGAAGGACTTTCCAAAATGTTTGTCAGATATGGAAAAGAAGAAGTAGAAAAACTCAGATGGGATAATTCTGCTTATAAAATAAATGAAATTTATAAATCAATTTTAAAATAATATATTATGCGTTCACTTTGTTTTTATTTTCAAGTACATCAACCTTTTAGATTAAGAAGATACAAATTTTTCGATATCGGACACGAACATTATTATTATAATGATTTTGAAAACAAGTCAATAATGCGAAAAGTTGCAAATAAATGCTATCTGCCTACTAATCAAGTATTTTTTGATTTGATAAAAAAATATGGTTCAGATGTGAAAATTTCATATTCTATTTCAGGTGTTGCTATAGACCAATTTGAAATGTATGCTCCTGATGTTCTCGAAAGTTTTCAAAGACTCGTTGATACAGGAAATGTTGAAATCCTTGATGAAACTTATGCTCATTCACTTTCTGCTCTGAAAAATAAAGAAGAATTTTTCCGTCAAGTAAAAATGCACCGAAATAAAGTTAAAACGCTGTTCGGCGTTGAACCAAAAGTTTTTAGAAATACAGAATTGATTTATTCTGATAAAGTCGGAGAAATGGTTGCAGAACTTGGTTATAAAGGGATTTTAGCTGAGGGAGCAAAACATGTTTTAGGTTGGAGAAGTCCAAATTATGTTTATTGTAATGCAATAAAACCAAAACTTAAAGTTTTGCTGAAAAATTTTAAATTATCTGATGATATTGCTTTCCGTTTTTCAAATAGAGGTTGGGAAGAATGGCCACTTACAACTGAAAAATTTGTTTCTTGGCTAAACGAACTTGATTCAAAAGAACAAACCGTAAATCTTTTTATGGATTATGAAACTTTTGGCGAACATCAATGGGCAGAAACAGGAATTTTTGAATTTTTAAAGGCACTCCCAAATGCAATTTATAAAAATTCTGATTTTAGATTTGTAACTCCGTCAGAATTAATTGAAAATTTCCCTGCAGTTGGCGAAATACATGTTCCTTATCCAATGTCGTGGGCAGATGAAGAAAGAGATTTAACAGCTTGGCTTGGTAACGAACTTCAAGACGAAGCATTTAATAATCTCTATAATCTCTACGAAAAAATAAAAGAAAAAAATGATCCCCAAATATGGAAAGATTGGCTTTATCTACAAACTAGCGACCACTTTTATTATATGTGTACAAAATGGTTTTCTGACGGTGATGTGCATAAATATTTTAATCCTTATGATTCTCCTTATGAAGCATTTGTGAATTTTATGAATATTTTTAGTGATTTCCTTATTCGATTGGAAAAATAAAAAATTTAACCCAACTTGAACAAAATTTCCAAGAAAACAAATAAAAAAGGCAAATTTTTATAAAGTTTAAAAGTGTAGTCGATTGATTGTAAAGAGTTTGTGTGTTTGGAGTTTCAAAAAATGGCTTTGTAAACCTTAAATTTTCAAAATATATCAAAATGAATGTTAACTTTGTAGCGTGTTTGTAAAGAAAATTGATAAATCAAATAAATATGTAGCAGAAATTTATAATGAGTTTAACTATTAAAAAAATCCTATAAATTATGATGTTAGACTTTTCTAAATACAAAAAAAAATTTACTGAATACGCAAATTCCTTTCTAAATAAAGATAAAAAACACGATGAAGATTTTATTTTAAAAATTATTCATAGTAATAATGTTAAGAAAAATGCTGAATTTATTGCTATTTCAAATAATTTTTCTTACGAAGATTTTTTTATTGCACAAATTTGCGGACAATTTCACGATGTTGGCAGATTCTTGCAATATCATGAATATCAAACATTTAAAGATACAAAAACGATAAAGCATGGAGAATTAGGAGTGAAAATTATAAAAGAAAATCGTTTTTTTGAGGATTTAGATATTTCTTTGCAAGAAATTATTTACACTGCAATCTATAATCATGGTTTATATTCAATAGAAAAATATCAAACAGACAAACAACTTTTTTTTTCAAAATTAACTCGTGATGCTGATAAAATAGACATTTTTAGACTTGTTTCCGAATATTATAATAAAACCGAAAACAGAAACATTGCTCTCGAATATAATTTGGAAGATATTCCGGAAATTTCAAAAAATGTTTTTAATTCGTTCAAAGACAAAGAATTAATTGAAAAATCCGAATTAAAAACATTAAATGATTTTAAACTTATGCAACTTTCATGGATATATGATATAAACTTTGAATGTTCCAGAAAGTTAATTATTGAAAAAGAATACCTTCAATCTATTTTGCTAAGTATATCTGATATTTATATAAAAAATATTATCAAACAAATGATTACGAATTTAACAATTTAATATAAATTTCTATGCTGTTAGAACCAAGGTAAAAGGGCGAACGGTGAACGGACGAAAGGAAAATTTAGATTTTCAATTTTAGAGTGAAAATCGTTTTATCTTCGTTTGTTCGCTTTTTTGTTATTTGTAATCATTTTCATCATTTGTTTGGTTTGGTCGAATTGCTTTAAAAGACGGTTTACATCTGCAATTTCTGTTCCGCTACCCATTGCAATTCTTTTTCGACGTGTTCCGTTTATAATTTCGGGATTTTCTCTTTCAAGAGAAGACATCGAATAAATTATTGCTTCAATACTTTTGAACGTATTATCATCAAAATCCATGTTTTTTATTGCTTTGCCCAAACCAGGAATCATTCCTGCCAATTCTTTGAAATTTCCCATCTTTTTTATTTGGTTTATCTGTGAAAGGAAATCATTAAAATCGAATTTGTTTTTAGCTATTTTTTTCTGAAGTTTTCGTGCTTCTTCTTCATCATATTGTTCTTGTGCTTTTTCAACCAAAGAAACTATATCTCCCATTCCAAGAATACGGTCTGCCATACGTTCCGGATGGAAAACATCTATGGCATCCATTTTCTCTCCTGTACCAACAAATTTTATCGGCTTATTTACAACTGCTCGAATCGAAATCGCTGCTCCACCTCTTGTATCTCCGTCTAATTTTGTGAGAATCACTCCGCTAAAATCCAAACGATTGTTAAATTCTTTTGCTGTATTTACGGCATCTTGTCCGGTCATCGAATCTACCACAAATAAAATTTCTTGCGGATTAATGGCGCTTTTGATGTTTTCGATTTCGTCCATCATTTCTGAATCTACAGCCAAACGACCTGCTGTATCTATTATTACTAAATCATGCCCATATTCTTTTGCATATTTTACTGCATTTTGTGCAATCTTAATCGGATTTTTATTCTCGTTTTCCGAATAAACTTTAACATCAATTTGTTCTCCTAAAACTTTTAATTGTTCTATAGCTGCCGGACGATATATATCACAAGACACCAATAATGGATTTTTCCCTTTTTTTGTTTTTAGCATATTTGCTAATTTTCCCGAAAAAGTTGTTTTACCGGAACCTTGAAGACCAGACATCAAAATTATTGCAGGACTTCCTTTTATATTTATTTCTGATGCTGTTCCGCCCATTAATTTTGATAATTCATCATGGACAATTTTTATCATCAATTGCCCTGGTTTTAACGATTTTATTACATTTTGCCCAATTGATTCCTCTTTTACTTTTGTGATAAATTCTTTAGCTGTGTTATAATTGACATCGGCATCTAATAAAGCACGACGTACTTCTTTTAGAGTTTCTGCAATGTTTACTTCATTAATCTTTCCTTCTCCTCTTAATAATTTTAAAGATTTTTCAAGTCTTTCTGATAAATTTTCAAACATAATTTCTGTCTTTTTTCTATTTTACAAAAATAATTATAATTTTACAAATTTTCGTTATAAATACAAAACTTTTTTTCAAAATTTTGACTATATGTCGATAAATGCTTTTTTTATTAGAAAATGTAGTAAAATCGTTGAATAAATAATTACAATTTTTCTATAAAAAATCAATAGCTTCTTTTCCGTCCATAAACAATAAATCTAAAATAGATAAATTTTCATAAAATTGAAATTTATCCGAAAAAACTTGAAAATAAGGTCTTGAAATAAAATCAGGGTCTAATTCATTCTTTTGAGATTTTGGATGAATCTTTTCGCGAAAGTTATTTTTAATTTCTTTAATAAAATCAGATGAATATTCAACTTTAGTTTTTATATCTAGAAAATTTAAAATTTTAAATAAAATCTTCATATTCAAATCAATCAAAAATTTTTCTTTAGCTTCAAAAACAAAATTAAAATCATCAATAAGAAAGTCATAATAAGGAGAACTTTTATATGCCGATAAAATTGCTGTTTTGTGGTTTTTCTGCCATAAATATGAATAATCAATTATAATATCTTTTGTATAAGTGTGATTATTCTTACAAACCGGCACAAAAAGAGGTAAAATCCCATTTGACGACAAGATGTAACATCTATTTCTGTATGATTGTTTACTATAATTTTCATAAATGTCAATAATAATTTTATCATAATGAATGAATTTGCTAACATATTGAATATTAGGAAAATATGCCGTTGATAGGATTATTGATTTCATTGATAAAATTATTATTTTATTTATTAAAACCGTATTTTTTGCAAAAAATTATAAAATTATAAAAAAGTATTATTTTTATAAAAAGAAATGTATGAATTTATTTTTTCAATGCTAAAAAAACAGCTAATTTTGCAAATATAAATGAAAAGATATTTAGCACTAGATATTGGACAAAAGAAAACAGGAATTGCTGTAACAGATGAAGGTCGTATAATTTCTTTTCCTTTAACGACAATTCCAACTTTTGAAGTTGAAATTTTTTTGACAAAATATATTTTAGAAAACGAAGTGGAAAAAATAATTGTTGGAATACCAAAGCAAATGAATAATACTTATTCGCAGTCAATGAAATATATTGAACCGGTTTTTAATCGTTTGAGAAAAATTTTTCCCGATATTATTTTTATTAAAATAGATGAGCGTTTCACTTCAAAAATGGCATTTCAAACAATGATTAATGCAGGACTTTCAAAAATCCAAAGACAAGATAAAACTATTGTTGATAAAATCAGTGCGGCTATTATTTTAGATTCCTATTTAGACAAAGAAAAATTTGAAAATAGAACATAGCCTCATTTGCTGATAGAACACAGGTCGCTTCACTGATGGGAATGGCGACATACAAACGGTAAATTGAAGTTGTTTTTTAGAAATTTTGGAAATAAAATAAGTCTGTCTCCAAAACTTGTCCAACGCCGTTATTTGTTCCAAACAAAAAAATTGTAGTACACAAAACTCGCTTTGAAAATTTAATGATGGTTTTGTCTTATATATTGTTTGTGGTTAAAGAATAATACATAGAGATAATTTTTAAATTTTTTCTTTCTTTATCAAATTCAGAATTTTCATAGTGTTTTCTTCTTTTGCATTTTTACCGCTATGGTAAAAAGTTGTATTTTTTAATTCGTCAGGTAGATATTGTTGAGAAATAAAATTATTTTCAAAATCATGCGGATATTTATATTCTTTTCCGTAATCTAATTTTTTCATCAAACCCGTTGGAGCATTTCTAATATGCAAAGGAACAGACAAATCGCCTGTTTTTCTAACCAAATCAATAGCTGTATCAATAGCTAAATATGCCGAATTACTTTTTGGACTTGTTGCTAAATAAATTACAGCTTCCGATAAAATAATTCTGGCTTCCGGCATTCCAATTTTATTTACGGCTTCAAAACAAGCATTTGCCATCAAAAGCGCGTTTGGATTTGCCAAACCAATATCTTCGGAAGCAAGAATTAATAATCGTCTCGCAATAAATTTCACATCTTCGCCTCCTTCGAGCATTCTTGCTAACCAATAAATTGCCGCATCGGCATCCGAACCTCTTACAGATTTTATAAATGCTGAAATTATATCATAATGTTGTTCTCCATTTTTATCGTATAAAGCGATATTTTCTTGCAATTTGTCAATTACAAATTTATTATCTATGATTAATTCTTCTTCTGTATTATCTGTGCTTGTAAGTAATTCTATAAGATTATAAATTTTTCGCGCATCTCCACCTGAAAACCGATATAAGGCTTCTCGTTCAATAACCTTAATTTTTCTTTCTTTCAAAATCACATCTTTTAAAATTGCTTTATCAATAAGAATGTCAATTTCCTTATTTTCCAAATGTTTCAAAACATAAACTTGTGCTCTTGATAAAAGTGGAGAAATAACTTCAAATGAAGGATTTTCAGTTGTCGCACCAATTAAAGTAATAATTCCTTTTTCAACTGCTCCCAGTAAAGAATCTTGTTGTGCTTTATTAAAACGATGTATTTCGTCAATAAAAAGTATCGGGTGTGATGTTTCAAACAAGCTGTTGGAGTTTGCTTTTTCTATAACTTCACGAACATCTTTTACGCCACAATTTATTGCACTTAAAGTATAAAAATTTCGATTTGTAAGATGTGAAATTATGTTTACGAGAGTAGTTTTACCAACTCCCGGAGGTCCCCACAATATCATTGAAGGGATGTTTCCTGATTCTATAATTTTTCTCAACGGAGCATTTTTGCCAACTAAATGACTTTGCCCTACATATTCTTCAAAATTTGATGGGCGTAAACGTTCGGCTAATGGTGCTAATATTGACATATTGATTTACGATTTAATTTTCAATCTAAAATTATCTTTTGTCTTGGCGCTTGATTTTTTACTACATTTCTATAAACTCAAAATCTATATTTGTTAATGATTGAAATTCTTTTCCACTTTCATAAATATCTTCATCATCCGATTCATAATACCAAATAATTTTGACATTATTTCTATTTTTCAATTTTTTAAATAATTCAAATAAATATTTTGTTGCTCCTGTATTAAAATATTGCAAATTTAATGCCAATATCAATTTTGAATTTTTATTCAATAGATTATCAATTTCTAAATTTATTTTATTGAAAAATTCTAAAGGATTTTCCGGAATTAATATTCCTTTTACAAATATTTCCGATGTTTCGGAATTTATTATTATTTCCGGTGTTTTATTTGTTGCTTTAATCGTTGTTTCCATGTTTAAATTCTAATAATATTTTTGTCATAAATTCTTGTTCGCTATCAATATTTTTATATTTATTATCAATTTCTCCTTCATTGATTAAGTAAAAACAATTTTCAGATTTTAATCTACATAAAATCAGTCCATTTCCTACACTTCCACCAATTTCTTTCAACAAATTTTCTTGATATTCGATTTTTAAGTTTTCTAATGAAGTATCATTTATTTTTGTAATGAGTCCTTGCAATTTTTCAAATTTATTTTTTGACATTTTCTGTTTTATTGAAAAATTTGCATTAAATGAATTTAAAGAAAATCTAAATGTATCTATTTTGCTATCATTATGAATTATTGCATTTTGAATTAATTCGACAGCACAAATAAATATTTTTTTTCGGATATTTTTTGGTATTTCTTCGTATTTTTCTAAATTCTTAAATAATATTTCCGAATAATTATCAAAATTTTTTTTATTTTTAAATGATATTGAGAATGTTTTTGTTGCCATTATTTAAAAACTATTGGTTTAGGAATCGTTATTTGTTTGATTGAGTCTAGTGCAAAAAAATCCGTCATCCCTGATATATAATCTGTTATGATTTGTTTATCAGTTTCTTTATTTTGTTTATAAAAATTTTCCATACCTGATAGGTAGTTTCCAAAATTATTATTTAGTTGAATGTTTGACTCTTCATATTTTGGAAAATCAAATTTGTTTTTTTCGAATAGATTTAAAAGATATTCAAATAAATTTGTAATAATTTTATCACAAAAAGCATCATATTCTTTTAGCGTTCTGTGGTCATAAATATACTTATAATTAAAGTCTTTTAATGTTAAAAGTAAATTATACTTTTCGTCTGAAAATCCAATTTGCGAATTATTTTTTGAATTTTCGATTAAATCAATAACCAAAGTGTTGATAATTTGTCCGTTCTTTGTACCTATTTCTTTTACAATATAATTTGGAATATCATTTTTTGTAATAAATCCTGCAATTATAGCATCTTCTATATCTCTTCCAAGGTAAGCGATTTTGTCGGCAAAACGTGTGATACAACCTTCAAATGAATTTGAAATTACTTGGCGATTTTTTATTGTATCTAAATCGTTTAATTTTTTAGCAGGTTTCAAAGATTGCTCATCTTGTTCGCCATTATGACAAATTATTCCGTCTTTCACAGCAAAACACAAATTTAATCCTTGCCCTTTATTTGCTAAATATTGTGCTTGTCGGTAAGAATTTATTTCGTGAATAAATGCGTTATTTCCACCTAAAATTTTATTTAATGTGGTTTCTCCGGCGTGTCCGAATGGTGTATGACCCAAATCGTGTCCAAGTCCGATAGCATACGCCATATCCGAATCCAAATCCCAGCCATAATTATTTAAACCTTTGCAAATAGTAGCGGCGATTGTTGCTACATGTAGCACATGTTCTATTCGTGTACAAATATGGTCATTTTCGGGAGCAAAAAAAACTTGAGTTTTATTTTTTAATCTTCTGAATGCTGTTGAATGAATTATTGCTGTTTGATCTCTAAAAAAATCTCCTCTTATATCTGCTTGCCGATTTTGTGTTCTTTGTAAGAATATTTCTTTTTGGAAAAAATTTTTCATATTATAAAATCTTCTATTATTAAAAATTTTCCGTTATAAGTGAAAATATCTGATAATTTCATTTTTTGTTGTTTTATTCCAAAACTATAATATAGTGTAATTTGAAGAAATTCGTTTTGAAAATCTTTAAAGTTGTTTGCATTTACGGCAATTTTTGCTTCAATTGCTGTATTTATTTCATTTTGAAATAATGTCGAATTTCCTGATTGTGAAAAAACAGCATATTTCCCTTCAAATCTTATAAAAATTGATTTTAATGGCTGAAAATTTTCTTCAAAAAGACTTGTAGGAAAAGAAATTTCAGTTTTATAAGTTTTTTCAATTGTATTTCCTATATTTTTAATAAAGATTTTCGGATAAAAACTTACAGAAGAAAATTTTCCGTCTTTTAAAATTGGAAGTCCATTTGTCCCTGTGATACCAATTATTTCGAGTTCTGAAACGTTAGTTTTTCCATAAAGAGAACGAATTTCCGTTTCATTCATCTGATTTGCTTTATTTTTTTCCCATTTATAAAATTTCCCATCTGAAAATAAATGCGGTTGATTGTTACTCAACGGAATAGAAAAAAAAATTACTTTTGCATTATTTTCTATGTTATGAAATTTGATGATTAAATTTTTTATTGGTTTATCTATTTGAGATTGAATTTCATAATATAACCATTCTTCATCAAAATCAATTTTTTCTATTGGTGAAAATTTCACGGCTCTTCCTAATTTTTCGGTTACGCCATAATATATTTCCCCTGAATTTGTATTTGCAATAGCACAAATATTTTTTGCAATTTTTTGTATTGACTGAAATTCTTTTCCGGGAAATAAAAATATATTTTGCGGAATTTTAATTTTCTTATCAATCAAATTTTTACAAAAATCCAAACTATCTGTATAATTTATTAAATTCATAATCTATACAAAATTATTTTTTTTTGTTTATGATATACCTGCGGGACTTGTAGGTAATGCTATTCATTTTATTATTACAGCTACTGTTCCTGTTTTTGCTAAAATTCGTCCTGAATGGTCTTTATATTTTATTTGATATGTATAAACTTCTTGAGCTACGTAATTTCCTTTTTTTGTTTTGCCATCCCAGCCTTTATAAATTTCATTAGATGTAAAAATTATTTCTCCGAATTTATCTAATATTTTCAGTTCATAACTATCTATATCAATGAAACTAACAATTGGTCGAAATTCTTGATTTTCATAATAATCGGAAATTGGATTGAATGCTGTAGGAACATAAATGACGGCTTCTTCACTAGCGCAAGCTACATTTGAACGACTGATATTTGCAATGCGACTTGTATCGTTATCGTTTTGAATGGCTTCAACAGAATAACAAAAATTTTTATCAATTACGATGTGTTTCTTTTGTGAATATTCTAAGATACTACTTATATTATGATAATATTCAAGTTGTGTAAAATCGACAAATCCTAAATAAATAGAAGTATCTTTTCCATAATAAATATTATAGCCGATTACTCCGCTATCCCAATGTGAATAAGACGTCCATGAAAGTTTTTCTGTATATTGTTGAATTGGGTCATTTTCTACTTTCAATAAAATAGTAGTAGCTTCATTGGAGACAGCCGATTCAACACCGCAATCGGTAACCGAAGTTAATTTATAAGAATAAGAATAATCATTTGGACGAACGCGTGAATCTAAATAAATAATTTCTTTTTGACCGGTGAAAGGAAATTCTTCCAGAAATATATATTCTCCCTCCGAACGGTAATCTCTACGTTTAAGAACATATTTTTCAACTTCTAATGATGTAGAATCTACAGAAAATTTTACTTCAATTATTTTATTTTTAACACTTGCATATTCTGCAATTAAGAAAGCCGGAGCTACAAATGCTTGAGTAAAAATATTTATCGAATTAGATGTAGCAGTATTGTTTTGTGGACTTATAGCTTCAACATAATAAAAATAATTTTGAAACATCGTTACAGAATTGTCTGTATATGTTAATGACGTTCCTGATACAGAGTCTATTAGTTGATATGTAGAAATATCTGTACGTCTATAAATTCTATATTTTACAATATCATTCCAACCGCCATAAGCTGACCAATTAATTGACACAGCAGTATCGCATTTTTCAAAATTAATTCCATCAAGTTGAATAGTTGTATGCTCGGCAGTCATAGGGCTACGCGTAAGCATATTATCGAAAGCATCAATTCTATATTTTTCAGCAACATAATCTGAAACCGCATAAGAAAAAATATAATTATTATTATTTCTTCCCCAAACTGTATCAATTCGGGTTGAAATTCCACTAATGACTTTATAAATGTAATAACCTTCAACTGAAAGATCTTGGCTTGGTATCCATTTTATTTCAATTGTTGTTGGAACAGCATCGGGAATTACAGAAACTGATATTAATATTGGCATATCGGGCTGAGCCGAAAATGCGTATTTTCCGCTAAAAACAAATAATGAAATCAGTATTATTAAAAATAATTTTTTCATATTTTTCAAACTACAAATATAAAATTTTTTTTATTAAAAAAATACTTTTTATTAATAAAAATAGAACGAAAAAATTTCATTCTATTTTTTTATGAAATTTAACTAAAAATCATCTCCCGTATCGTTAATAATTGCAGAACCTTTTTTAATCTCTTGTTGTTGTTCTTTTTCAATTTGGACTTCTTCTATAGTTTTTGCATTTGTTCCATAATCTTTTGAAAGAACGCTAAATTCTGTTCTACGATTAATTTGATTTGCTACTTCTTGTTGGTCTGTTTTTAATTTTATGATATAACTTTCTGTTAATTTATCTCCAACTTTAAAATACGAATATTTTTTTGCTAATTCTTCGTCAATAATTTTCGGGTCGCTTTCGCCCATTCCTTTTGAAGTCAATCTTTTAGCATCTATTCCTTTTGAAATTAAATAGTCAACACATGATTTTGCTCTCTCTTGCGACAAGTTCATATTATATTCATCATTTCCTCTATAATCGGTATGAGAACGTAACTCTATTGTAATTTTCGGATTATCTTTTAATGTTTTTACTAGTCCATCAAGTGAAACTGTTGATTCCGGTTTTAAAGTCGCTTTATCATAATCATAAATAATATTTGGTAAAGTTATTACTCTTGGTATTAATCCTAAATTTATTTCTACATTAAAAACTGTATCATATTCTACATTGAAAGTAGAAATATCAACTGAAGTCGCAAAATAATAATCATCAACTTCTGCAGATAATTTATAATTTTGTTTATCTTGTAATTTAAAAATAAAATCTCCGGAATTACCGCTTTCAATTTCTGCTACCAAACCGTTATCATTATTTACTTTTAATTTTGCACCTTTCAATAATTTTATTTTAGCTTGGTCGGTTGTATCACGAACTACACCATTAAGTGTAATCGTTAAAGGAGGTAATGAGAATGAATAAATATCATCACTACCTTTTCCGCCTTTTCTATTTGAAGAAAAATATCCATTATTTTCTCTTCCACTAAAGATTATTCCAAAATCATCAAAAGAAGAGTTAATAGGTGGTTTTAAATTTTCTATACCAATGATATTTCCTTTGGCATCTTTTATAGTTTTAAAAATGTCAAGACCGCCCATACCTTCATGAGCATCGGAAGAAAAATACAAAGTTCCATCATATTGGATAGTTGGATAAACTTCATCACCAATAGTATTAATTATAGGTCCCATATTTATAGGTCTTTCAAAAGAAGTTCCTGTGTTTCCTATTTTTTTTGCCATATAAATATCCATTCCTCCATAACCTTCCGGCGTATTTGCAGAGAAATACAATGTTTTTTCATCCGGCGATAAAGCAGGATAACCAACTTCATAAGTAGAAAAACCTTGAAAATCAACCCAAACAGGTTCTCCCCAAGCATTTCCTTTTTTTGTAGTGTAATAAATTTTGCAAGGAATGTCTTGTTTTATTTGAGCGATACATTTCGTATAATACATTTCTGTACCTTTAGAAGATAGAACCATAGCTCCTTCATCATCACCAGTATTAATATTTCCTGTTATTGGTTTTGGTTGATCCCAAACACCTTTTCTATCTTGTGCTGTTTCAAAAATGTCAGTAAAACGTTGTCCGGAACGATTGTTATAATCTGTACCTACAACGCCTTCGCGAGAAGATGTAAAATAAATTGTTTTAAAATCTTTACTAGCCCAAGCAGGAGAAAAGTCAAACGAAGACGTATTGAATTTTGCAGTATTAGTAACTTTAAATCGTGAAGGACGATTTATCCATTTTGGAGCTACTTTGCAAGATTCCAAACCACTTTTCCCTCTATAATCATCAGGGACAACTTCTGTATAACGTTTATAAACTTCAATTGCAGTTTCGTATTTTCCATTCATTCTTAGTGCATCTGCATAAAACAAGAGTACATCTGGTTTTATAACACCTTTTGTATAATTTTTTACTGCAATAGCAAAATAAATTTCCGATTTTTCCGAATCCCCAAGCATTTTGTAACAATAACCTAATTTATAAGCAACTTCTGCTTTTTCGTTTTGCTCTTTTGCGTTATTTAATGCTTTTTCATAATGGTCTTTTGCCAAATCATATTGAAATGAATCAAAAAAAGAATCTCCTTTTGTGATTGCGGATCTTTGTGCTTGTATTAATAAAGGCGTTACTAATACTACAAATATAATTACTAACTTCTTCATGTTCTGAAAAATTTTTATTCTAAAATGTTTTAATAAATATTGTGCCAAATTTAACTATTTTTTTTATATTTTTGAAGAAAAAAATTATTTTTCTTTAAATTATTTAATATTTTTGATAAAATATGCTTGTATTGGATTGTTATCATAGAAAGTTTCATCTATTTTGTTATTAATTTTTTAAAGATATTATTTCGTCAAAAATTATACATTATTTTAAAAAATTATTGTTATTTTTCCCTGTAACTACAACAACTATCTCTCCTTTTGGAGGAGTTGTCGTAAAATGATTAATAACTTCATTAATTGTGCCACGAACAGTTTCATTATAAATTTTTGAGATTTCTCTTGAAACGGAAACTTTACGATCGTGTCCAAAATATTCTTCAAATAATTCCAAAGTTTTTACAAGACGAAAAGGCGATTCATAAAAAATCATTGTACGTTCTTCATTTACAAGTGATTCTACTTTTTTGTTTTTCCCTTTTTTTTGAGGAAGAAATCCTTCAAAACAAAAACGGTCGGAAGGAAAACCTGAATTTACAAGCGCAGGAACAAAAGCTGTTGCTCCGGGTAAACATTCAATTTCAATATTTTTTTCAATACAAGTTTTTACTAACAAAAATCCCGGGTCGGAAATTGAAGGAGTACCGGCATCGGAAATTAATGCACAACTTTCGCCTTGTAAAATTTTATCCGCCACAAAACCAACTGTTTGGTGTTCATTGAATTTATGATGACTAAACATTTTTGTTTGTATGTCAAAATGTTTTAATAATATTCCTGATGTTCGTGTATCTTCTGCTAAAATAAAATCAACTTCTTTTAGAATTTTTATCGCTCTAAAAGTCATATCTTCGAGGTTTCCTACCGGAGTAGGAATTATAAATAGTTTATTAATAGACATTTACGAATTTTTTCAAAATGTTAAATAGTTGATTATATCCTGCAAAATTCAGCGTTTTGAGTTTATCTTCCGGATTGTGATAATAAGTTTTTTCATTTCCCATTGTATAAATGAAAAATGCTTTAACACCTTTATTATAAAATGGACAATGGTCGCTATTGCAACTTTCTCCACGTAATTTTATTTTACCTTCTTCAAAATAATTATTTTCGGAATTTATTTCAAAAATTAAATCTTTAACATCTTGATATTCAGGTAATTCTCCGTTTACGATTGTAAATCCGTTATCGCCAGTTCCAACCATATCAAGATTTATCAGACATTTGATTTTTTTTAAATCAAATAACGGATTTGTTGCATAAAAACTAGAACCTAAAAGTCCGGCTTCTTCACCTGAAAAAAGCATAAAAGCAATCGAATATTTTGGTTTATTTTTTGAATAATAATCTGCTAAATCAAGTACAAAAGCTGTTCCGCTGGCGTTATCGTGTGCTCCGGGAGCAAAAAAATATTTTCCTTGTCCTCCAACATGGTCATAATGTGCTGAAAATACAAAAAAAGTATCCTTTATTTCTCCTTCAATATATCCGATTATATTTTTTGTCTTAAAATTATTATTTAATTCTGCTTTAATATCTATTGAAATATTTTTGCAATTATTATTAATAATATTGTTGTTGATTTTAATCTGCGGAAAAGATTTCTGCTTTTGCGAAAGTGATATAAGAAATTCATTATCAACTAATTCAATAATTCCGGCAAACTTAAATTGATTATTATATGCAATTGAAATATATTTATTTTTCAAATCTTTGTCTGCAATTAATGAATAATTAATTACAAGAAATTTGTCAAAAACTTTACTTTGTAAAATTTTATCAACAAAAGCATCATAATTATTAATTAAAACAGAATCCGGATAAAAAATTTCAAAATTTCCTTTACAGGTTGGAGTGAAGCCTCCAAGGATATAATCAATTCCGGGCTTTAAAAGTTGATTATCTAATTTTATTTCAAATTTTTTCGGAAATGTATTAATAGGATAATTATAATTTTGAAAATAAGAATTTCCGAATTTATTAATATTATTTTTTGAAAATTCGCCTGCAATAAATTTCGCAGCTTTTCCCATTCCGTTATTGAGATACCCACGACCATAAAAATTTTCGGAAGTCAAAACTGCTATTCTTTCTTTGGTTTTCTCTATGTTTTGAGAAAAGATGAAGATGGGGAAGAGAAAAAAAATAAGAAGTAAAAATTTTATTTTCATTGTTTATTTGAATCTTAATTTAGTGTTTTTTATTTTTTGTTATATTTTTAAATTAAATATTTCATCTTTAATTTTTTTCGCAGATTCAATCACAAATGTAATTTTATTATTGAGCAAAGATAATAAAAAATATTCATTTGGAGTTAAAAAAACTATTTTTTTTCGAGGTCTGTTGTTAATATAGTTTTATATTTATTCAATAAATTGATTATCAATGGTTTTTAAGTCGTTTTTTAGGAATATATAATCTAATAGTCTATTAGCATTTTCATTACAGCCTCATTTCGTAAAATTTATAAGGATGAGCGAAGTCTGCAAAGAATTGTTTAAGATAAAAATCTACTCTATTGATAAATTTGTCTCTTTGCATTTCCAAGATTTCTAAAAAATGAAAGACATTTTTCAGAACTTTAATTTGAAAATTTTCATATAGTTCTTAAATAGGCAAATCTAAAAATTTCATTTATCTCACTACTATCTCCTAATTAATTGTACCGTTCCTGCTTGTTTGATTTTTTTTCCATTATTTCCTTCTGCTGAAATTGTGTAATAATATACACCTTCTGGAGCATCATTATTTCCGGAAATTTTGCCGTCCCAAAAATTATTGGCATTATTCGACTCAAAAACTTTTTCACCTTGTGTTCCGGAAATTATTAAACTGAAATTTTTCAAAACTATATCTGATTTAATTTCAAAGAAATCACCTACTCCATCTCCGTTTGGTGTAAATACATTTGGAATTTTCAGATATGTATCGGCAATCACTAAATTTTCTGAATATTCGCGGAAACAATCATTATTTATTTTGGCTAAAAGTTTCACATTATAATTTCCTCCATTTGGAAATTCATAGTCGAAATTATCATTTCTTGAAATTTCTTTATCATTTATTTTCCAAATAAATTCGATTTCGTGATTTTTTTCATATCCCAAATAATCAATTTCTGTAAGATTGTTAAATAGAAATCTATTCTTATCTATTAAATCTGCTTCTACTTTAAAATATGGTTTTAATTTCAAAGTGTCAAATAAAAACACTGAATCTCTTACTACACATTCATTATTATATTTTATCTGAACAAAATGAATTCCTGCATTTAAATTTGGAAAATATCCTGTTTTGTTTGAAATTTTATTATCCAAAACAAATAATTCGGGTTTTAAATTTTTAACATTTATTGTAATTGCTCCATTCCCTCCCGAACAATAATCAGGATTTCTTTGTATATTATAGATAATATTATCGAAAACTTTGATAATTCTTTCTTCTGTCAGATTACAATTTTTGTTGGAATAATTGATTTTAATAAGATTTTCTCCATTTTTAAGATTAAAAATTTCAAATTTGTTTTTAGAAATATTTTTTATTTTGAGATTTTCAATTTCCCAATCAATTGAATAATTTTTCAAGTTTTCTATTGTTACTTTTACGCTTTGATTTGGACATAAAATCTCATCTGAAAATATAAGTTTTGGTTTGGCTGTTTCTGTATAAACAACTGTCATACTGTCTATTAGAATAACATTATTTTGTTTTTCATAATATTTTATCAAAAATTCTCCGGTATTTGAAGCAACAAAGATAGTATTTTTACTATTTGATGACATCTCAATTCCTTTTGGTAGAATAATATTTTTTATAGGTTCTATAAATTTCATTTCAAATTCTAATCCGCAAACAATCGTATCTTTTATAGTGAAGAAATTAATATTTTGGATTAAAGTTTTAGAATCTTTATTTTGGTGTAGCCAATTATCTGTTTTTTTATTTATAGAAATAATTTCTTTTTTAGTATTATTAGCATTTTGAATTATTTTAGTATTATTTTTGCTAATATTAGTTATTACAACGTTATTGTTATTTTCAACAACATTATTTGTGTTTTCAATTTGATTTTCATTTTTATAATTTAGTATTACAATAATAAGTATAATTGTTGAAATTATCAAAATAATATAAATTACAATTTTTGCAATATTTGCTCTACAAAGTTCTTTAAAACTTGTTTTAGGATAATTTTTTTTAATATTGTCAAAAATTTCCTGTGAAGGAGTTTTTTGATAATTATAAAGTTTATCTTTAAATATGTCGTTAATTTCTTTCATAATTTTCTTTTTTCAAAATTTCCAGAATTGCTTCACGAGCTTTTTTGAATTGAGTTTTTGATGTCGATTCGCTAATTCCCAATAAATCAGCTATTTCGCTATGTTTGTAACCATCAATTGCATAAAGATTAAAAACAGTTTTATATCCAATTGGCAATTTGTTAATAATCATTAATAATTCTTCTGCATTGATTTTTTCAAAAGGAGTTTCTTCCTTTGAGTTTACATTAATAATAATATTATCATTTTTAAAAGAATTATAATTGCTTGATTCTAAGTAATTAATTGCATTATTTATTGTCAATTTTCTGAGCCAGCCTTCAAAAGAGCCTTTAAATTGGTAATTATCGATTTTAGTTAATATTTTAATAAAATTATCTTGCATTAAATCTTTTGCGTCTTCTTCATTTTTAGTATATCTCAAACATATCCCGTATATCAAAGGAGAAAATTTTTTATACAATTCATCAAAAGCTTTATGGTCTTTTTTTTGACATTGTTTTATTAATTTTTCTAATTTCTCCATTTCATGATACGTTATATAGACAAAACAAAGTTCAAAAACGTTGCCTGATTAAAAAAAAATTTTAAATAAAGATTGTTTTCGTCTCAAAAATTTTTCGTTAGAAATATAAAATTCTGATTTCCCGCAAAAAACAATTCCTTCTGTTTGACAACCTTTTAAATTTAAAAGATATGTATTTGATTTTCCTTTGAAGAAATTATTATTCTCAAAATCGCTCAAAATTACCATAAAAGATTTTTGATTTATTCCAAATTTATATCCAATTAAAGCTATTGAATTTGTTGTTGGATTATAATCGGCACCGGTAATTAAGCCTTTAACATCTAAACTGTCGCAAAATTTAGCAGTATATTTTCCTATAGATTTTGGAATTGAAAAGAGATATGTTTTATAATTTTCCCAATTTTTTGTAAAAAGAAAAATACTATCATTTTTCACGATCATCGCTTCACAATCAAAATTTTTCGCATTTTTTGAGTTTGGTTTATAATAGGTAGTATCATAAAAAAAAATTATTTTCTTAGATTTTATCGTGTCAATTTCAGCATCTAAGTCAGATAATTTTATTCTATAAATTACAAAGAAATCACGTTTCCCATTATTATTTCCAAAATCTCCTATATAAGCATAATCAAAATCTTTAGCAATATCTTCCCAATCGCTATTTTTTGCATTTTTAATAACTTTTTGTTTCAAAACTTTTCCTGAAATTGAATCTATACAATATAAAATAGGTTTATTTCCTGAATCATTGTGAGTCCAAAGTTTATTATTATAAAATAGTAAGCCTGAAGTTTCAGTAACAGCTTCATCTAAAGTCGTTAATTCATTAATTTTAGGATTTTGAGCAAAAAATGAGCAAAAAATGAATAAAAATACAAAAAAAAGTAAAAAGTGATTAATGTTCGTCATTATACCCGTCTCCAAATTCTTGCATAAATTCTTCTACTTTCAATACCATTTTTGCTGAACCAACAACAAAAGGCACCCGTTGGTGAATTGATTCCGGTTTGATGTCTAAAATTCTATTTCCATATCCATCAGTAGCTTTTCCACCAGCTTGTTCAGCTAAAAAAGCGATAGGATTACATTCATATAGCAAACGAAGTTTTCCAAAACAAGATACAGCAGTTTTCGGATAAATATAAATTCCGCCTTTTAATAAATTTCTATGAAAATCTGCAACCAAAGAGCCTATATATCTCAAAGTATAAGGACGATTAGAAATTGGGTCGTTTTCTTGACAATATTTTATATATTTTTTAATTCCAATAGGGAATTTTATATAATTACCTTCGTTTATGGAGTAGATTCTACCGGATTCAGGAGTGGTCATAAATTTTGTAGATAAACAAAATTCTCCGATAGCAGGTTCGTAAGTAAAAGCAGTAGTTCCGTATCCTGTAGTATATACAAGCATTGTAGAAGAGCCATAAATAACATAACCGGCAGCAACTTGTTTATTTCCGGGTTGAAGAAAATCTTCATTAGTAACTTTTCTTCCAAAAGAAGAAATTTTTCTATAAATTGAAAAAATTGAACCGACAGAAACATTTACATCAATATTAGAACTACCATCTAAAGGATCGATACAAATAATATAGCTCCCGTCTAATGACAAATTATCATTAAAAACAACAATTTCATCATCTTCTTCAGAAGCCACTCCGCAAACAATTCCGGATGCCTGTAGTGCTTTAATAAAAATCGTATTTGCAAAATCATCTAATTTTTGTTGAGTTTCACCTTGAATATTTTGTTTTTCGTTACTTCCCAAAATAGAAGTATCTAATCCTGCTTTATTTATTTTACTATTTACGATTTTAGCTGCTAATCCAATGTGCATTAAAAGTCTTGATAATTCACCTTTTGCATAAGGAAATGCTGATTGTTCTTGTATAATTACTTCATTTAAAGTTTGAATTTTACTTTCGTGCATTTTTTTTTGCTAAATTATAATATATTTATCAGAATTTCAATTTTTTTTTCTACTTTTTTTTATTTTTTTTGCTCGCT
This sequence comes from Bacteroidales bacterium, assembly GCA_031284905.1. Classification (GTDB taxonomy): domain Bacteria; phylum Bacteroidota; class Bacteroidia; order Bacteroidales; family ML635J-15; genus Bact-19. Next base: position 20,505 of record JAITXI010000171.1, read on the forward strand.
TATCCAAAACCCGTGTTAAAAAGGGCTTTCTGTGTAAGATGGGTGAAAAAGCGTCCTACACATTAACTTCTTCAGAAAAATTTTTCATTTGGCACATTTTCCTAAAATCACTTGGAGTAAGCCCTGTCGTTTTTTTGAAAGCAGAATGAAAAACCTGTCGATTATTAAATCCACAAATTTCTCCAATAGCCTCTAATTTATACGATAAAGTTTCATGCTCCTCTGAAAGCATTCGTATTGCCTCTTTTATCCTAAATTCATTTAATACTGATGGCAAACTTTTTTTAAAATACAAATTTATTAACCTTGAAACCGTAGCTTTATTGCAATTAAGTTGTTTTGAAATATCATTTAAAGTTATATCGTTTCTTAAATAAATTTTGTCTTCATTGAAAAGTTTAATTATTTGCAATAATATTAATTTTTCTTTTTCATCAAATTCAGCAAAATCGTTGTTGCTTCTAATAACTTCTTCCAAATCAATATTACTTACGTTCGTCTGATTATTAGCCCATTCCATGTTTTTGCTGACAAGTTTTAAATAAGCTCGCTTTTTTTCCAAGTAAAAATAAAATATTAAACCTAAAAAATCTATTAAAACAAATAATATTATTCCGTTTTTTATATTATTATTTTTTATCTCTTTTTTATAAAAAATTTCTTTATGTTGAATTAAGTCTTTGAGCGAATCTTGAATGACAATTAAACTATTAACTTTATTGTCATAATTTATACAATTTAATGAATCTGTTTTTTTTAAATTTAAGTAAGCATCTTTATAATAACCTTCACTTTCGATTTTATTAGCTATTAATTTATCTATACACCTACTCATGGAATTTACATTTAACATAAATATTAATATAAAAATTATATAAATCTTAAATCTTATTCCCATTTTAAAATAATTCAATTGACAAAAGTATAATTTTTTTTTTATATTATGTAATAAATCTACTTTTTTTGTAAAAATATTTATTTTTTCTTATTAAAAATAAGAAATGTTATAGTAATTAAATTAAAGTAATTATTTTTTATTATATATTTGAATATTAGATTGTTATATTATTTTTTTTATATAAATATTTACAAAAAACATAAATATTTACAAGAATATTTAAAAGTTTTACAAGAATAAAAAAAATCTATTAATTTTAGTTGTAATTTTGAAGTCAAAAATATTAGCTTTATGAAAAAGATATTACTTTTTATTTTTAGTTTATTCTTTTTAAATTTAAGTATTGTATTTTCACAACAAGAAGAAAGTAATTTTGCTTACAATGTTGGTTTAGATTTTCAAACACGTTATATTTGGAGAGGGCAAGCGCTTGGAGGTTCTGCTCCGAGTTTGCAGCCCGGAATGGGAATTTCTTGGAAAGGTTTAAGTTTTGGGGTTTGGGGTGCTTATTCACTTAGCAGAAATGTTACGCAGGAATTAGATTTAAGTTTGTCATACACTTTTTGGGAAGACAGATTCACAGTTGGTATTATTGATTATAGTTTCCCGCAAGAAATTAATCAAGATTATAACTATTTTGATTACAAACAAAATGGTAGTCATGTATTAGAAGCCGGTTTAACTTACAATGGAGAAAAAAACGTTCCTGTTTATTTTAGTATTTTTACAAATTTTTATGGTGCAGATACTAAAAAATCAATTCAGAAAGATGATAATACTTTTGAATTAAATGATGATGGAACCGTAAAACAGAAAAATATATTTTCGACATATATTGAATTAGGATATAATTTGCCATGGAAAAAATTGGGAGTTGAATTTAACATTTTTGCCGGTTGTGCTTTGAATAGTTATAAATTAGATGTTCCGGATTTAGATATAAACGGACTTCCTGTTTGGATTACAGAAAAACAAACAGGTTTTTATAATAACAAAGGATTTGCATGTGTAAATGTAGGTATTACAGCCTCAAAAACTTTTGAAGTTGGAAAATTATCAATTCCTTTATCCGGAGGCTTAATTTTTAATCCAAATGACAAAAAAGCATATTTTATGGCTTCATTTGGTATTCATTTGTAAAATTTTAATAAACTTTTTAATATAAACTTTTAAAAAATTAATTTATGGTGAATTTTTTGTTAGATATAAATCCGGGTTCAACAGGATTTATGCTTGTGTGTACAAGTTTAGTAATGTTAATGACTCCAGCTTTAGCTTTTTTCTACGGCGGATTAGCGACGAAACGTAATATTTTAGGTATTATGACTCAAAGTTTTGTTTCTTTGGGCTGGTCAACTATTTTATGGTTTGTTTGTGGTTATTCATTGTGTTTTAGTGGTTCAATAGCTGAAGGCAATGATTTTTTCGGTATTTTAGGAAATTTTGGTAAAGCATTTTTCAATGGAATAGATGCGAATAGTGTTTTCGCAGGAAATGGAGAAATTCCTGAATTTGTTTTTATAGCATTTCAAATGATGTTTGCCATAATTACACCAGCTTTAATTACCGGAGCTTTTGTTAATCGTGTTAGTTTTAAAGCGTTTTTTATCTTTTTAACTGCATGGCAATTTTTCGTATATTATCCATTTTGCCACATGGTTTGGGGTGGTGGATTATTAGCTGAATGGGGCGTACTTGATTTTGCAGGCGGTATCGTTGTCCATGCTACGGCAGGTTTTGCAGCTTTAGCTTCTGTATTTTTTGTTGGTGCTCGTACTGATAAAAATTCTACTCCAAATTCAATTCCACTTGTTGCTATTGGAACAGGTCTATTGTGGTTTGGTTGGTATGGTTTTAATGCCGGTAGCGAACTAAAAGTTGATGGAATTACAGCTAACGCATTCTTAAATACTGACGTTGCAGCTTCTTTCGCATTATTTACTTGGATGGTTATTGAATGGATTCGTCAACGTAAACCGAAATTTGTTGGAATTTTAACAGGTTCTATTGCAGGTTTGGCAACAATTACTCCTTGTGCAGGTTTCGTTCCGTTATGGGCAGCTCCAATAATTGGAATTTGTGCAGGAGCAGGTTGTTATTTAGCTGTTGAATTAAAAAATCATAGAAATTGGGACGATGCACTTGATGTATGGGGCGTTCATGGTATTGGTGGCGTTATCGGTACAATTTTATTAGGAGTTTTTGCAATGAAATCTGTTAATCCAAATGGAGCAGACGGTTTAATAACAGGAGAATTTACTTTTTTTGGTAAAGAAGTCGTTTCTGTAGTTATTGCATCTGTTTATGCTTTTGTTTTCACATATTTATTATTGTGGGTAATTAACAAAATTACTCCTGTGAGAATTTCTAAAGATGACGAATTGCAAGGAATTGATGCTTCAATTCACGGAGAAAAAGCATACGACGAAGGTTGTTTATAATGTAATTTTATCTTCATACGTTTTTTTAATTGCAAGGGTGAGGATTTTAAATCCTCACCCTTTTGTTTTTTTATCACTATTTAAGCCTTAACTCCCTACAATTTTACGTAATATGTAACGTAAGATTATGAATATTAGTCAGTTAAAACAAAACAATGCAATTACGTATTTTAAATTTTAATAACATATTCATTTTCAAATAAATACAAACAATATATTACGTAAAACATCCGGGAGTTAGGGTTTAAGACTATCCTTGCTGATTTCAACAACGCAACACAATAAAATTTACCCCAAAATTTTTATCAAATAATACTATTTATATTTTTAAATCAGCAAGGATAGTCTTAAAAAAAATAAGAAACTTGTAATGGCGAATATAGTGAAACCTTTTTTAGCCTAAATTAGATATATAAATTGGTATAACATAATTTATTTCCAATACTGAACGAAACGACTCAAAGTCTATTATAGCGTTTTAACGGATTTTCTATTTTTTAGAGTATTTAGTGTGATTATAATTCATTAATAATCAAAGAGCTATTTTACAGAGATGTCCTTATCTCCTTCGATTAAAAATTTCATCAACAAACTATTCATTTATTATTACAGAAAAAATAATAAATAATAACAAAATAGCGTTTTTATAACTATTTATTTGTTATGGAATCATATAGTATTGTTATTATTCTTTTGGCTATTGCAATAGGGTTATTTCCAATTGCAAACAAATTAAAAATTCCTTATCCTATTTTGTTATTAATAATAGGAATAGCTATTGGATTTATTCCAAATTTTACTAATATTATGATAAATCCGGAAGTTGTTTTTTTTCTTTTTCTTCCACCGATGCTTTATGATGCGGCTTATAATATTCATTTCAAAGATTTTAAGCAAAATATATCTACTATTTCATTAATGGCAGTACTATTAGTTTTTATAACAACCGCTGGAATTGCCGTTATAGTACATTATTGTATTCCAAACATGTCGTGGTCTCTATCTTTTGTGTTGGGTGCAATACTTTCTCCTCCTGATGCTATTGCGGCAACGGGTGTTACGAAAGGGCTTGGCTTGCCTCAACGCACAAATACAATTTTGGAAGGCGAAAGTCTTATTAACGATGCTTCTACTTTGGTAGCATTTCGGTTTGCAGTTGCTGCTGTTGCAGGAAGTACATTCATATTAAGAGAAGCTGGATTAATTTTTTTAATATCTCTGATTGGAGGATTATTGGTAGGAATCTTATTATCATTGATATTTCTATTTATTACAAGAAAACGTTTTGATACAAATATAGTTGTTAGTTTAAATTTGATGCTTCCATTTGTTGCTTATCTTATTGCAGAAGAATTTCACGTTTCGGGTGTAATTTCATCTGTTATAGTTGGATTGCAATTAGCAAATCACAAAAATATAATTCCTGAAAAAATTGTAACAACTTCAAAATCAGTTTTAGATATAATAATTTTTTTATTAGGAGGATTAGTATTCATTTTGATTGGATTGCAATTTCCAAAATTATTAAAACATATCCCTTCCGAAAATATCTTATCTCTCATTGGTTGTGCTTTTTTGATATTTTTCGTTGCATTAATTATTCGTATGTTAGTAATTTTCTGGCATAAACAAAAAACAAAAAAACGTTACGAAAATTTGTTTACCCATATTAATTCAGGAGAAATTCATAAAAGAGAACTTCTTAAAATTCGGCTATCTCATCAACTAAAAAACCGAACGCTTGATGAATTTTTAGAAGAAAGAAGGCAATTGTTATTAACTAACAAAGAAGCAATAATTATTGGGTGGTCAGGTATGCGGGGAATTGTTTCTCTCGCTGCAGCTTTATCTTTACCTTTGCTAATGGAAGATGGAACAGATTTTCCTCAACGTGATACTATTATTTTTTTAACAGTTGCTGTTGTTATTATTATGCTCTTAATTCAAGGTTTAGGCTTACCTTTGTTAATGAAATTATTGAAAATTTAACCCAACTTGACCACCAACAAAGCGTAATCTGTTTGCATAACGTAGTTTGCGTTTTGCAGAAATCAATTATGGAGTACTACGAATTTTTTTGTCATATTTTGTGAATTTTGTAATCGTATAGGTTGTCGCGTAGATATTTAAATTTTATTCCGTGGCAATCCCAACATCCATTATTGCTACCGGTTTGGTTGGGAATAAAGTAGCAGGTTTCTTTTTCTCTAAATCACCTACTAATTTCTTTAAATGTATTCTTTTCGCTAATATTTCCTGCATAAAATCAACTGCTATAAACAAAACCTTTATTTAATTATCAAATCTACAAATTGTTAATAATAAACAGTTTGCGTTTTTAGACTTTGTGAAAATTTGCCTTTTTTATTTGCTTTTCACAAATTATTAAATCGCTTTTAAACCTAAAATTTTTCTAGCTTCAGTCGGTGTTGCAATTTCTCTACCAAGTTCTTTAGCCATTCTAACAACTTTTGCAACTAATTCGCTGTTTGATTTTGCTAAAACTCCTTTTGATAGATATACATTATCTTCAAATCCTACTCTTACATTTCCGCCATCAATAATTGCAGCCATTGCTAACGGAAATTCAAATTTTCCTACTCCGGCTACTGTATAAGTTGCGTCAGCAGGAATACTTTCGCGAAGAAAAACAAAATCTCGCAAATCGCCTGTTATGCCTCCATTTACTCCCATAACAAAATCAAAGTGCATTGGAGTTGAAATATATCCTTTCTTTTGCAAACGTAGTGCCATATCAATCATCGACTTATCAAAAACTTCCAGTTCCGGTTTGATTCCTAATTTTATCATTCTGTCTCCGAAATATTTGATTGTATTCTCGGTATTTTCAAAAATTTCATCACCACCAAAGTTACAAGTTCCACAATCTAAAGTAGCCATTTCAGGCAATAATTCGGTTGGCTGTAATCTTTCGTCATTCGACATCCCAACGGCTCCTCCTGTTGAAGGTTGAATTATTACATCAGGAATTACTTTTTTTATAGCTTCAATTATTTCATTGAATCTGGCTTTGTCCTGCGTTGGAGTACCGTCATCATAACGAACATGAAGATGAATTATACTTGCACCGGCATCATAAGCTGATTTTGCTTCACGAACCATTTCTTCTACTGTGTAAGGAACTGCCGGATTGTGTTCTTTTAAAACTTCTGCACCACAAATTGCAGCTGTTATTATTAATTTTTCCATATTTAAATTACTTATTTTTTTTAGAACCAAGAGCCGAGATATTAGAACCAAGACCCTTAATTCCGGTTAATATACTATAAATTATTTTTAAAACTAATTGTCATTTTTTGAATTTCAGCAAGTGTCTTTTGAAATAGAGAATGTTTCGCTTCATCAACATATTCTAAATTTTTAACAATAAATAAGTTCGGTCTCCAATTCAAAAGAAGAACCAATATAAATTTCAAGAAACCGAGCAAAATCTTTATTGCTATACTTTGCTGAACCTTCAAAAATATTAGATGGAATAGAAACAGCAGATAGTTTTATCTGTGATTTTAATCCAAATCTTTCGCTATCAGGAAAAGTTTTAGTAAAATTATGCATATTCATTTAATTTGTCTTGGTTCTAATATTTCGGCTCTTGGTTCTACTTCCTCTGACATTTTTTAGGTACAACACAAGTTCCTATAGCTCTGCAAACTACAATTGGTTCATCAAGGAAATCTGCTGCTGACTCCGAAATATCTGTCCTTGGGCAAATCACTTTTCTTGCTTCAAAAACCATTTTTCTGGAAGAATTTCCAACGTTAATAATTTCACCTTCTGCTTCAATATAATCGCCTGCAAAAACAGGATTTAAAAATTCTATTTTTTCATAACCGGCAAACAAACCTTCATCACCGTCATGAATTATTAATAATTCTGTTGCTACATCACCAAATAATTGAAGCATTCTTGCTCCATCAACTAAATTTCCACCATAATGAGCATCGTGTGCACTCATTCTCAATCGTATAAGAGATTTTTCCATTTTATTTATTATTTTTTATAATTTTACGATGAAATCAACAAAGATAGCAGGAGTTTTAACCATTTCAGGTGCTATATCTCCGGTTTTCACAACTTTTTTAACTTCCACAATAACAGTATCTGCAGCCATTGCCATTAACGGGTTAAAATTTGTACAAGTACCTTTATAAACTAAATTTCCGTTTTCATCGGCTGTATCTGCATAGATGATTGCTAAATCAGCTTTTAAAGGTTTTTCTAAAAGATATTTTTTACCTTCAGATTCAATAATTTCTTTACCATTTTCAACAATAGTACCTAATCCGGTTGGTGTTAAAAAACCGCCTAAACCATTTCCACCACATCTTATTCTTTCTGCAAGAGTACCTTGTGGAACAAATTCAATTTCAACTTCCTTATTGTTAAATTGTTCTATTGTTGAAGGATTTGTACCTATATGAGAACAAATAATTTTCTTAACTTTCTTATTTACAATAAGCTGTCCAACACCTTTATTAACAAATGCTGTATCATTACAAATTATTGTTAAGTCTTTTATATCTGTTTTTAATAATTCTGCAATTATCATCGTAGCACTTCCATTTCCCAAAAATCCTCCAAACATAATTGTTGTTCCACTTTTTATTTTAGATATAGCTTCATTAATATTAATAAATTTATTCATAAATAATTATTTCATGCAAATTTAACAAAATTTTCTTATTATTCAAAATTTTTTTAGATACAAATAAAAAACTCTACGCTGTAACCCACTTGAGCAAAATCGCCAAAAAATGCAAAAAGGACATTTATTACCTTTTAGAAGGCTATTTTATCCTTTTTTATGCAAAGTATTTTGAGTTTTTATAGTGGTGATTTTGCTCAATGAGAGTTAAATATTATACATAATATTGTTATTTATTAAATCGTAAATTTAAATTTATTTTCCCTCTTGCTTTTTATATTTTTCGTACCTAAGATTTAATTTATCAATTATTTCTTGAGTAATATCCATTCCTTCGTTTCCATATAAAATCACGGCTTTATTTAAAATCACCGAATAACGATTGTCTGCATTATATTCTTTAAGAAAATTTACAACTGTATCTAATAATTCGACATTTAATGTGGCTTGTTTTTCCATTAATTTTTGTTGCAAAGATTCTTCTAATTGCTGTAATTTTTGTTGCTCTGCTGCTAATTCTTGTTGTTGAGAGTCCATACTTGCTTGCGAAAGAAAACTTCCCAAACGAGCTTTTTCCATAAAAGAATTATATTTTACTTCAAATTGTTGATATTTGCCTTTTAAATTTGCTTCAGATTTTTTTTGTTCAGTCATTAAATCTTCTTGTAATTTAATTGAATATTTATAATTTAGCAATAAAGAATCTGTGTTTACATAAGCCATTGTTGGAGTATTTTCAACGTTTTTATTAGTTAGAATTTCTCCTTTATTTGTGGATTTTTCATTTCCTATAATAAAAAATATTATCAAACATATTACACTAATAATACTTACAATCATACTAACGACACTTATTTTCGGATAAATTTGACTTTTGCAGGATTTTACATTTTGTTCAACAATTTCTGTTTTTTGATTATCAAATTCGTTGTTATTAATTTCTGTTACGTTATTAATGTTTTCTTCCATTTTTATTATTTTTTAAGATAAGATATATGATTTTTCAACTTTACTTTTTTCAATTTTCCCCATAATAATTTTTTACAAATTTAATTATTTTTTCTTGAAAATCAATAATATTTATAACTATTTCTTTCTTTTCATATTTTCATCAGCAATTTCATCAATTATTTTTTTTGAAATTTCTATTGCGACATAGTTTTTAAAATTTTCTTTATGGTTTTTATTTTTATTACAAACAATTGAAATTTCGTTTAAAACAGCTTTCCGTGTAATGGTGATTTTGTTTTCATATTCACTATCAACTAAAAAGTCTTTATAATTAAATTTTTCAATAAGATAATTATCAATTTCAATAATAATATTTTTTTTTGCTATCAATAATGCTTTCTCTTGTGCTAATTGAGTGTTTGAACTTGTTGCTTCTGAATTTGAACGAAAAAAATCAGAATCAGTTTTTAATTTTTTGCAAATATTTCTGTTAAAAAGACTACACGACTGCAATATTAACAATAAAACGGAAAAAACTATCCAATCTTTAACTATGTTGCAGGTTTTGCTGTTCATTTTACAATTTTTTGCAATTTTCCGAATGTATCCAACCATCTTTCCCATCGCTTAGCTTGATTTCATACCAAGAATTTATTGAATCTTTTATTTCTACTTTCAAACCTTCGTTTATTTCAAATAAATTTGAACCTTCTTCGTTTGGAGACGATTTTACCATTGTACTTTCAAAAATAATTGCAAATTTATTATTTATTGTATTTTTTGCTGATTTTGCCGAAAAAATTATTGTCAAAATTGTAATTAATAAAGTCAAAATTGAAATATAGAAACAAAGTTTTTTTATTTTAGATTTATTTGAAAATAAAAATAAAAAGACTAATAATAAAGTGATTATTAAAGATATTATTGCAGAAATAGCCCACGAATCAGAACTCATTAAAGACATTAATTGTTTAAACCAAGAAATATAAAATATTTCAGGTAAAACTTCCACTTTATCTTTTATTCTGGCGTTTGCAATTTTTAAATTATAAAGAATATCTTCATCATTTGGACTTAAAATTAAGGCTTTTTCATAAAAATAAATCGCATTTGCAATATCTTTGGTTTCGATATAACAATTTCCTAAATTATAGAATAAATCAGCTGATGAATAATTTTGATTATATAAATTCGTATAAATTTTTATTGTAGATTCATAATCTTTATTCATATAACAATTAAAGGCAGAATCTATTAATATTTTAGTATTTTCAGCATTTACGTTTGTAAAAATTATAAAGTTGAAAATTATCAAAAAAGATTTTTTTACTATATTGATGACTTTTCCTTTCATAATTATTTAATTTTTTGTTCTAATTCTTCTATAATATTTGATGCCTCTGAAAAAATGAATGAAAGTTCATTTTCTTGATAATCGGGAGCAAAGTGAGCATATTCACATTTATCAATTACATTTATAAAATTATTAATAATATTTTCATCAATGTTTTTATTTTGAAGTTCTGAAATAATTTTTTGTTTTGTTAATTCTGCCGTTGGAATGTTAAGTTTATCGCTTGCATAACCCCACAATGCAGAAATTATTTCTTTATAAAATTCAGATTTTTTATTTTCTTTGATAAATTGATTTGCTTTTTTCAATCTTTTTTTAGAAATTTTATTTGCTTTTTTTGCTTTTACTTTTGAGATATCAGAATTTTCTTTTATTTTTTTCCTTAATAATATAACAAAAACTACAAAAATTATTAAAGGAAAAATTAAAAATAATGGAAAATAATTCGTAAAAATTAAAGGATAATAATTTTGTGATAAATTTAGAGAATTGTTTTTAATGAATTTAATTGTCTCATTACCAATGAATTTTACGTCATGTTGAGGAGAAAATGAATAATCGTTATTGTCGTTTAATCCTTTTTTGACAAAAATTTTCAAATCGTCAATATTTTGTGTTTGATATGTTAGGCTACTTAAATTGAAAAACGAGAAATTCATTTTCCCAAATTTAAAATTACCCGGATATCTTGGAATTATTGTATATTCCCAAATTTTTGAACCTGTGAGTCCATTTATCCCTACTGATGTATTATTTATGATTTCAGGGTCATATATTTCAAATTCGTCAGGGAAATTTATTTTTGGCAAATTTACCATATTAAAATTTCCTGTTCCACTTAATGTAATTTTTATTGTTAATGGTTCATTTACAGTAATAGTGTCGGCAGATTTTTCAATTTTCAGTAAAAAATTTCCAACAGCTCCATCATAATTTGCAGGGTGTTTTTCAGGTAAATTTTTTACTGTAATTTCACTTTCAGCAGAAGAAATTGATTTTTTTACATATTCATATCTGCTAGACCAACCTCTTCCAACAACTTGCCTAACTTGACAATCAATTTTGCATTTTTCTATTGTTACTTTTCCAAAAACCCGTGGATACAAAATATATTTTTTTAGAACTGCAGTATTATACAATTTATTATTTACCGTTTCTCTTGTAAATTGAAGTTGTTGAGGCGATTCAATTTCTTGTGCATAAAAAGAATCGAAAGCAGGCATTTTTACATCGTCAAAGGCTGCCAAATCAACCGCTGTAAAAATTTTTATTGTCACAATTATCGGCTCACCTTTATATGCTTCGGTTTTACTTAAAAAAACTCTTACAAAAATATCTTCATTAGAAACATCTTTTGGCTGAACGTTTTGTTGAGTAGCAGAACCGCCACCGCCAAACATTCTATCTAATTCTTCAAACGGGTCAACACTTTGACGACTATTGTTATTTTGAACAGCATCTTTTTGAACTTCTATTGTTTTATTTTTTGAAGTATATGTTTTTCCACCGGCATTTATTGAAATTGTCGGAAGATTGAACGTTCCTATAGCATTTGCACTTAAAGTATATGAATAAGAATAAGTTACAGATTGTGTAACAGAACCGTTTATCATTTGAACATTTGTACTTGTTGAAACATTAGGTCCATTTAATACAGAAAAATTTGAAATATTTTTTAATTGTGGGTCGCTACCTTGTTGATTTATAGAATATTGAACTGTAAATCGTTGTCCTATACCAACTTTTGCCGGACTTGAAATAGAAATATCTGCATTTTGAGAATACGAAAACTGTATAAAAAACAAACCTGTTAATAAAATAAATAACTTTTTCATTTTTTATGTACTTTTTTTGTTAAAATAACGATAGATATTTATTTTTGGTATTTTATTCAGAAAAGATTTTTTTGAAAAGTTTAAAAAATAAAAATTTTCTTGTATTTCTTTAAAAAAGTGAATTATAATTTAGTAGAACAAAAAGAAACTTTGAAAAGGTGATATAACTCATAATGTTATTAATAGCTTTTTGTCCGGTATCTAATTTAGTATTGTATTTCTAATTTTTCGTTAGTTAAAAGTGGTTTGAAAAATTGGGAATACAATACCAAATTAAATATATAATTGGCATAAAACCACTAAATTTGAAATATTAACTCCTCTTGTTTTTTACATTTTTCTATCCAATTCTGCCTTAACCAAATGTAATTCCTCATAAGAAATGTTGTTTCCTAATTTTGTTTTAGCAATTAATAAACTTTTATCATTCGTACTATTGAAATAGTTCAAAATTTTTCGCAACTTATTTTTTTCAATCAATTTTTCAATCTCAATTTCTCCTTTCTGAACATAATTGGCTAAATGACTTACAATTGTACTTTCTGTAAGATTGCGTTCTGTTGCGATTTCTGCAACAGTTTTTCCAACCTGAAATAGTTTGAAACTCAATAATTTAGAATCTCCTTTTTTTGATTTTGCTTCCTTTTCCGAATTTGAAAATTGTATTAGATTTTCTTGTGGTACAACATTATTTTCTTCGCAATATTTTCTTATAATATTAAGAATTTCTTCTCCAAACTGTATATATTTTTTTTCTCCAATTCCATTTATTTGTAATAACGATTTTTTATCTATTGGTAAGTAATGAACCATTTCATATAAAGAAATTTGACTGAAAATTTGATATGGTTTTATCAACAATTTAGCAGAAGTAATTGTTCTCCACAAGCGTAATTCATTGAATAGTACCGGATTATCAATATTTTTATTATCAATTGTATCAAATTTAAAAATTTCTCTAGGTTTTTCTTTTTGAATTGTTGCAACAGCTTTAGCTTCTAAAAGAGGTTGTATATGAAAACCGGTTTTACAGGAAATCAATGTTTTATATTTCACTTGAGTATCTTCGTCTAAACGACAAATTGCACTAGTCAGCTGTTTTTTTATTTCTTTGTTATCTAAATTTGTGTCAATTTTAGGCAAAATATCAATAATTATTGTTTTCAGTTTTTCTGAAAAATATTTAGCTGCGTCAATAATTCTGTATTGTAATTTTTCATTTTTCTCTACATCCGGTTCAATTTGCAGCAAACTTGTCATTTGTACATCAAAACGTATAGACACATCTATTATTTCTTTTTCTAAAAACAAAAGCATACTGTTGAAGAAATTTTTTGTAGAATCTAAAATAATCGTATTGTTTAGAATAATAATTTTTTCAATATCTTTGATACGATTTTGTAAGTGAAAAAAATAAAAAACATCTTTTAATAATTCTTTGTGATAAATTATACGTGCTGAATTTAATTGTGTTTCATCAGGTTGATTTTCTTCAATTTGTTGTGTAAATTCACTTACTGTTTTATCGTTAATTATTGAATAATTATTTATTGGCGTACTTAAAACTAAGCCATCGAAAGTCTTACAACGACTAAGTGCTACATAAACTTGTCCGTGTGTAAATGATTTTTGAGCATTAATAATTGCATGTTCAAAAGTTAATCCCTGACTTTTATGAATAGTGATAGCCCAAGCTAATTTGAGCGGATATTGGGTGAATTTTCCAATAACATCCTCAATAATTTTATTGGTTTTTTCATCTAAACTATATTTTATATTTCCCCAAATTAATGGCTCTACTGCAATTTCATTTTCATCTCCGGGACATTGTACATATATTATTTCATCTTTTATATTCGTTATGCTGCCTATTTTACCATTATAAAAAAGTTTTTCTCTTTCCGGATCATTTTTTACAAACATTACTTGGGCTCCTACTTTAAAAAATAATTCAAAATCTGTAGGATAAGACTTTTCATCAAAAATTCCTTCAACAACAGCCTTGAAACTATATTTTTTACCTTTTAAATCAATTAATTTTTTTTCATTAATATCTCTTGCATCATTATTATGTGTACAAAGTGTTATATAACCTTCATTGTCATTTGGCTGAAAATCAGGAATATATCGTTTGTTTAAAATTTCCAAAGAAGTTTTATCTAAACAATTATCACGAACTTTATTTAAAAGAGAAATGAAATTTCTATCTTGTTGTCGAAAAATATGAGTAAGTTCAATACTTACAAAAGACGTTTCACTGAGCGCCTTAGCACTAAAAAAATACGGTGTTTCATAAAAATCTTTCATCAAATCTTGTTCGTCTCTTTTTACAACCGGCGACAATTGTTGCAAATCTCCAATCATAAGCAATTGTACGCCACCAAAAGGTTTTGAACGATTTCTATAACGGCGAAGTACATAATCAACAGCATCGAGTAAATCGGCTCTAACCATACTAATTTCATCAATTACGAGCAAATCTATACTACGCATAATATTAATTTTTTCTCTGCTAATCTTCTGTTTTTCAGATTTTAATCTATCATTTCCAATTAAAGGACCAAAAGGAATTTGAAAAAAAGAATGAATTGTTACTCCATGTGCATTTATAGCAGCAACACCGGTGGGAGCAACGACTATCATTCGTTTTGTAGAAATTTCTTTAAGATTGTGCAAAAAAGTAGTTTTTCCCGTTCCGGCTTTTCCTGTCAGAAAAATGTGTTGCCCTGTAAATTGTACATATTTAAAAGCGAGTTCTAATTGAGGATTTATCTCCATTTTTGATTATTAAATTATTTCAAAGTTATCCTATATTTTTCAATTTACAAAATAATGTTTAGAATTATTGTCTTTCATATCTTTTAAATGGATTTGTATATGTTTTTTTGTACGGAGACATGATTTATTTGTTTATTGATTCTTTCTTTTTAGTAGATAAGCAAGTTCGTTAGACTCAATTTGTAATTTTATTATCTATAAATTTTCTCTACATGATTCACTTTGATTTTTTTTGTTAATCCGAAACTTGATGCTTTGATATTTCCTTTAAATCGTAATTCGGGAGTTCCTCCAGAAAACGCTTTATAGAGTGTCAGTAAATTGGACAGAGTTTCTTTTGTGGAAATTTCAAAAATTATTGGATATGCGTAACTGGAATTAGCATTGATTTTTAATCTTTCTACATTATTTATTTTCCCTGCTTTAAAATTATTTACAAATAAATCTAAATCGGCATCTTTTATTGTAATTGAAAAATTATTTGGATTTTCAATGGGAAGAAATATTTTTAATTTTATGGAACTTAATGAAAGTTGTTGTACTTCGTAATTTTTTGGATACCCAACGGTTATGTTCTGCATACTGCAAGAATAACAAATAAATACGGAAATAAAAACTATTATAATAAAAATTGTTTTTTTCATAAAAAATTATTTAAAAATAGAGCATTATCATTAAAGTTATAGCGGCTTCTACTGTAGTATTTTCAATTTTTTCACCTTTATCATAAATAAAAAATTTATTATTGTTTTTTATTACTTCCGAATTTATTTTTTCTATATATTGATTTTTAATATTTGTTGCTAAATCTTGGTATTTATACAAATGCAAACCGGATAATAAAAAATAATATGAATATAGATTTTCTTTTTCAAAAAATAAATTATTATCTTCAGGAATTTTATAATTATTGAAATTTTTGTTAATATATTGTTCTATGGAAGTGTAAGCTCCCAGCCCCGACCAAATCACATAAGGAAAGGCTTTTTTGTTCGGAATTAACTTTGAATTTACATAGTCGATATCGCAATATTCACCTGAAAAATTGTCATAAAAGTATAAATCAAAATTCTGACGAATATAATTTATTTCGTTAATTTTATTTTCTGCTTTTTCTTTAAAACCTAATTCGGAAAGAATATTTTTTATAGATAATTTTTCCGAAAAAAGAAAAGCATTTAATATTACAGATTCTAATTTTTCATCGTTTTCGCACCAAAGATTTTTATTTTCATCGTATTTGAGATACCAATTTTCGTTTAGGTCTTCAAATTCTGCGATAAGTTCATCAAGAATTGTAACATTAGATTTGTCTGCATTGTAGATGTTCCAAGCAAGCCAAGGACCAAGATTAAAATCAGCGAAAGTGTGAGGTAAAGAATCATTCTGTCGAAAATAAAATTCATTATTAAGTCGCATGGATTTTTTATTCCAAAACCAATTCATGAAGCTAATTGTCTGATTAGAGGCTAATTTTTTATCTAAAAAATTGAAACACATTGAATAAATAAAAATATCCATTAGTTTTACATTAAAACAATCGTGATTGTTAGAAGTAACAAAAACATTACTGAATTGGGGAGATTTTGATTTATAATTCATCCAAATTGTTTCTAAGCATTTTATTGCTAATTTTGAATAATTATTTTCTTTTTTTTCAAAGTTAGCAATAAAAAAATCCCAAAAAATTTCGTTCTGTTCAAAAGGTTTGACAAAATCGTTTAGGGCTTCTACCGCTGACTTGATTTCTTCTGTTGTGTCATACATAAAAACATGAGTAAGAGTAGAAACAATTCTTAAAGTGTCGTTTGGTTTAAGTGTTTGAAAATCACTAAAATTCAAAGTATATTCTGTTTCATTGTATTCCATTTCCATTTTTCCTTCAACACGAAATTGTAATAAGAAAACGCCATCACTTTCGTTAATTAATTCTATTATCCATCCGTTTTGTGTTTCTTTTCCTTTACCAATATTTTCAAAAATTGAGCCTTTGCAAAATAAATTAATGTCAAGGTTTTGGTTCGCAGTATTTATTACTTCTGAAACATACAGACTGGTTTTTTCGTTAACAAAAGTTAATTTTTGTGTTAGATTGAAGTTATCAAATTGATAATCTTGTTTTAATAATCCGGGATATTGGGAGATGTCAATTTTTATTGCTTTCGCTAAATTAATTGTCCCTTGTCCTTTAATTTGAACTTCGGCTTGAAAAAGTTTGGGAGCTAACCATTGTTGGGTATAAATATTGTAAGGACCACCAAAAGCTCCATAATTCTTTGAATCGGATTTTTCGGGTAAAGAAAAACCAAACCAAACGCCTTTATGAGAATAAAAATTCCCTCGATCGTTTTTGGTTTTCGGAATGAAAGATGAATTTATTAAATCTGAATAATCATAAACAGATTGTGCAACAATTGAACTTGCAATTAATGCTAAAGCTAATAATATTAATAATAATTTTTTCATTTAATAAATCATTGTTTTTTTATTGATTTTAAATACAATTATTATGCAAAATTATATTATTGATTTAAAATAATCTATAGTTTTTAATAAACCTTCTTCGATAAGAATTTTTGGTTGCCAATTATTAAGATTTTTTTGTGCAAGGGTAATGTCCGGTTTGCGTTGTGTAGGGTCATCTTGCGGAAGTTTAAAAAATTCTATTTTGCTTTTTGAATTTGTAAGTTTTATTATTGTTTGGGCTAATTCTAAAATTGTAAATTCGTTTGGATTTCCGATATTTATTGGTCCAATAATAGAATCATCTGAATTCATCATTCTTATCATTCCTTCGATAAGATCATCAACATATTGAAAAGAACGAGTTTGTGTTCCGTCTCCATATATTGTAATAGGCTTGTTTTTAAGAGCTTGAATAATAAAATTTGAGACAACACGACCGTCATTTGGGTGCATTTTGGGTCCGTAAGTATTAAAAATACGAACAATTTTAATTCTTACATTATTTTGAAAATAATAATTCATGAAAAGCGATTCGGCGCAACGTTTTCCTTCGTCGTAACAAGAGCGAAGTCCTATAGGATTTACATTTCCCCAATAATCTTCTGTTTGCGGATGAATTATGGGATCACCATAAACCTCACTAGTAGAAGCCTGTAAAATCTTAGCTTTTATCCTTTTTGCTAATCCTAACATATTTATTGCACCCATTACAGAAGTTTTTATCGTTTTTATGGAATTATATTGATAATGAATTGGAGATGCCGGACAAGCTAAATTATATATTTCATCAACTTCAATAAAAAAAGAAGTTGTAACATCATGCCTAATTAATTCAAAATAAGGATTTTTTAGTAAATGAATTACGTTTTGTTTGTTTCCGGTAAAAAAATTATCAAGACAAATAACTTCATTTCCATCATTTAATAATCTTTCACAAAGATGAGTTCCAATAAATCCGGCACCGCCTGTTATTAATATTTTTTTCATATTGTTTTTTATTGTTTTTTTGCAATATATAAAATTTCATTTTTGTCTAATCTTATTCTTTCAATTTGATTTTGAGAAAAGATTTTTTCGACTTCAAATTTTTCAACAATAAAACCTACACTTTCTAAACGATTTGGATAATCTAATCCGTGATATCTCACGTGGTCGTATTGACCGAAACGTTTTTCGCGTTCTTTTGGATCGGTAATATTTGGGTCTTCATCTGTGATTTGAGATTTAAAATTTATTGGAACTTGCATAATAGCCCAACCTCCGGATTTCAAAAGTCGAAAAATTTCTTTCATTGCAAAAATATCGTTTTCAACATGTTCAAGAACGTGATTTGCAAAAATAATATCATAATTATTGCTTTCTAATCCTGTTTTTAAAATATCTATATGTAAATCTGCTATTGGAGAAACAATGTCAGCTGTCGTATAATTCAGATTTTTTAATTTTTTGAATCTTTTAATAAAAGGTTGTTCGGGAGCAAAATGTAAAAATTTATGATTTGCTTGAAAAAAATCTGTTTTCTTGTTTAGGTAAATCCATATCAAACGATGTCTTTCTAATGATAAACAGTTGGGACACAGACGATTGACTCCGGCATTGTTACCATAAGGTAAAAATTTTCTGTAATGTTTTTTACAAATTGGGCATTCTACTTTGTTTCCTAAATAAAACGGTTTTATAAAAAACACCAATTTTGATAATTTTATCATTAAAGGACGAGGAATATTTCTTACTATAAATTTGATTATTTTTCTCATAATTATTATATAACGATTTTTTCGATAGTTTCATTATTTACAGATAATAAAAAATTTTCAAAAACAAACCATAAATAAGTTTTTATATTTTTATAGTCCATTTGTTGTAATAAATTAGAATAATTTTTTACTTGATTAATATATTTTTTTTCTTCTTTTTCTCCAAATTTATAATCAATAATTATAGTTTCGTTTTCATTTAACATTAATCTATCCGGACGATAAATTTGAGAATTAGAATTTAATAATTCAATTTCATTATATACTTTATAACTATTGTTAAACCAATTTTTTATTAAATTTTTATTTAATAAATCAGAAATTTCATTTTTTAAATTTTCTGTTTCATTATTAGAAATTATTCCGTTATGAAGTGCATAGTTTATTGCAAAATCAATATCATTTATTGATCGGATTTTTTCAAAAATTTTGTGATATTTATTTCCTTTTATGATTGAAGTAGTTCTTGTATCATTAGAATCTTGTCGATAAACAAACGATGAAATTTTTAGTTGTTTTGGGAAAATATTTAAAGAATAAGAACTAACAATATTATTATCTTGGATATTTTCAATAGTATTTTCATCAATATTTCCGGATACATAATTTATCCAATTGTTATCAGAATTTTCTATAAAATTAAGATTTTTAACAATTTCACCATTGAATGTTTCGGAGAAAATTTTTCCGGCAGAAATCAGACCTTTATCAAAAACGTTTATAAATAAACCTTTTTTGGCTCTTGTAAAAGCGACATACATTGCATTAAATTGCTCAATAATTTTTTTAAATTTTAGTTTATAAAATTCTTCTTCAAAATAAGTATCTTCCAAATTAGAAAAACTTACGGGCCAAATTGGCAAAGAATTAAATGGTTCAATATTTTCTGATTTTAAAAATTTTAATTCGGCATCATTTCTTTCAAAATTCCAATCACAAAAAGGAATAAAAACAAATTTTCCGGCTAAGCCTTTTGATTTATGGATAGTAACGATATTTATAGCATTCTGATTTTCAGGAGTTTTAATATTTTTGTTTGAGCCGGCTTCTTCCCAATACTCTAAGAAATCAGACAAAGTTGCTAAATTTTTTTGTTCAAATTCATGGATAATATCCCGAAAAGAAATTAAAAAAGAAATGTTGTTTTGATTTGTATGAAGGCTGAAAAATTTAATTATATTTTCAATATAATCGTGAAGAACAAATTGATTTGAAAAATCGTTTATTTCAAAAGATTTTAATTTGTTTTCATATTCAGATTTATTAAAAACGATATTTTCGTCTTTTGTAAAATCTTTGATATAATTTATATAAGCCGTTTCGATAAAAGCCAAATTATTTTTATTGTCGTTTAGATATTTTAAGCAAGAAATAATTAGTTGAATAGCTTTGTTTGAAGAAATAAAAAGAGAAGTTGAAGAAATAACATCATAAGAAATACCGGATTTTGCATTTTTTGATTGTGCGTATCGTAAAAAATTTTCTGCAATTAAAGCACCTTCGTTATTAGTTCGCACTAAAATCATCATATCGTTTGGATAATAGCCTTTTATTTGTAAATCTTCAATTTGTTTAATTAAAAGTGCAATGCTTTTTTCTTCAAATTTTTTTCTTAAAATTTTCTCGTTTTCTTCAGGTTTAATTATCGAAATATTTACAATTGAATTTGTTTTTTGGTCAAAACTGTTTTTGTTAATTTGTTGAATTACATCAGAATAAATGTAGTCAATTTTTTTTAAAACATCTTCAGATAATTTGTCTTTAAAATTATTTTGAAAGACGTTTTTTGCTTTTGAAAAAAAAGAATTGTTAAAATTCACAATAGTTTCGCCACTTCTAAAATTATAAGGTAAGGATATTTTTTCAAAAAAATATTCAAAATCTTTTTCAATAGAATTTGCCAAAATATCCCAATCGCCGCCTCTCCATTCGTAAACCGCTTGTTTCATATCACCAACTAAAATAGCTTTTTCATTATTTGCCAAGCTTTCTTCTAAAAGTGGTTTCAAAGAATCGTATTGCATTCTACTGGTGTCTTGAAATTCGTCAATTAAATAATTTTCAAAAAAACTTCCTGTTTTTTCATAAATAAAAGACGAACTATTTTGACTAGCAATTTCCGATAAAAAAGCAGGAACATCTGAAATCAAAAATTTGCCTTTTTCTGATAGAAAATTTTTAATAATTTCTAAACTCTGATTAATCAAAGTGGCATAAGGCAATTGTTTTAAAATTATTTTTGCTGTTTTGCAGGCTTTATATTTTTTTTCAAAAGAAATTTTAAATTCGTGTGCTAAATCAAGAATTTCATAAGTCGCAAAAATTACTTCTGATTTTGCAGATTTGTTATACCATTGTGCTAAAGATTTTTCCGAATTATCACAATACTTAAAATGATCATTAATACTAAATTTATTATCTTGACTTCTGATTTCTGTATCTAAAAATTTTTGCAAACTTCGTCCGTTATATGAAAAATTGTCTCTGCTAACATTATGTTTTTGACAGATTGATTTAATATTTTCGGAAAAACTATCGCAAATAATTTTAAGTGAATTTAAAATATTATTAAGATTTGATTTTAAATTTTTGATATTATTCGTATCTGAAAAAAAATCTTTGTAAAATTTTTCGTAAGTTCGATAATCGGATTTAACAATAAATTTCAAAAATTCTCTAAGTTTATTTTTAAAATTCCATTTAGAACTTTCGTCTATATTTTGTTCGATGAGATTTAGAAGTCCTTGTTTAAGAATTTGGTCTGATTCGGCATTTTCAATAATAATATCAATGGCTTTGTCAATAATAATTTCTGTGTCAAGTTCTACTTCATAGTTGTAATTTAATCCAATTTCTCGTGTGAAACTGCGGATTATTTTTTGGAAAAAACTGTCTATTGTAGATATGTTGAAAAAAGAATAGTTGTGAATGATTTCGGTTAAAAGTTTTTCTGCTTGTTTTTGAATTTCAACGATTGTTCTATTTTGTTTGATTGCTATTTTTTCAGCTTCAGCTTCTTGATTTTTTATTTTATTTAGTTTTAAAATAATGCGTTCTTTCATTTCTTGAGTAGCTTTGTTTGTGAAAGTTACAGCAAGAATGTTTTTATAAGCATTATCTTTGGAAAACAATAATTCCAAATATTCTTGAGAAATTTGTTCTGTTTTTCCGGAACCGGCAGAAGCAGAATATACAGTAAGATTTTTATTCATTAAAATCTGCTAAGATGTCTGTATCGGTACATTCTTGAACTTTAACATCTTGATATTCTTTCACATTCAGATTACTTGTGATTTTTAGCAAATAAGTGCCAACCGGTTTTGTAAAAATTATTTTTTTGTCAGGATTAACTGTACCTAATTTTGCTCCATCAACATAAACAATAATATCGTTATTGTTCAGATTTTTTATTGTTATGTTACCTGTATGATTTATTTCGCAAGTATCTTTGGTTTTGCAAGAAATAATTAATATTCCGAGAATAATGAAGAAAATTATTTTTTTTATTTTCATATACTGTTGATGATAAGTTTGTAAAATATTGTTAAAATTCTTTGTTTGTAAAAAACATTTCAATGCTTTTTTGAGATTTTATTTCGGTTTCCATCTTAAAAATATCAAGGGGAAGATTACCTGTTGTTTTTGCGTAACCCAAAGCAATTACAGATATGGGTTCCAAATATTCGGGAACGTTAAAATTGTTAATAATTTTATCTTTATAAAAACCATTCATTTGATGAGATGAAATTTCAAAAACCTGAGCAGCGATAATTAAATTTTCGACAGCTAAAGCTGTATTATACCAAGCATAACGAGGGTCATTATCTGTAAGTTTTTTGAAATTAGCAAAGGCAATAATTAGAGTTTGAGATGCTTTTGCCCAAGATTGATTAAATTCAGATAAATTGCAGATAATTTTATCGAATAATTCGGGATTTTCATGTTTGTTAGCATAAATAAAATTCCATGATTGACAATTAAAAGAAGAAGGCGCGGTAATTGTAGCTTCAAAAATTTTTTTTAATATTTCGTCAGAAATTGCTTCGTCAGAAAAATCACGAACACTTTTTCGGCTTTTAAGTATTTCTAAAATTTTTTCCATCTTTCTTGTTTAATTTACAAAGTTAGATGAAAATTTCGAGAATTCCAAACAAGTAAAATAAAAATCAAGACCATCTTTGTAGTTCTTCCCATAATTGTTATATTTGTATTTTTTATATCCCTAACTTTATCCACATTTTTATACATTACATCTTTTCTGTCCTAAGAAAGGGGTACAGAAAAATTTTATGATATTGCAAAAAAATATTTTTTCAATAAAAAAAATTTCACATTAAGTAATGATTGAGGCTGTTTCCAACAAATGCAGTATCTTTTTGCATTTTATTATGTTTTTTAAATATTTACTATTGTTATTCAGCAAGTTATATCTTTTAATTTTATACTTACAATTAGAAAACTTTTTTACATTCCCCACTTCGGGGTCGTAATTTGGAGAGAAGATTCTTTTTTATAAACATTTAACTACTTCTTTCACTCAATTGAGAATTGAAAGCATTGAGATCTGAGACCCTTTTGCTTGTTCCCCGTTCGCCCGTTCCTATTAGCGATTTTTAGATTTATATTATTTGTTAATTTAATAGCAGTTAGATATAATTAGATTCTCGAACTCAGGTTAATAATTAGACGATAAATATTAATCATTAATGGTTAATATTTCTTTTAAAAATTTTCTGTCGTTTGATAATCGTGGAACTTTATTCTGACCGCCTAATTTATTTTTATTTTCAAGAACTTTCTCAAATATTCCTTCCTTTACAGTGGTATAAGACGGAAATGCTAAATTTATTCCTTTATATCTTTTTGCTTCATAGTCTGAATTTATTTCTTGAAGTTTTTTATCTAAATAATTCATGAATAAATTCATATCATCAGGTTTTTGAATAAACTCAAATATCCATTCATGTCTTCCTTGCGATTCTTTGTTTTCAAACATTATTGGAGCTGCCGTGTATTCTTTTATTAAAGAATTTGTTTGCTGACAAGCATAAAAAACAGCAGAATCAGCATTATGAACCATTAATTCTTCACCAAAAAGATTGATAAAATGTTTGGTTCTTCCTGTAAGAATAAATCTATACGGATTTTTTGAAGTAAACTTAATCGTATCTCCGATTATATATCGCCAAAGTCCTCCATTTGTAGTGATTACCATTACATAATTTTTGTCTAAAGATATTTCCGAAAGTGGAATTGCTTTTAAATTTCCTGAATTATAATCTGAAAGGTTAATAAATTCATAAAAAATTTCGTAATCAAGCATTAATAATAAATCTTTTTTATTTCTATAAAATTCGTCTTGAAGTCCAAAAAATCCTTCCGAGGCGTTATATGTTTCAAAATAATTCATTGAAATAGAAGGAATATATTTTTTATAAATTTCTTGATATGGTTCAAAATTTACACCCCCATGAACAAATAATTCTAGATTTTTCCAAATTTCTAAGATATTTTTTTTACCGGTAAAATCCAATAGTTTTCTGAATAAAACCATTAGCCATGAAGGAACTCCAACAATTTGAACAATATTTTTATTGTATGTTGTTTGAATTATTTCATTGAGTTTTCTATCCCATTCCGGAATTAAAGAAATTCCTTTCGACAAAGCCATATTATTTCCAGACCACCACGGTAAATTTTTAAGAATTATTGCTGATAAATCTCCTGAATATGAATTATTATCTTTTGTATAGCTCGTACTTCCTCCAATTGATAAAGTTTTGCCATTAAAAATTTTTGTATCAGGATAAAAATTATTGTAAATGAAATAAATATCTTTTCCGCTTTGGAAGTGGCATTTTTGTAGTGATAATTTTGTAATAGGAATATATTTACTTCGTGTTGATGTTGTTCCGCTTGATTTTGCAAACCAATTTACAGGTTCAGAAATTAATATATTTTGTTCTCCGTTTAATATTCTGTTAATATATGGTAATAAATCTTCGTATTCGTTTATAGGAATATTTTCTGCAAATTTATTTATTGATTTTATTGATTGAATATCATATTTTCTACCAAATTCTGTTTGATACGAATTTTTTATTAATTTCTTAAACATATTTTCTTGTACTTCGATAGGATTTTTTTTGAAAAAATCTATTTCTTTTAATCTTTTTGTACCGTATTGGTTTATTATTGTATTTAATAATGCCATAGATATGTATTAGTTTTGGAAATTATTAAAAAAAATCTTTGCGTCTTCTTTATCTTTTAATAGTTGCAAAATTAATTCTTCTTTTAAATTAAATTTTATTTCGTTCCTAATTTTATTAAGTAACTTAATAGTTATCTTTTTATTGTAAATATTTTGGTCAAAATCTAAAATATGATTTTCAATAGTGATTTTTTCTCCGTTGAAAGTTGGTCGATATCCAATGTTTGTGATTGAAGGAAAATTTTTTGTTTGATTTTCAATTCTCGTCTCTGTTATATAAACTCCTGTTCCGGGAATAATTTTATTTTTTTCAATATTTGCGATATTTGCGGTCGGAAAACCAATTGTGTGTCCATTTCCAAATCCTTTGCTAACAATTCCTGATAAATTAAATTTATAACCTAAAAAATCATTTGCTTTTGCAATATTCCCTTGTTCGATTAATTTTCTAATTTCAGATGAACTTATTTTGTCACCGTTTTCCGAAATGTATTTGTCTATTTTTATGATAGGAATTAAATTGGTGTTTTCAATTTGTGAATCGTCTTTTTTCCCAAATGAATTGTTATATCCAAGAATTAATTTTTTTATTTTGAATTTTTCAATTAGAAATTCTTTTATAAAATTTTTACTTGTTTTATTGGCTAATTCAGCATTAAAATTTAGAATTATAAGACTTTCCACTTTTAATGTTGATAAAAGTGTTAGTTTTTCTTCTAAAGTTGTTAATAACTGTATGTTTTTATGAAAAAAAATAGCCGGATGTTCCCACATTGTAATGATTAATTCTTTTGTATTTTCTTGTTTTGCATTAGTTTTTAATTTTTCGATTAAATATTTATGACCACAATGTATTCCATCAAAAAAACCAACCGTAGCAACACAATTAGCAGGAACTTGTTTTAAATTTTGTGTTTTTTCGAAAATGTCAGGTATGTCGGAATAAATTCTCAAAATTTTTTTTTACAAAATTATCATTTTACTAATAATTTTTATTATATTTTTGTAAATAATTTTTGGGTTTTATTTTTTTTATGCCAAAACGATTTATAATATGCAGAGTGCTCGACCGTGCATCTTTATGTTTTTTTTATTCGCTATTTACTTTTTGCCATTTGTCGTTTATTTGTTTAGTCCGTTTGCCCATTTACCGTTCCATGCTTACCCTTTCATCTGTTTGTCCTTTCAAAACTTGTTTATTTTCTGAGAACTCTATTAGTTTAACTTTAATAATCTTATTGACATTTTTTTCATCAAAATCTATTTCTGTTTTTATATAATTGTCGGTAAAACCAAACATTTTGTTCGTTTTTTTTGTAGATTCAAATAGGACATCAGTTGTTTTTCCAATATTGTTATTTAAAAATTCAAAATGTTTTTTTTGTGAAATTTCATTTATCAAATCGGCTCGTTCTTGTTTTTCTTGAGGAGAAATTTTAGGGGAAAAATTTAAGGCTTTAGTTCCGGGTCTTTCAGAATATTGAAATTGATGAATAAAAGAAATATTCAAAGATTTAACGAAATCAAGTGTTTTTTGAAAATAATTATCGGATTCTCCGTTTACTCCTACAATTAAATCAATCCCGATAAAAGCATTCGGAATAAAAGATTTTATTTTTTCAATTTTGTTTTTAAAAAAATCCGTATCATAACGCCGATTCATTAAACGTAACATTTCATCACAACCCGATTGTAACGGAATATGGAAATGAGGCATAATTTTTTGATTATCAGCAGTTAGCTTGATAATTTCATCGCTTAATAAATTTGGTTCTATACTACTAATTCTAAATCTTTCAATCCTGTCAATTTTTATAATTTCTTTTAATAATTCAAAAAGATTTTCATCATTGTTTTTCCCAAATTCGCCAATATTTATTCCTGTTAAAACAATTTCTTTTATTCCAAAATCTGCGATATGTTGTGCTTGAGGAATTATTTCTTCAATAGTTGCACTTCTGTTTTTCCCTCTGGCAAACGGAATAGCACAATAAGAGCAAAAATAATCGCAACCATCTTGAATTTTCAGAAAAGAACGAGTTCTTCCACCTTGAGAAAAAGCAGGAACAAATCGTTTCGTTTCATTACGATTTGTTGAAATTGTAAATGGATTTGTTTTTTTTTCAATATTATCAATTATTTCGTAAATTTTATCTTTATCGTTTGCTCCAATGATGTAATCAATTCCTAATTTTAATAAATCATTTTGATTAAATTGAGCATAACAACCGGTAAAAATAATAACAGCATCTGCATTTTTTGATTTTGCTCTTGAAATAGCATTTCTGCTTTTTTTTTCTGCATTTCCCGTAACCGAACAAGAGTTTATTACATACACATCTGCAATTTCTTTGAAATCTACTAATGAATAATTTTTTTCAATAAAATAGCGTAAAATAGTTGATGATTCTGCAAAATTTAATTTGCAACCAAGTGTAAAAAATGCTACTTTTTTAATTGAAAAACACATCATACAAAGTTAATAAATTTTGTTAATAAATTTTGTTATTTTTTTTCAATGCCTTAATATTACTAAACTTTGGACGTTAATAATGATGTTTATAAGATTAGACAAAAACATGATAATTGTTATAAATCAGATAATTAAATGTAGTCAATATATAAAGTTAATTTATTTTTATTAATTATTATTTTAACTTTGTAAAAATAAAATTTCAGAAAAATAACATTATGGAAACGACTGATACAAATTTGTTTGGATTTGATGGTATGGAGCAGAAAAAAGAAAATAATAACAAAAAAACATATTCTCCCGAAAAAGTAAAAGTTGCAAGTGTAGCATATTTTAACGGAAGTGAAAAAAGAGCAAATGTTTGGGCAGATAAATATGCTTTAAAGAGAAAAGATAAAGAATTTTACGAACTTACTCCGGACGATATGCATCATCGTATTGCAAGAGAACTAGCCCGTATTGAGAAAAATTATCAGAATCCAATGTCAGAAGAGCAGATTTATTATTTGTTGAAAGACTTTAAATATATTGTTCCACAAGGTGGTCCTATGTCGGGAATCGGGAATGACGAACAGATAGTTTCTTTGTCAAATTGTTTTGTTATTGGAAATGAAAAACATTCTGATTCTTATGGTGGAATTTTTAAAATAGACCAAGAGCAAGTTCAGTTAATGAAACGAAGAGGAGGAGTAGGTCATGATTTGTCGCAATTAAGACCAAAAAATTCTAAAGTTCAAAATTCTGCGTTAACTTCAACAGGAATGGCTTCTTTTATGGAAAGATTTTCAAATTCTACAAAAGAAGTGGCACAAGGAGGACGAAGAGGGGCTCTTATGTTGAGTGTGTCTGTAAAACATCCTGACATTTTGGATTTTATTTATGCAAAAACAAAAACTCATAAAATTGATAGTGCCAATGTTTCTGTAAGAATTACAGACGATTTTATGAAAGCTGTTGAAGAAGATAGAACTTATATACAACAATTTCCTGTTGATTCAAAAAAACCTCAAATTATTAAAGAGGTTAAAGCCAGAGAAGTTTTTGATGCAATTGTAGATGCTGTATATGATTCCGGAGATCCCGGAATTTTGTTTTGGGATAATATTATAAACGAATCGGTTCCGGATTGTTATGCAGATTTAGGTTATAAAACAATTTCTACAAATCCTTGTGGAGAAATTCCGCTTTGCGCTTACGATTCTTGTCGTCTTTTAACAATAAATTTGTATTCTTATGTTGTAAATCCATTCACAAAAAACGCATATTTTGATTTTGATTTATTAAAAGAACATAGCCATTATGCTCATCGTTTCATGGACGATATTATTGACCTTGAAATGGAAAAAATTGAAGCTATTTTGGAAAAAATAAAATCAGATTCAGAAGACCCTGAAATAAAAAGAGTTGAAAAAAGTCTTTGGGAAAATATCTTGAAAAAAACAAAAGAAGGAAGACGTTCCGGTTTGGGGCATATTGGGTTAGCTGATACTTTAGCTGCATTAGGAATTGAATATAATTCTGAAAAAGCAATTGTAACGGCGGTTGAAATTCAAAAAACATATTCTATTGAAATTTATCGTGCATCTGTAAATTTAGCAAAAGAAAGAGGCGTTTTCCCAATTTATGATAGTACTCGTGAACAATTCAATCCATTTATCAATAGAATTAAAGAAGCTGATCCTGAATTAGCTAAAGAAATGGAACTTAACGGAAGAAGAAATATTGCTTTATTAACTTTAGCACCAACAGGAACAACTTCTATGGTTGCTGACGTTTCGAGTGGAGTTGAGCCTGTTTATTCAATTGTTAGCACGCGTAGAATAAACGTAACCGAAGATGCTATTGATAAAACCGGTGCGTATTTAGTAGGAGAAAAATGGTGGAAAGATTATAGAGAATTTCATCCGAAATTCATCGAATGGGCAGAAATAAATGGTTATGATACCAATAATCTGTTAAGTGAGACAGCTCAAAATATACAAGAAATAATTAGTAAATCTCCTTATAATAAATCTACAGCTTATGATTTAAATTATTTGTTTCGCGTAAGGTTACAAGGTGAAATTCAAAAATGGGTAGATCATAGTATTAGTAGTACTCTTAATTTGAAAAAAGATGTTTCAAAAACTATTATTGCTGATGCCTATTTAGAGGCTTGGAAATCAAAATGTAAGGGTCTGACAATTTATCGAGATGGCAGTAAAGATATTCAAGTATTGGAAATTGAAAAGACTAAAACTCGTCCGGAAGTTTTGATGGCAGAAGTTTTCACTTTTGTAAATAGAGAAGTAGATTGGGTTGCCTTTATTGGATTAATGGATGGAAAGCCGTATGAAATTTTTACAGGACCGGAAAAAGATGTATCATTTATTTTAGATTTTAAAAAATTATATGAAAATGATGATGTCGAAAAAACTTTCACTATTAAAAAAGAAACTAGTAAAAATGAGGATACAAAAACAGAATATAGATTTATTTGGAAAACAAGAAGTAAAACTCAAGTTGATAACGAAGCTCAAGGTAGTTTTTTAATTTCAACATTGTTTAATAAAGAATATTGGAATTATGCGATTTTGATTTCTTGTTTAATGAGATATGGTATTCCAATTGAAGCATTGATAAAAACTGTCGGAAAAATAAAATTTGAAGATGATACCGCAGAATTAAACTCTTGGAAATCAGGAGTTAGACGAGCTTTAAACAGATTTGAATCTAATGTGCAAAAAACAAATTCACAAAAATCAATCGTTAAACAATCAAATGAAATTTGTCCTGTTGAAGGTTGTCAGGAAATATTATCTCACGATCACGGAAATTGTCCTTGGTGCTCTACTCATGGTAGTATTTGTGATTAAAATGTGTTTTTTGCAATAAAATATTTTTGAAAAAAAATATTTTATTCGTTATCAATATTAATGTATACTTCAATTATTTCGCATAATCCTTCAGTTTTTAGTGTGATTTCTTTCAATTCAGCGGGAATTAAAACTATTTCATTAGTATCAACTTTTGTACTAACATTTTCATAATCAACACTAAATTCCCCATGTGTTGAAAATAATAAAACGAAAGAGTCAATGTTTTCATAATCTAAATCAATTTTATTTATGAAAGGTAAATAATTTACTGAAAAAAATTCACTTTCAATAATTTTGTTAGAACAATTTATTTCTTTCTTATATTCAGTTTTTGGGAAATTTGTTATTTCATAATTTATGATATCAAAAGCTAAATCGTGATGTAATTCTCTATCGGTTCGACCATAATCATAGAGCCTATATGTAATATCCGAACATTGTTGAATTTCAAGAACCACTGTTCCATTTCCTAAACTATGTGGTTGATTGGCAGGAATATAGAAAGCATCACCTCTCTTTACTTTAATTTTATTTAAAAGTTTTTCGGGATTTCCACGATGAATGCTTTCGTGAAATTCTTCTGCATCAGTATTTTTATTGAATCCGGAAATTATTGAAGCATTTTTTTCAGCATTAAGAACAAACCACATTTCTGATTTTCCCCAAGCATCATGTCTTTGATATGCTATTTCATTGTCGGGATGAACTTGTAGAGATAAATTTTCTTTGGCATCAATAATTTTTACAAGTAATGGAAATTCAGTTCCAAATTTATCGAAAATTCTATCGCCAACAAAGTCGCCCATATAAATTTCAATGGCTTCTTCGATAGTTGAATTTTTCAAAAACCCATTATTAATTATCGACATTGAACCTTCAAGAGCAGAAATCTCCCAACATTCACCACAATTAGTTATGATTTTGTTGTCTTTTTTTAAATTTTTTATCTTTTCTCCACCCCAAATTTTTTCTTTATAAATTTTTTTAAATTTTATTGGATATAGCATTTATTTTATTATTTTTACAAAGTCAAAATTAATACAAATTTTTTAAAATAAAAAACATGTTAGTTGTAGGTATAGCAGGAGGTACAGGTTCAGGGAAAACAACCGTAGTGAAAAAAATTGAAGAAAAATTTCCAAAAGAAGCAGTAACTATAATTCCACAAGACTCATATTATAAAGATAGCAGTAATATTCCGTTTGAAGAAAGACAAAATATTAACTTCGACCATCCGGACGCAATTGAATGGTCTTTATTGATAAAACATATTAATGATTTAAAAAATGGAATTAGTATCGAACAACCAATTTATTCGTATTTAACTTGTACGAGAAGTAAAGAAACAATTCCGATAATTCCAACTAAAGTTATTATTGTTGAAGGAATTTTGATTTTTTGCAATGAAGAACTACGCAAGTTAATGGATATTAAAGTTTTTGTAGATGCAGATGCTGACGATAGACTTGCAAGAGTTATTCTACGCGACATAGTTGAAAGAGGAAGAAGTGTTAAAATGGTATTAGATCGTTATGATGAAATTTTAAAACCGATGCATTTGCAATTTATTGAACCGACTAAAAGATACGCAGATATTATTGTTCCGCAAGGCGGAAATAATAATGTTGCGATTGATATGCTTACAAAATTTATAAAACAAAATATTAACCATATTAAATAATTTTACAATGATAGAAAATTTAGATTTATCAAAGATTTTTTTTATTGATATAGAAACTGTTCCACAATATTCGGAATTTGAAGAAATGCCGGAAAATTTTCAAAAACATTGGGATAAAAAATCTTCTCATTTTCGAGAATTAACTCAGAATGCAGCAGACGTTTACCACAGAGCCGGAATTTATTCTGAATTTGGAAAAATTGTTTGTATTTCGTTGGGATTTATTCATAATAATAATTTTCGTTCAAAATCATTTGCAGGAGTTGATGAAAAAGAAATTTTAATAAATTTTGCAGAACTTTTGAATGACCCAAAACATAAAGATAAATTTTTTTGCGGACATAATATTAAAGAATTTGATATTCCTTATATTTGTAGGAGAATGCTTATTAATGGAATAAAATTGCCTTTTCAAATTTCTATATTTGGAAAAAAACCTTGGGAAATTTCTAATTTGGATACTATGGATTTATGGAAATTCGGCGACTATAAAAATTTTACATCTTTAGCACTTTTAGCAGATATTTTTGATATTCCAACTTCAAAAGATGATATTGATGGAAGTCAAGTGGCTGAAGTTTTTTATAAAGAAAAAAATATTGAAAGAATTGCTATATATTGTGAAAAAGATGTATTATGTACAGCAAATTTGCTTTTACGATTTTTAGGAAAACCAATTTTGACAACTTAAATAATGTAAATAAAAACTCATTTTTTTTATAATGCCAAAAAATATCGTGATTGAAGATATTCTCGGTTATTATAAAACTTTCAATAGTCTTCTTGAAAAATTAGATTTACAGCCTTGCGATAATATTTATTTGCTTGGCGATATGATTAGCAAAAGGCTTTCCATTTCAAAAATTCTAAATTATATTATTTTTTTCACCTAACTTAAACAAAATTCCCATAAAAAAACAAATAAAAAGGAAGGTTATACAAAGTTTAAACCCTAACTCCGCTCAATTTAGGTAGTTAAATTACATAAACAACTGTAATACAGAAAATTAGCTAAATTACTTAAATAACCTAATTAGGTTGTCTGTAATTTAACTTAAATCGTTGC
>JAITXI010000190.1 GCA_031284905.1 Bacteroidales bacterium
GAAGCAAAACGTGTATTTGAACAAACATGTGCTAATTTAGGTTTAAGTGTTTCTGCTGCTCTAAGTATTTATGTGCATAAAGTAATAAACGAAAAAGAAATTCCTTTTAAAATTTCTAAAGTTGATTATGAAAAGATGCAAGCAAAAGCACTTCATGATTTAAAAATATGAAGAAAACTTGGCGGATGTTTATCAGATTTTGCTAAAGATTCTGGTTTTAATTCTATTGATGACATCAATGCAGTAATCAAAGAAGAACGTAGAAAAACTGAATAATGAAAATATTTCTAGATACCAATGTGCTAATAAAATATATATATTTTAATGATCAAGCAATCTCAAGCATCTTGGAATACTCTACTGTAAATTGAAACGATACCGTTATATGCACTGATGAATATTGTTTAATAGAACTTGTTAATGTTTTGCATAAAAAAAGATGCAGAGATCAAAAAGAATGAGAATATGCAGTTGGATGTATTGATATGTTATTAGATTTTAATAATGTAAAAATAATTGTAAGTCCACAAAAGACTACATATGAGTATAAAACAAGAGATCCGAAGGATGATCGCATTTTAACATCTGCTGTTGATAATAAAGTTGATGTTCTACTAACCGAAGATAAAGATTTATTAGAATATAAAAATTCGCCCATTAACATCATCACTCCAGCAAGTTTCGCTAGTCAACTATGAAAATAACAAAATATATTTATTTATAAATATATATGAAAAAACTGATTAAAGTTGATCAATTAAAACTCTTCTTGTAACACTAATTAAGTTTTTCATTTCTTCTTGATGTAAAGCAAGCTTTGCGTTATATTTAGATGCAACATAGTTAGTAACTTCTTCCTCACTTGCATACATTCTGCTAGCTTCATCAAATCATTGTTTCATTTGAGGAAGCATAGCTTCTCTATTAACGCTATTCATTTGTTCTATTTCAGATTGTAACATTTCTATTTTTTTATTTATCTTAGCTTTATTAAGCTCTTGAGCTTTTTTAAGTAATCTCTCTTCCATATTCTTTTTATATAGGTAGTAGAAATGTAACATAATCTCAGAGCCTAACACTATATCTACGATACATGTAAGGAATAATCCTCATGTATGTAATATCTGTGCGGCTTCGCCTAATATAAATCCTACGATTAAGAAAGTAAAATCTAGAATAATTACAATAATCGAAATAATTTTTACTCAGAACGAATTAACTATTTTTTCGATTATTTTCATACTATTAATTATAAACAACAACTGAAAAATTTTGACAAGTATTTTTTGTTAAATTTATTTAATAGTTTGAATTATTTTTGTTTTAAATTTTGCATTTTTTTAGCAACAAAATAAATGGCTTGATATCACCGTTTATATATGCAATACTTGCATCAATATTTTCTTGCTCTGTTATTTTACTTCAGTCAATTACGATATTTTGTGCTTTTGCTAACAATTGTATAAATGTTCTGATGCTTCTTCCGTTACCTTCACGAAAAGGGTGAATAATATTCATCTCACCTATTATTTCAGCCAATGTTTTGATTTTATTATTACTAGTTTTAAGTCCATTAATTTTTGGCTGAACATATTCATTTCATGAATGAATAATGTGTTGAAAATTGGCAAATCTTGTACTTCCTTTGGAAATATCAACTTTTCTTAACTCTCCAGCTCATTCATAAATATCACTGAATAAATATTTATTTATATCGCAAATATATTTTAAATCAAATAGCTTTGTTTTGAGTTCAATTGTCGCGATTCGAGCAAGAACTATAGGACCTTCTAATTTATCTAGTTTTGACTGGTTTTTAATACCATACTTGTTTCTAAGAACTCCATTCTCATATGCATAATATGTGTCATTAGAATCATATTTTATCGCCATTACTTGGTGTACTTGTTCACTAATTCTTTAATAAATTTGTTAGCAACCATTGTTTTGTTAGAAGAAACTACAATTTTTTGTATAGCTTCTATAACTGTTTTGTTAAATGTAAATCCTTCTAGATTCATATTTCCTATTGCACTAACCACTATATGTTGTTGTTCTTTGCTCATATGTTAGTATTATACATTTGCTAATTTTATATTGAGTAAAAATTTAAATATGGTATGTAATCATATCTGATGCTTTTCCACCAGCGAAATATGCCGTCACTGTAAGAGTCACACTCGCTGTTGGATAATCATTAAGTCAAAGTTCATAGATGAAACTTGTATGTGCTGATGAAATGAATTCGAATTGGGGAGTATATGTGAACTCAAGGTCTGCACCTAAATATCTAGTACCATTATAATAAGCGGCATATGCTGCAGAATTTGATGTTCCCATGCCAAATGGATCATGACCATAATTCATAATCAAATACTTTTTTTCGTTATCATCGCAACTAGTCGTTACAACTGGGACTAAAACTGCTGAAGATATTAAAAAAAAAGCTAAAATTGATATGGTTTTTTTCATATAAATATTATACCTGTTTTTTTTTTTTTTTTTGTGGTATTATATTAATCTTTTAATACAATTTCATTAATCTTGTCATTATATGCGTTATCATCTTTGAAACAAGTAACGAATTTTATCTTCTTATTTCCAATTATTTCAATTGTTCTAAAATCAGGATGCCTATAAGTATTTTGAAAACCAAAAGAAACAAACGCATATTTAATATTTTTTCCATATTTATTAATAAAAAAATCATTTGAAGGAAATGAGCCGTGATGAGATATTTGAAAAATTATTTTTTCTTTCCCGATACGTAGAGATGCGGATTTTTCTTTATTTAATAGCGCATCTCCAGAAAGAAGTAGAGTATATCGAGAATTCAACTTATATTTAATATACATAGAGTAATTATTTCCATCAACTTTATTTTCTTTATATATTTTTTTAATTGTGTCAATGCCATCTTCCAAATGAAAAAATTTTTTTATTTCCACATCTCCCAATGCTTCTTCTATTTCTTTTGATGCCTTTTGAGTGAGCGCATTCGTTATTTTAAACACTTTCATATTTGGTATTTCATCATAATCGTCTTTCATTTCTTGAATATTTTTTAATACATATTCTTTCATAGAACGAATATTTTTTCATTTTTCTTCTGCTCTCTTTTGTTGGAACAGAAGTGATGATAATTTAGTTTCATATTTTCCAATTTTTTTACTTATTTTCTTTTTATCTTTGTCAGAAATATTTAAAACTTGTAATTGATTTTTTAAATCATTAATTTCGTATTGTGCATCAACGATTGAATTTTTTATTTTATTTTTTTCTTTGTTTTCATAGGCTTGACTTAATTGTTTTGTTTGTTCTTCGCTAATATTTTGTAGAGAAAATGCGTAGACTATCGGATTATAAACAAAGTCGTCAAGTTTTACATTATTTTGTACTAAATATGCTAGAGCAACAGCTTCAGAAATTTCGACTTTTTTTACGAAATTAGGTAAAATAATTTTAAAATCGTGTTTTTTCAATTTCGTTAACATAACAACAAGTTTTGATATTCCGTTAATATGATCGCTATGCATATGAGAAATAAAAATGTGCTTTATTGTGATATTGTTATCATTGACAAATTTAATGAACCGACTTATTGCTCCAGATGTAATTTGTGATTGATATCAATACGAAGTATCTCCTTCTATATACATTTTGTCTCCACCGCAATCAAAAACAAAACCACTTTTTTTATTATTTTTGTCAGTGTATGTCACTAACGTAAATAATCCTTGTCCAACACCAAAACAAATAACATCAAAAAGTTTGTTTTTATATCTTAAATCACTCATATTAAAATTATATTTGAAAATGTGCTCTCTTTTATGCTTTATTCAAATTTATACACTTTTTAGTAAATTTACTTAATTTCGATGTTTGCGCTCTTGTATAGTTCGTCAACTAATTCCATCTTTCACTCCAAATATGAGTTTCAAAAATAATATGTAGTAATACATTGAACAAAACGTATATAACATACTTTTATTAAAGTGAAGGTGATGCATTTCAGCGAATTGCAGGATCTGTTCAGCTTGTTGGACTTTCGCAGTATTCAAAAGCACCAATAACGCTTCACCCACTTGGTTTTGAAATGTTTCCGGGACAATAAATAGTCCCAGCATAATTTGAACAATCACCTCCTAAAAAATTCATCCCTATGGAATCGACAGAGCCAGGAATGACTAAATGACGATTAAATGTTTCGCAATTTACCAAGAAATCATCGCCAATATGGTGGACGGAGTTTGAAATAGTCAATAATTGATTAAAAGATGTACATGAAGCTAAGAAATCATTGCCTATAGACTGGACACATGCTGGAATAGTTAATGGTTG
Source organism: Bacteroidales bacterium (assembly GCA_031284905.1). Classification (GTDB taxonomy): domain Bacteria; phylum Bacteroidota; class Bacteroidia; order Bacteroidales; family ML635J-15; genus Bact-19. The sequence continues at coordinate 4,342 of JAITXI010000190.1, forward strand.
ATTGAAATCTGTGCACGCATACAAAAAATAATCTCGTATAGAACTTAAATCGAATTCACTTCCAAACGCAAATCCTTTTAACTCACTTCTTGTGAAACTGGTACCATTTATGATTAGCGATGTACCTGAAGAAGTGCATAGTTTATTAAATTCTATATCATTCGGTACTTCAATTTTCAAACCACTGGATAAAGTTATTTCTCCAAAACCGCGTACTGGTTCTCAGTAAATTGCAGGATCTGTTCAACTTGTTGGACTTATGCATCCTCCAAAAGCACTAGTAGTGCTTCATCCACTTGGCTTCGAAGTGTTTCCATGACAATAAATTGTTTCATTGTAATTTGAACAACCATACAAAAAACCCGATCCGATAGTGATGACAGAAACTGGAATAATTAAAGATTGATTAAAGGAAGCACAATTATATAAGAAATTGTCTCCTAGTTCCATGACATTTGAAATAGTCAATAATTGATTAAAAGATGTGCATGCAGCTAAGAAATTATTTCCTATAGATTGAACACATGCCGGAATAGTTAATGGTTGATTTAAAGATATGCACTCGTCCAAAAAGGAATCCCGTATAGAACTTAAATCGAATTCACTTCCAAATGCAAATCCTTTTAACGTACTTTTTGTAAAACTGGTACCGTTTATGATTAGAGATGCATCTGGGTCTAAAGTATCACAAAGTTTATTAAATTCTTTTTCGTTTGGAACTTCAATTTTCAAACCACTGGATAAAGTTATTTCTCCAAAACCACGTATTTTTTTTGGGCTTTCGCATCCAGATATCATTCCAACAAATGGTAAAGTTCCAACAAACAATATAATAAATGTAAAAGTCGATAATATTTTAATTTTCATAATAATATATTCCTCGTTTTTCTATATAAGAAAAATTACTTAAAATTCATTTTTCTAATTTTATAATGGTGTTGTTCTCATTTATAGTTGCATCATATGAATCAAGAAAATTTAAGATATTTTTGCCATATTGTTTGTTCTTATCACTACATTGTAAATCGACTTCAATATTTTCCACAAATGCATAATACTGATCATTAAATTTTTCATTAATTGTTTTATTAATGCCTTTCTCTAAAGAATCTTGAGGACGATCAGTTTTATCTTCATCGTATATGCAAAACAATTTCTGAGGAATAATTTTTAAAATTTTTGTTGCAAAATTAAAGAAAGATTCAAAGTTTTCTTTTCCATAGACTATTATTATTTCTATATTAGAAAATATTTTATTTTTATTTAAAATATATTGTATTAATATTTTTTGCGCAATGTCTTCAACAACAATTATTTTTGTAGAGAAAAATAATCTCATAAATTCAAGTCGTAATATTTGATTTTTTATCAAAATTGGTTTAAAGTTTGTTTGTTCTAGTATTTCACTAGGAATTATTGTTTCAGATGAATCATTATCCTTAATATATTTTTCACGAAAATATTTTATTTGCATATTTTCAATATTTATAAGAGAGTTTAAAAGTTCTGGGGAATGAGTTGAAATATATAAATTTATATTAGTAGCCAATTTTTGTAAACAATTAGAAATTTTTCATAGTAAGTTCGGGTGACAAAATTTTTCTGGTTCATCTATCATAAGATGTATAGTATGTAAATCAAGACTTGATATTTTATTTAGACTAATTTTATCAACTAATTCTGTTATTAGTTTAATCGTTGAATAATTCGCTAGTCCAGATGCCATATTTTCTCGTGTAACATTATCAAATTTTATAATTTGTAAGTCAAGATTTAATTCAAGGGAATTTTGCTTATCATTTCAAAAAGAAAAATCTTCATCATGTTTTAAATTATCAAGAATAATCTTGTCATCTTCAATTATCTTTTTATATGATGCAATATTATTTATATTTTTTTCATCAAGTTTTAATACAAAATTTTTCTCATATAACAATTCAATAAGATCTTTTATAGTTTTTGAATAATCTTTTTTTAACTCAGCGCTAAAATTAATTTCGGAATTTGAAATATATGCTCTATTTGGGTTAATTGTACCTTTTTTTGTGACCGTTAATTCATCGTATTTATTCTGCAAATATGTAGATTTTCCAGAGCCATTCATTCCAATTAATAATTCAAATTTTAAATTAGACATACTTGCCTATTCCTCCTTTTTTTATATCACTAAAAACTACAGTGATTATTTTAATATATATATATATATATATATATCGCTTATTTTCCTAATATTAGTGTATTTTACCATATTAATATTATATATTAAAACTATTTAATTTCGATGTTTGCGGTTTTGCATAATTCATCTACTAATTCCAATTGACTTTCTAATTTTTCCGCAGTATGAATTGTTGGCTTTGTTGCCGGTTTTTTTGGAACAAACAATGCACAACAATCAATATATGGTTCATTTGAAACTTCTAGCGTTCCAAATTTTTGTGCTAAGCTTATGATTTC
>JAITXI010000231.1 GCA_031284905.1 Bacteroidales bacterium
CACAATCCCAAAAACTTACACTCGGTTCTAATGTCATTAGATAAACTATTGCTGCAACTATGAAAACTAACCAGCCAAATGTTATATCTAATATTTTAAATGTTTTCCTTGTCATAAAATATTTTTACTGTATTTAAATTTATAAATAATATTAATAAACTATTATTATTATTTTTTATTACTATACTATCAATTTTTATTTTACAAAATAAACACTTGTAATTGATAAATCAAAATTTTTAAATTAAAAATTTGATATTTTTGATTTAACAACCTGAGTTTGGGATAATTATAGATAAAAACACAGGAAAACAAAATTTTTCAAATAATCATATAAAGTCTTACCATCCAAATATTATAAAGTTAATTAAACTACGAGAAAGGAATTTAGATTTTAATAAAACAACAATAATTCTTGAGGTTGTTGTTCTTTTCTTTCAAATTTAATAGCAGTTTAGTATAATTGTTTGTATTTTTCGATTTTACTGTTAAATTCTTTGCAAAAATCGTCTGCAATACAAAAAATTTTTATAACTTTGTCTTTGGTAACGATGCTCATAATCTTTATTTATTTAATTGATATTCAACAATAAATATTTGCGTATTTACCAATTTTTTTTGCTTTTTTTATACTTTTTTTTTACTTACTTATCCCGAACTCAGGTATGTAAAGTTACACAATAATATATTATTCACAAAAAAAATACTTTCTCAAAAAAACTTTTTGTTTGTAAATTAAAAAAAATATTATAATTTTGCGATTAATTATAAACGAAAAAAGATATGGTATAAAGAAAAGCGTAGTTAATACGCACGAAATAAGACATATAAAATAGCGTTAAAACTGTTTTTGCATCCGAAATCTCGACAATTTCAACTTGCACCGAAGAATAAGATAACGCTCGCAGAAATGCGGGCTTATTTGTTAGGTGTAAGGCAGTCGAGAGCCAAGGATGCGGATAATTAAGTCCGCTTTTTTTATGTACATTTTTAAAATTCAACAACGGGAAAACCGTTACAAAATATAAAACAGAATCGTAACTGTTACCTGAAAAATGCGAAGTGAAACTGCAAAGCACTTAAAAATAGCGCAAGGAGAGCAGAAACTCTTAAAACGGGCAAGAGCTACGAAGCCGTTAGAGTAGAAAAAAATAATAAAAAAAGTCTGTCTAAAGGAGATAGACATTAAACTCAAATTTTATGAAAAGGATTTTTATTGTCATTATTGTATTTGTTTTAATATTGTTTTTTCATAGTTGTATTGGTGTTCATCAATCATTATCGCACAATCAAAATACTAACGCAACAGAAGTTGTATTGTCAAAAAATAACTATAAAATAGTTGAAAAAATAGAAGGACACGCATCAACTGTATCAGTATTTGGAATAGGCAATCATGGTATGAAGACGTTAGTTGCAAATGCACGAGCCCATATGCTTGAAAACACAAATTTCATTGGCACATCAAGAGCCGTTATTAATGAAAATATAGAAATTAACAAAAGAAGTATTTTCTTTGTTACTACGAGAACTATTAATATATCAGCTTATGTAATTGAATTTACTGAATAAATAATTAACATTAATCCGTATCAATTTGTAACGGCAAAGTACTCACAGCAGGATTTGTACCTAATTCTACCCCTCGTTTCCAAACGAGAGGTAGTTTTTTTGTATTGCAGACGATTTTATTAAAAGAATTAATACTAAATTGCTATCATCATAGGTAAGATTAAACAATATTTTTCAACAATAACATGTCTAAATGCCATATTATAGATTTTTAAATTTTCTTTCAAAAACAATTTCAATCAAACAGAGAAACTTCAATTTCGGGAAGTAATCTAAAACTTTTTCGATGATATTCGCAACTCCCAAATTGTTTTATTGCTTTGCGATGTGATTGTGTTGGATAACCTTTGTTTTTATCCCACTGATAATTAGGAAATTGAAGATGAAGTTTTGAGATATATTCATCTCTATAAGTTTTTGCTAAAATTGAAGCAGCTGCAATTGACATATAAATCCCGTCTCCTTTTATAATACAATGATGAGGAATATTTTGGTATTTATTAAAACGATTTCCGTCAATTAATAATAATTCCGGAGTGATTTTTAATTTTTCAACTGCCAATTGCATTGCTTTTATAGAAGCATTTAAAATATTTATTTTATCAATTTCAATGTTATCAACAGAAGCAACTGCAAAACTCAGAGCATCTGTTTCTATTTCTTTTCGTAAGATATTTCTTTTAGTTTCTGAAAGCTGTTTGGAATCGTTTAATAATTCGTTTTTGTAATTTTGAGGAAGAATTACAGCTGCAGCAAAAACAGGTCCGGCCAAACAACCTCTGCCGGCTTCATCACAACCGGCTTCTATTTTTCCGGATTCAAAAAATTGTTTAAGCATTTTCTTGATATACTTTTAAAATGCAATCCCACATTATTTCTGCTGATTTATCCCATGAAAATTTTTTAAGTTGAATCTTACCTTTTTCAATCAAATTTTTTCTTAATTCTTTATTTTCAACGATTTGTTGCATTAAATCCGCAGTTTTTTTGTGATTATCGGCATCTGTATAAAGGGCAGCTTCGTTTGCTATTTCCGGCAAAGAAGACGCATTCCCTGAAATTATTGGAATTTCACAACTCATTGCTTCAACTAATGGAATTCCAAATCCTTCAAAAAAAGGAATATAAACCAAAGCTGTTGCTGATGCTAAAACCTGATGTAAATTTTCGTTATTTAGTCTTCCTGTAAAAATTACATCATCTCGAAATTTTAAATTTGCCAAAGTATCAAAAATATCTTGAGTTTTATGCATTAGATTGCCGACAACAATTAATTTTTGTGAATAATTACCGGATTTTTTGAAAATGTCAAAAGATTTTAATAAACCTGTAATGTTTTTTCTTGGATGTAAAGCACCGACAAAAACGAAATAATCTTCACCTTGAGAATATTTTTTTTTAGTCTCAATTTTTATCTCATCACTTATTGGTGTATAAATTGATTGTGCAGCATTATAACAAACGGTAATTTTATCTTTATCAATATTATAAGTATTTGAAATATCGTTTTTTGAGAATTGAGAAACAGTAAGAATATGTTTGGCAATTTTTGCAAATTTTGGGAAATAATAATTATTATATTTTTTATTAAAAAACGGTAATTGATTTGGATAATGAACGAAACAAATATCGTGAATAACAGTAATTTGAGGTATTTTAGTTTTTAAAGTTAAAAATCCATCCGGAGATAAAAATATATCGGCTTTGATTTTCTTTAAAAATCTTGGAATTTGAAATTCAAACCAAATATAATACAAAACGGGATGACGCGTAGGTGGTGGAACTACCACAGGAAATACATTATTTGCAAAAATAAAAGAATCGTCATATTTTCTGTCGAATATAAAATAAAATTGATGTTCCGGATGATTTATAACAATTCGTTTTAAAATTTCATGACTAAACCAGCCAATTCCTTCGAGTTTGTCTTTTTGTAAAAGTCGGGTGTTTACAGCTATTTTCATTATAACAGAATAATTTGTTTTACTTGTTCCAAATCGCTTGGCGTATCTATCGAAAGACTTTCATGCTCGGTATAAGCGATTTTTATTTTATATCCGTTTTCAATCCATCGAAGTTGTTCTAAAGATTCTGCAACTTCCAAATTTGATTGAGGCAACTTTGTGATTTCCAACAAAATATCTTTTCTATATGCATATAGTCCAACATGTTTATAAAATTTATTTGAAGTTATCCATTTAGTTTTATTTACACCACGAATGTATGGAATTATTGAACGACTAAAATAAATGGCTTCATCTTTTTTATTTATAATGACTTTTGGTTTATTAGGATTAATAATATCTTCTTGATTGTTGATATGTTTTACCAAAGTTGCAATTTGAGTTGATTTTTGTTTAAAACATTTTTTTAATTGTAATAATTGTTCCGGATTAATAAAAGGTTCGTCTCCTTGAATATTAAAAATTATGTCAAAAGTTTTATTTTCGGAAATTTCTATTTTTTGTATTGCTTCTGCACACCTATCTGTACCGCTTTTGTGTTTTTTTTTCGTCATGACGACTTTCCCATTGAAGTTTTTTACACAATTTTCAATTCTTTCGTCATCGGTTGCAACAAAAACAGAATCAAAAACTTTGCAGGCTTGTTCATATACATTTTGTATCATAGGTTTTCCATTAATTGAAACCAAAGGTTTACCCGGAAAACGGGTAGAAGCATATCTAGCAGGAATTATTGCAATAAGATCCATGTAAATTTTTTTCAAAATTAATGTATTTCATTGAATTTTTTTATACTTTTTTTAAATATTTATAAACTATTTATCAAAATATTGATTAAATTTGTGAATAATTTTAAAAATAGTATTTATGACAACAATGGATAATTATAATTTTTCAGGTAAAAGAGTCTTGTTAAGAGTTGATTTTAATATTCCTATTACAGGAAAATGGGGAGAATATGATTTTACCAGGATAAAATTGTCTATTCCTACAATTTTCAAAATCCTTTCCGATGGAGGTTCGATAATTTTATTATCTCATTGGGGACATCCAATAGGAAAATTTGAAGAAAAACGTTCTTTGAAACATCTGTTAGAACCTTTGAAAAATTTATTAAGCGGAAAAGAAATAATTTTTTGTAAAGACCCTTTTTCTGATGAAACAGTGAAAAAAGCGATGAATCTTAAGTCAGGTCAAATAATGTTATTAGAGAACATACGTTTTTTCCCGGAAGAAAAAGAATGCAATGAGGAATTTGCAAAAAAACTTGCCTCGCTTGGCGATTGTTATGTGAATGACGCTTTTGGTGCTGCTCACAGAAATCACGCATCAACAGTTACTATTGCAAAATATTTTCCTTACGATAAAATGTTCGGCTATGTTTTTGAGAAAGAAATTAGTAATATGGACAAACTGTTAAAACATACCGAAACTCCTTTTACCCTTTTAATGGGAGGAAATAAAATTACTTCAAAAATTGGAATGATTGAAGCCTTATTGCCAAAAATTGATAATTTATTGTTAGGAGGAACATTGGCTTTCCCATTTTTAGCTGCTTACGGTTATAAAACAGGAAATATAGCTATTGAAGAAGCACATATTGAAATTGCTAAAAAGATTATTAATCTTGCACAAAAATTTGAAGTTAATATTCAACTCCCTGTCGATTTTGTAATTTCAGATGTTGTTGATGAAGAAACAAATGTAGGTCATTGTGAAATGAGTGAAATTCCATCAGGTTGGTCGGCTTTGGATATAGGAATAAAAACTATTGATAATTATATTGACATAATTGAAAAATCAAAAACTTTGATGTGGGACGGTCCTATGGGCATGTATGAATATCCGAATTTTTCGTATGGAACCCTTAAAATGGCTCTTTGTATTGGCAGGGCTACGGATTTAGGATTATATTCAGTTATAGGTGGTGGAGATACAATAGCTGCACTTAATAAATATAGTATTGCTCATAAAATGTCTTATGTTTCTTCTGCCGGAGGAGCTTTGTTAGAATATATAGAAAAACAAACACTACCGGCAATTGAAGCAATTAAAGCAACAAAAGATTCGTATAGCATAGATGATTATGATTTCTATAATAAAAAAGTACTCATTCGTGTAGATTTCAATGTCCCTTTAGATAAAGATTATAATGTTGTTGATGATACTAGAATTATTACTGCCACTACTACAATCAGAAAAGTTTTAACAGATGGAGGTGCCGTAATTTTACTCACTCACTTGGGGCGTCCGAAAGGAGTTTACGAAGAAAAATATTCTATAAAACATATCGTTCCGTATCTTTCTAAAAAATTGGGAACAGAAGTGAAATTCTCTCCTGAAATTGTAGGTGAAAATGTTGAAAAAATGGCAAAAGAACTTAAAGCCGGCGAAATTATGATTTTGGAAAATTTACGTTTCGATATCAGAGAAACTCAAAATGATGAAGGTTTTGCTCGCCAATTAGCGAATTTGGGTGATGTTTATATAATGAATGCTTTCGGCACAGCTCATCGCGAGCATGCTTCTACATACATGATTGCGAAATTTTTCCCGTAAGATAAAATGTTGGGATATTTAGTGGAAAGTGAAATAAGAAATATTAATAGACTTTTATTTAAGGGGAATAAACCGGTTACGGCAATAGTTGGAGGTTCAAAAGTTTCAACAAAAATTGATATTATAAAAGTTCTTTTGCAAAAAGTTGATAATTTAATTATTGGTGGTGGAATTGGTTATACTTTTATTAAAGCTATGGGCGGAAGTATTGGCGAATCATTAATTGAAGAAAATTGTATAGAAATTGCAAAAGAAATTATTGATTTAGCAGACAAATATGATGTTAAACTTTGTTTACCAATAGATACAATTATTGCTGATAAATTTGACAATAATGCTAATATTAAACATTGTAAAATTACAGAAATTCCTGATGGTTGGCAGGGCTTGGATATAGGAATTAAATCGGCAGAATATTTTACAAAAATTATTGAAAAATCAAATACAATTTTATGGAATGGTCCAATGGGAGTGTTTGAAATGGAACATTTTTGTAATGGAACAATAAAAATTGCTTTAGCGATTTCGCGTGCAACTGCATCAGGAGCATTTTCATTAGTTGGAGGAGGCGACAGTATCGCAGCTTTAAATAGATATGCTTTAACAGATAATGTAAGTTATGTCTCCACAGCAGGAGGTGCTTTACTTGAATATATCGAAGGAAAAGAATTACCAAGTTTAAAAGCGATAAAGAACAAAATTTTGAATAGACCTCTTCGCTGAAAAACGAGCAAATTATCATTCGTGTTAGGCAGAATTAATAGCTTGTAAATAAGCAAGTTAATAAGGTTGCTTAAATAATTTCGTTAATCACTTGTATTACAGTTAATTATGCAATTTGACTGCCAAAATGTGCGGAGTTAGAGATTAAATCAAATAAAATAAATTCAACTCATCTATAAGAAATATTTTTCAAATTTATATTATTTTAAATTCAATAAAAAGAAAATGCAACCCGAAAGTTGCATTATTTTATTGAATTATTACTAATATTTTATTTTTTGATATTT
>JAITXI010000115.1 GCA_031284905.1 Bacteroidales bacterium
ACTTCCGAAAAAGAAAACTTCTCTTGGAATAAAATCGTTACTTTAACTAAAAATCAAAAAAAAATTATTGAGGTTTTAGATTGTAGTGTATAATTTGTAGGGAAAAGTTAGGTAATAAATACAATTTTTGTTCTTTTCTTCATTATTTTTATATACTACTTTAATTATTACTAAACTAAAAACGGTTAAATTTCATTTTTTAGTATAAGACAATAAAAACACAAAAAACGTTGCTATTTTTCTTATGATAAATCTATATTATTTTGACTATAATCTTTTACAAAATAAAATCCGTATTCAAAAAATTAGATTTATCTTCTTTTAGTATATCTCTAATAATGATTTTATTTTCGTCTGTTTCTTTTGCTGCTACTAATGTCCTGATTGAAAAAACTCTCAAAGCATCACTTATTGAAAGTGTTTGTTCGGCAGAATCTTTTCTGCCCGTAAAAGGAAAATTATCAGGACCACGCTGACATTGCGAATTAACATTTACTCTACATACTTGATTTACAAGTACATCTACTAATTTTGCAATTTTATCAGTATTTTTTCCGAAAAGACTTGCTTGTTGTCCATAATTTGATTCTATCACATAATTTAATGGTTCGGAAATTTCTTTGTATGTTACAATCGGAATTATTGGACCAAATTGTTCTTCATGATACACTTTCATCGAACGATCAACATTACTCAAAATTGCCGGAAAATATAATGAATAATAATTTTTACCTCCATTTGAATTTTCTAATTTTGCACCTTTTGAAACTGCATCATCAATAAGACTCTGTAAATATGCCGGTTTATTTTTTTCCGGAAGTGGAGTAATCGCAACATTTTTGTCCCAAGGAAGTCCAATTTCCATTTTTTCAATTGAAGCTACTAATTTTTCAATAAATTTTTCTGCAATTTGTTTTTGTACAAAAATGATTTTCAATGCAGTACATCTTTGCCCATTAAACGACAAACTTCCTAACATACATTCTCTAACAGTTAAATTCAAATCTGCATCTTCTAAGATAATTGCAGGGTTTTTAGCATCCAAACCTAAAACAGTTTTCAAACGATTTGGTTTTGGATGTTCTTTTTTCAAAATATTTGCTACCCTACTCGAACCAATAAAAGCCAAAACATTTGTTTTTTCACTTTGCATAATAGGAGTTACAACTTTTTCGCCCGAACCATAAATTGTGTTAACAACTCCGGCAGGAAACGATTGTTGAAATGCTTCTAAAAGTGGCTGATGTAAAAGCACACCTAACTTTGGTGGTTTGAAAATTATTGTATTTCCCATAATCAAAGCAGGGATAAGAGTTGTAAAAGTTTCGTTTAAAGGATAATTAAATGGTCCCATACATAAAGTTACGCCAAGTGGTGCTCTTCTTATTTGAGCAATTATATCTTGTGAAATAGAAAAACGTGAAGCTGCTCTATCAAGATTTTTCAATGCTTCTATTGTATCGTAAATGTAGGTAATAGTTCGGTCAAATTCTTTTTGCGAATCATTTAAAGATTTTCCAATTTCCCACATTAAAAGTTTAACAATTAAATCACGTTCTTTTGACATTAGTAAAGTAAATTTTTTCAAACATTCAATTCGTTGTTCGACTTTCATTTTCGCCCATTCGCCATTCCCATTATCGAAGGCTTTTGAAGCTGATTCTAACGCTACTAATGCTTCTCTTTCCGTCAAAATCGGATATTCTCCTATATAGTTATCTAATTTTTCTCCATTTTTTACATAAATTGGCGAATAAACTTTATTAAATTCCCCTTTCCATATTTTTAATTCCCCATTTACCAAATATTCAGTTTGAATAAACGGTTTTTCCATTTTATAAATTTCAGGAATATCATCATAAGTTGAAAATATTTCATCTAATTTTCTCATATCTTATTTTTTTTATAAAAATACTCACAGATTCAAGTTACAAAAGCAACTTTATTCTTGAACAAAGATAATAAAAAATATTCATTTTGAGTTAAAAAATTTAGTTTTCCCCGAGGGCTGTTAGTAAGTTTGTTTTTGACTTGTTCAACGAATTGATTATCAATAGTTTTGAAGTTGATTTTTTTAGGTATATATTGTCTAATAAGTCCATTGGAATTTTAATTACTGCCCATTTCACAAGATTTATAAGGATGAGCGAAGTAAAAAACTACATTCAAAAGTTTAGAAATTGATTTGTGCGCTACAAATTCTTTTCAGTTATCGGAAGTCAAATTTTTTAAAGGTAAAAGTTTTTTGGCAGCAAATTCTGCGAGTTGATTGGCGTTCTTACCTTCAGGCAAATATATTATTTATTCATTCGGAACATCATTTTGCGAATTAAACAAAATCCAAATGCTTCGCTGAAAATAACCGGACATTGAGCAACATAGAATAATATATTTGCGATTTTTGACTAAAACCATTTTCCTGAAATTACAACTTTAATACCAAAAAACTATAATTTTGTTTTGTTGGAAAAAATTAACTAAAAATATTTTAATTAAAAATATCAAATAAGAAGTATTAATTATGTTTCTTCTTATGTTTTTGGTTGTTCTGCTTCGTATCACGAACACATTCGTTTCTCAATCATATCCAATAATATTTTTATGATGTAATATATGTGAAAAAACACATTTTTTTGTTATTTAAAATCATTATAAATAATAAAAATTGAAAAAAAACATTAGTATATGAAAAAAAAATATTAAATTTGTTATTTAAAAAAATAATATAAAAAAAGTTAAAGTATGGCAAAAATAAAAGGTGCAATTGTGGTAGATAATGAAGCATGTAAAGGTTGCGGCGTTTGCATAGTTTCATGTCCTTGTAAAGTTATAGAACTTTCAAAGGAAGTAAATGGCAAAGGCTATAATTATTGTTATATGAAAGATCCGGATGCGTGTATTGGCTGTGCAAGTTGTGGTATGGTATGTCCGGACGGAGTGATTACAGTTTATAAAGTTAAATCTGAGTGATAAAATAAAAAGATGGAAAAAGAAGTAAAATTAATGAAGGGGAACGAGGCAATAGCAGAAGCTGTTATTCGAGCCGGTGCTGATGGTTATTTCGGCTATCCGATTACCCCACAATCAGAAGTTATTGAGTATTTAATGGCAGAACAGCCTTGGGAACGCACCGGAATGGTAGTTCTTCAAGCAGAAAGCGAAGTTGCAGCAATCAATATGGTTTATGGCGGTGCTGCTTGTGGAAAACGAGTTATGACCTCTTCATCAAGCCCCGGTATTAGTTTGAAACAAGAAGGTTTAACATATATTGCAGGTGCAGAATTACCATGTTTGGTAATGAATTGTGTTCGAGGCGGTCCTGGTTTAGGAACAATCCAGCCGGCACAATCCGACTATTTTCAAACTACAAAAGGTGGTGGACATGGAGATTATCGTTTAATAGTTTTAGCTCCGGCTTCTGTACAAGAAATGAGTGATTTTGCAGAACTTGGTTTCGATTTGGCTTTCAAATATAGAAATCCGGTAATGATTCTCACAGACGGTATCATTGGTCAAATGATGGAAAAAGTAGAACTAAAACCACAAAAAGCAAGAAAAACTCAAGAAGAAATTATCAAAGAATGTCCTTGGGCAACAGTTGGAAAACCTACAACAAGAGAAAGAAATATCATCACATCATTAGATTTAGTTGCAGCTAATCAAGAAAAATTCAACATCAAACTTCAAGCTAAATATAAAGAAATTCAAGAAAAAGAAGTTCGTTACGAAGCAATAAAATGCGATGATGCCGATTATATTTTAGTAGCTTATGGCTGTAGTGCTCGTTTATGTATGAAAGCTATTGATTTATTAAGAGCAAATGGTATTAAAGTAGGTTTAATCAGACCAATAACATTATTTCCTTTTCCAAGTAAAATTCTTTTTGAATTAGCCAACAGAGTAAAAGGATTTTTGGCAGTAGAATTAAGTGCAGGTCAAATGGTTGAGGACGTTGAATTAGCAGTTAAAAATAAAGTTATCGTAAAACATTTTGGCAGAATGGGTGGAATGATACCATCTCCTGAAGAAATAGTAGAAGCTTTAGAACAAAAAATCATAGGAGGAAAATAATTATGACACAAGAAGAATTAAATAATATCATAAAACCTGAAAATCTTGTTTATGAAAAAAGCAAGATAATGACAAACAACACATTAAGTTTTTGTCCGGGTTGTGGACACGGCACCGCCCACAGAATAATTGCCGAAGTAATAGAAGAAATGGGTATTCAAGAACAAACCATTGGAATTTCTCCTGTTGGCTGTTCTGTTTTAATGTATAATTTTTTGGATATAGACATGCAACAAGCAGCGCACGGACGTGCTCCTGCACTTGCAACAGCTATAAAAAGATTAATGCCCGAAAAATATGTTTTTACATATCAAGGAGACGGCGATTTAGCTGCTATCGGAACAGCTGAAACTATTCATGCTTGTAACCGTGGTGAAAATATTGCAATTATCTTCATTAATAATGGCATATACGGAATGACAGGTGGTCAAATGGCTCCAACAACACTTGAAGGAATGCAAACAGCAACAAGTCCTTATGGAAGAGATTTAAAAATAATGGGTAACCCTTTGAAAATCACAGAAATGGTTGCAATGCTGGCTGGAACATACTCTGTTACTCGTCAATCTGTTCATACAGCAGCAAATGTTAAAAAAGCAAAAAAAGCTATTCGTGTCGCTTTTGAGAATCAAAAATTAGAAAAAGGAGTTTCATTTGTGGAAATCGTATCTAATTGCAATTCCGGTTGGAAATTATCCGCTCCAGCTGCTAACAAATGGATGGAAGAAAACATGTTTCCATTTTACCCACTTGGCGATATTAAAGTTGAAGGGAAATTAGTTAAATAATTTAATAATTAAAATCATGACAGAAGAAATAATTATAGCAGGTTTTGGAGGACAAGGAGTGCTCTCAATGGGTAAAATTTTAGCTTATTCAGGATTAATGCAAGGACAAGAAGTTACTTGGATGCCTTCTTATGGACCTGAAATGCGTGGCGGAACGTCAAACGTTACCGTAATTGTTAGTGATGAAAGAATCAGTTCTCCTATATTAACACAATATGATACGGTGATAATATTGAACCAACAATCTATGGATAAATTTGAAAGTACTGTAAAACCGGGTGGAATATTAATTTATGACCCAAATGGAATTACACATCACCCGACAAGAAAAGATATTTCAATCTATAAAGTAGATGCGGCAGTGGCTGCATCAGAAATGGGTAATCAGAAAATTTTCAATATGATTGTTTTAGGAGGATATCTAAAAGTAAAACCAATCGTTAAAATGGAAAACGTTATCAAAGGTTTGAAAAAATCAATTCCTGAACGTAATCATAAACTATTACCTCTAAACGAACAAGCCATTACAAAAGGTATGGAAATAATCGAAAAAATTTAATTTATATTTCATTAATGAAGCGGCTGCCCAAATTGTTTTTTGGGCAGCTTCTTTTGTAAAAGAAACATTAAAAGATTTGGAAAAATAATTTTCTTGTATCTTTATTCTATAAATTTTGGAGTAAATTTTTATCCTTGTTGTGTATAAATTATTAGTAGGCAAATTAAATTTAAACCATAACTTTACCAAAAAAAATTTATAAATCCACGATAGAAATAATACTTCATACTAAATTGCTATAATATGGAGGGTAAGATTAAACAATATTTTTCAACAATAACATGTCTAAAAGCAATATTATATATCTTTAAAGATAATATTATTTGCTAATTTTATAGCATTTGAGTATTAGTCTCCATAATGGATATGTCCTCTTTTTATATTTATATTATTAGTTGATTTTATAGCGATTGTATATTATTTTGCAAATTATTTATAAAATTTAAATTTTCACCCGTAGGTAATTTTCCTCTTTGGGTTAAATCCCAAACAAGATTTTGAATCGAACTTCCCCAAGAAGAATAATTTGTATTATTATCCTCATAATTTATTGGTTTATTTTTGAATAGTTTGCAAAATTTAATGATTGGTTGCGCCGTATATGTTTTTGTATTTATTCCTTCTGAATCTGTTTTATTAAAAACCTCCGACTTTGTTCCAATATAAACGAATGTTGCCCAATCATTATTCTTGGAACTACCTTAAATTTATAAGAAATAAGAATATCTTCATAACGCTTAAAATTTTCAAGTTCGTAATATTGAAAAAAATTTGTTCAATATTATTATAAATATCCATAGCCTACCATTAATTCGTGCCGATTAAAATCTTCTTGAACTGTACCAATAATAGTAGCACAAATTAAAAAATTAAAATTATTTTTTTCATTATTATAACAATTTGATTTAAAAATAAATCAAATAATAAAATATCCCCAAAGGAGGGTTTCCAAATTAAGTTTTACTTCTTCCGGAGTATTAATACCTACGACAATTCAAAAAAAAGTGTTAATTTTGCAAAAAAAATCATTCATGAATTTTCAGCATGAAATAAAATCGAAAAATAATTTATTTACTATTAATCTTAAAGAACTTTGGCAATATCGTGATTTAATAAGTATGTATGTAAAAAGAGATATTGTAACTTTTTACAAACAAACAATTTTGGGTCCATTATGGTTTTTTATTCAGCCAATTCTTACAACTATAATGTTTACATTCGTTTTTGGAAATCTTGCAGGAATTTCAACAGATGGACTTCCAAATACTTTATTTTATTTTGCAGGAATTGTAATTTGGAATTATTTTGCCGATTGTTTAACAAGAAATTCTAAAATTTTTATTGAAAATCAAGGGGTCTTTGGAAAAGTATATTTTCCGAGATTAGTTATACCTATTTCCATAACAATATCAAATTTAGTAAGATTTCTTATTCAATTTCTCTTATTTTTAGCAATATATTTTTATTATTTATTTTTCACAGTAAGCGAAATTTCACCAAATATTTATATTATATTAGTTCCATTCCTTATTTTATTATGTGCCGGATTAAGTTTGGGCTTTGGAATAATTTTTTCTTCATTAACAACAAAATATAGAGACCTTTCGTTTCTGCTGCAATTTGCAATTCAACTATGGATGTATGCAACTCCTGTAATTTATCCATTAAATTTAATCTCACATGAAAAACAATGGATTTTTTTGCTAAACCCGATGACTTCGATAATTGAAACGTTTAAATACGCATTTTTAGGACATGGACAATGTTCGTTGTTATTTCTTGTATATAGTACAATAGTCATGATATTTTTGTTATTATTTGGAATTGTAGTATTTAATAATATAGAAAAAAAATTTATTGATACGGTTTAAAATAGACAGATTAGCAAAAGAGATAGGAAACAAGCAAACGAGAAGTGTAATATTGATAATATAAAACAATAATTAAGCATATTTTTGATTATTTTGCCATTTTTGTTTTTTGTGAGTTTATGTTCGCTTTTTCGTCAGTTCATCCATTCGCTGAGTAGTATTAGATTGTTACGCTTAGCTCCACGAGGGCTAAAGCCGTTATTCTGCGTTGTTACATGAGGGTTCTCTTCCCATCCGACCGTGACCGGGCTTTGCTGTTAAAACTCGCCCCACTTTTGGTCGTAGTTTGGAGCGGATTTTTTTATAAACATTTAACTCCTTCTTTCACTCAAGTGAGAATTGAAAATGGAGAATTGAAAACGGCAAAGCCCTCGTGGAGCGAAGCGTAACAATTGACCTAACTTTTCCCTACAAATTATACACTACAATCTAAAACCTCAATAATTTTTTTTTGATTTTTAGTTAAAGTAACGATTTTATTCCAAGAGAAGTTTTCTTTTTCGGAAGTTAGTTC
>JAITXI010000119.1 GCA_031284905.1 Bacteroidales bacterium
CATCAATAGTAATGCAACACAAAAATATAGCAATAATTTTCGAAAATCAAGGCTTGAGAGGTAGGTGGCTGCAGTTGGCACAGGTATGGCTACGGTTGGCACAGGTATGGCTGCATTTGGCACAGGTGAATTTTCATATTCCTGAAAAAAAACTTTTAGCAAATGTTTCATTATTGATTTTCTCAAAAACAGGGACATTCGGTCAATAATAATGTATATGGAAAACAATATAGACGGTATAATGTAAAAAACGCAGCTTTTCAACTGCGTTAAAAAATCTCGCCCAAGATTGTTTTATTGATTCTGTTAATACAGAATAAGTATAAACTTGTGTGTGTAGTTAATTCGAGCGGGTTTATTCTATATCTTTATGAATACACCTCTTGGCATATTTTTGCATTTAATTCCTTTTCTAAATTAATCTTATCCCATTTTGTAAACCAATATTTTTGAGCTTTTTGAAAGTCTAAAATATCAGATTGTATTATATCTTCTGAGATTCCATACAAAGATAGTAGTTTTTTCTTATATTCATTTGTAATATAGGGACAAGACAATAAATCAAATAACATAATTGTGAGTTCAGTCTTTCTTCTTCTTTTACTTTCTTCTGTTTTCTCTATCTTTGAAATAATGTATGATAATAGAACATTTTTTATTCCTTGATAATGAATATCATCAGAAATATAATACAATAAAACTATAATAGAGAAACAGTTTAATTCATTTCTGAATATAAAATCACCTGTTTTTTCATCTTCTCTGCAATTAAAATAATCATAAAGAGCTATTTCAGGGAGTTGATATTCACTTCCAAGTTCTTTTAGAATAATTAGTAGATATAATGTTTCTACTTGAATATGTTCAACAAATTTATTCTTTCCCAAAATCAAACGGATTTCGTCTTGTATTTTCTTCAATATTAAATCCCTATTTATATTTTGGAATCTTTCTATTTTTACTTTCTCAAATTTGTAATTTCCTTTATAGTAATTTATTATTGAGGTAAGTATTACAGTCAATTTGATTGTTGAATTAACTTTGGGATATACCGTATAAAGGAAAAAAATAAAATCTAATAGATTAATAACAAAAGTCGTTAGTCGTTTTTCTAAATTATATTTTTTACGACTTTCTTTCGCATCAAATTGACCATCTTTTTCTAATTCTACATATTGCTTGTACTTCAAATCAAACTTTTTGAATATTGTTTTTATTTTTCTCGAAATTATAGATAATGTATAGTTTAATATATCCTTATATTCTACATTGGTCTCTTTAAGAATAGTCTTAAATTTAGCAGATAATTTATTAGGATTCATATAAATTATAAACTTGTCTTCTATCTTTTCAACAGGATTATCTTCTTCTTTACTTTCCTCTATTTCTTCATCTTCTTTTTCTGCTTCTTCAATTTTGAATTTTATATTTTCGTCAAGTAAATCAACTATTTTTAATTTTGCCATACTTAACTCAGTAATGATAGGCTTATTATATAGCTTAGTCTTTGATTCGCTAATCCACATTTTGAATTCACGCAGTTCTAATTTGAAAAGTTTAAGTATTTCATCCTTTATATTATCATCATTGTAAAATAAAAAATAATCATCAACATATCTATAACATTCATAATCTACTCTATATCGTATTTTTGGCTCTTGACCTAAAAGCTTATTTTCAACAGTTTTGTCAACTTGCTGAAGAATTAATTCAGCAAATATCCTTGAAAATTCTGGACCAATTAATATTCCATTTGTTTCCCCATAATTTATATTTTGCATGAATTCATCAAATTTTCCAGAAAAAGTGTTTTTCGACAAAGGAATATTGTCTTTAACCATTTCTTTATTTAGTAAAGCCCATGATAAAGAATGTGTATAAATACTATCAAAGCATTTGGATATATCAAAGCGTATTAATTTATCATACTTTTTTTCGGCTCTTTGATAACGATAATCCTCATAAAATCGGAATATATTTGTATATTTTTTATACACAAAAAATGTCTTTAGGTGTTCATATTCGTTAAAATTCACCTCAATGCTATCATCCTTTAATCCGGTTTTTTGTTTATGTAGCTTGTCATTGAAAAATACATATTTTGCTATTTCAAATGGTCGCCGAAGAGAAAAACGGCTAATACCGGAGTAATATAGTATAAGTTCTTTATATTTTTCATAAAACTCAACAATATCAATTTGATTTTTAGGATGAACAACCGCTAATTCTCGAAATTCTTTTTCTTTGTGTGTAATCTTATATACAAAAGGGATTCTTCGTCGATTTTTGTTCAAATCAAAACTATTATTTTGAGGATTTTCATTCGGTTTACATCCAAAAAGAAGTTTAATTATGTGCAGCAGAGTTTCTTTTTTCTTTGTTGTTAACCCCCTTTTATCATTATTCCAAAGAAGTTTATTGTTTTTAATTTCTATTCCGTAAGAAACTAAAAAGCGATAAAAATAACGATTCGAAAAAATAATCGGTATCTCAAATGGCAATACATCGGATAGCACAACCCGTTCTTTTTTATATTTTAACCTCATTTTTTTTCTATTCCGTTTCATCTTTCCAAATCCCTTTTAAGACCTTTAATTCCTTGATTTTGAATTTATGAAATTTTTTATTTTCAAAACCTTTCTGAAACGAGAACGTTTTTTTAATCTGTGTTCTCAATTTGTCAATATCAAATAATAGTTCACCATATGGGATTAAATTCTTATGAACAATTTTGGTTAAGAATCCATCTAAATTTGTCAAATCTTCCAACTCATCTTTTTCAAGTAAACTATTTGAAAAATATACTCCAACCTTAATCCCTTTTTTACTGTTTATCAGAGTTGTGTTACCGGTTAGCATGCTCAGACAGTCAAATAATCTTTTTCTTGCTTGCCTTTCATTATATTTGCTATCTCTATTGTAAGCAGCAAACGATAATTCTATCCGTTTTTTGTATTTTTTGATTTTGTTTTCAGACAAATTTACTACTACCCTACATTCTATAGGATTTTTCATCGCTTTAGTTTTAATTGCAGATATGGTGAATTTATATCCGAGATAGTTAATACTTTCTTTAAATTTCTCTGTCGTATGGAACATATCAACTAATTGGGTTTTCTCATCGGTTTCGGGCTGCAATTCTAAACCTGTTTTTTCGACAATTTTATTAACTTGTTCAAAATAGTTGACTGTGTTATTTTTGTTATTTGGAATAAAAATGATAAATATATCATCTACATATCGTGCATAAAATGCAAGATTTTCAAGAGATTTTATTTTACTATCAATATCGCGCATATACAATTCCGCAAGATACGCACTTATTCCTATTCCCCTCGGAATACCTTTTCCGCGATCGAATTTATCATCTTTTTTATTTTCATATTCCTTAATAATATCTACTATGAAATTTTTTGACTGATAATTCAGTAACGTATTTTCTTCTATTTTTTTCAACAATTCAGATTGTGGAATGCTTTCATAAAAACTTTTAATGTCTGTTCGAATTACATATTTTGGAAAATTGTCGCTCAACAATAATTTTATTTG
>JAITXI010000162.1 GCA_031284905.1 Bacteroidales bacterium
TAACTAAATCTCATATTGACTTATTAATTTTTGATAAGAAAAAAGTAAATAATAGTATTGATTTTGTTTTTTTAACTGACGTCGGTGAACCAAAAATTGTAAAAACCAAAATTAATAAAATATTAGATTTTCTTTCGTGAAAACTGAAATAAAAAATTTATCATTAAAAGAAAAAATTCAAGCAATTCCATCGAAAAGCTACGAACAACGTGTTTTGCTGGGAGCTTTATTTGCAAGAAAAACTGAAATTCAAAATTTTGGACAATCGAAAGATATTCTTGCAGCGAGAAATATTTTATCCGAATTGGGTTGTAAATTTACTTTTTTTGAAAATAAATTAATTATTAATAGTGAAATAAAAACTTTTCCAAAAATTATAAATTGCAAAGAATCAGGGTTTTTAGCAAGAAGTATAGTTTCAATTATTTCACTTTTCCAGAATAATTTCATTATTACAGGAGAAAATTCTCTTTTACAAAGAAAAATTGCAAATGATTTTGATTTTTTTCAACAAATGAATTGGGATTGGTCGCATAACAATAATTGTCTGCCAATAATTTTTAAAAATGCAGTTCTTAAAAATGGAAAATATAAAATCCAAAATCCAAAAACTTCTCAATTAATTAGTGGCTTACTTTTTGCGCTACCACTTTTGAGCCAAGATTCCGAATTGTTGATTAAAAATGTTGTAAGTGTTCAATATATTTATTTAACGATAGAAATATTGAAAAAAGTTGGGATAATAATTGATGATGTAAATAATGAAAAAAATTTTAATATTTTCATTAAAGGTAATCAAAAATATAATTCTGAAAGTTTTAAAATTGAAGGAGATTGGAGCGGAACATCAATCTTAATGGTAGCTGCCGCCTTATCAAAAGATATTTGTATTTCAGGATTAAATAAAAATTCATATCAAGCAGATAAAGCAATTTTAGATATTTTTGATTTAGCAAATATAAAATATTTTTGGGAAAATAAAAATTTGAAGATTTTTCAATCTGAAATAAAATCCTTTCAATTTGATGCGGAAAATTGTCCTGATTTAATTCCGGCGCTTTGTGTTTTAGCCTTATTTGCAGAAGGACAATCAAAAATATACGGAGCAAATCGTTTGTTCAATAAAGAATCTTCACGAGGAGAAATTATTGTGAAAGAATTTTTAAAAATTGGAGCAAAAATATTTTTAGATAATAATAAAATTTGTATTATTGGCAACCAAAAATATAAATCTGCAACTTTGTCATCTCACAATGACCATCGCATAGCAATGGCAGAAATAATTCTTGCACTTAAAATAAAAAACGGAATTACTATTGATGATACAGAATGCCTTAATAAATCATTTCCTGATTTTTTAAAAAATTTTGAAAGTTTGAGAAAAACAGTAAAATGTTGAAATTTTTTAAATTGAATCGTTGTCTGTCGTCCGACAAAGTAGTTTACGCCGTTGGCAGATAAAGACATATATTTCAAGTTCAAAAATCAAAAACAATGTTTTTTGTTACGTAAATTTATCATTTTCAAAAAACGATAATTTGTTGTAATTTTGCAATTTATTTATAATTCATTAATGAATCAAAAAATATATATTGAAACTTATGGCTGTCAAATGAATGTCGCTGATTCTGAAACAGTTATGGCTATACTTAAATCAAAAGATTTTTTTGCCGAACAAAATATCGAAAATGCTGATGTTATTATACTAAACACTTGTTCTGTACGTGAAAATGCAGAACAACGAATTTGGAATAGATTAGATTTTCTGAAAGGACTAAAAAAACGAAATAAAAAAATTAAAATCGGAATTATTGGTTGTATGGCTCAACGAATCAGCGAAAAACTTTTAGAACACGAAGCTGTTGATTTCGTTGCAGGACCAGATTCATATCGCTTTTTAGTTGATTTAATTAACGAAGCCGACTTACATACAAAGGTATCTAACACAAATTTTGATATCAACGAAACTTATTCAGGAATAGAATCTATCAAAGAAAATAAAAATAAAATTTCCTGTTTCGTCTCAATTACAAGAGGTTGTAATAATTTTTGCACTTATTGTATTGTCCCTTATACCAGAGGGCGAGAACGTAGCCGTAGTTTAGAAGATATTCTTCACGAAATAAATATTCTTAAATCTTTAAATTATAAAGAAATTACTCTTCTTGGGCAAAATGTCAATTCTTATTTATATAGTACTTCAAATCAAGATATTAACTTTCCAAAATTAATCTGTAAAGTTGCAGAAACTCTTCCAGATTTAAGAATACGATTTACAACTTCTCACCCAAAAGATATTTCCAATGATTTGATTTATGCAATTGCCGAAACTCCAAACATTTGTAATCACATTCATTTACCTGTCCAATCCGGAAGTAATAAAATTTTAGATTTGATGAATCGAAAATACACCCACGAATTATATCTTGAACGAATAGAAAAAATAAAAACCATAATTCCAAACTGCGGGCTTTCAACAGATATGTTTTGCGGATTTTCAAACGAAAGCGAACAAGATTTTTTAGAATCTCTGAATTTATTAAAGACTGTTGAATTTGATTCCGCTTTCCTTTTCAAATATTCTGTTCGTGAAGGAACTTATGCAGCAAAAAATTTTATTGATGATGTTCCCGAAGAATTAAAAATGGAACGTCTTAATGAAATGATAAAACTTCAAACTTCAATTTCTTTAAAAAAGAATACAGAAAAAATTGGAGAAAATTTTGACGTTTTAGTTGAAGGTTTTTCAAAACGTTCTGAAAATGATATGTTTGGAAGAACTGAACATAATAATGTTGTTGTTTTTCCAAAAAATAACTGTAAAATTGGAACTATTGTTAAAACAAAAATTATTGAAGCGACTTCTGCAACTTTATTAGGTAAAGTAGTTATTGATAAATAAACTAATGATGAAAAATTTTGTGTTGCGTAAATTATTAGTCCTACAAGGACAACATTTTATTATCAGTAGATTTCAGCCTACGGATATGAAGTAACCATATCGCATAAATTCTGTAAGAACAGCACAAAATATCAATATATGTAAAAAATTTGCTTAAACAATCCGAAAAAATCACAAATGTATAACTTTAGGAATATTACTCTTTCTCACATAACTAAAATCATTGAAGATTTTGGAGAAAAAAAATTTCGAGCCACTCAAATTAACGAATGGATTTGGAAAAAAAATATTTCTGATTTTAATCAATTGTCAAACATTCCTGAAAACCTCATTAAATTTCTACAATCAAATTATTTTTTAGATAATTTAAAAATTGATTTTCATATCTCATCAAAAGATCGAACTACAAAATGCCTTTTTAAAACTATTGACAATCTTTTCCTCGAAGGAGTTCTTATCCCTTCTGACGACAGAATTACTGCCTGTATTTCTTCTCAAATTGGCTGTGCTTTGAATTGCGATTTTTGTGCAACCGGCAAACTCGGATTTTCAAGAAATCTTAGTATCGGAGAAATTTACGATGAAGTTTTTATTATAAATAGTTTATCTATATCTCTATTTAACAAACAATTATCAAATGTTGTAATAATGGGAATGGGCGAACCTTTATTAAATTATGAAAATATATTGGCTGCCATAAACATTATTACTTCTAATATTGGAATGAATATGTCGCCACAAAGAATTACACTTTCAACTGCAGGAATTGCTCCAAAAATTATTCAACTTGCCGATGATAATATTAAATTTAATCTCTCTATTTCGCTTCATTCTGCCGACAATATAATTAGAAGTAAAATTATGCCCATCAACAACAAATATTATCTTCAAGATTTATCGGATGCTATTTCCTATTTTTACAAAAAAACGAATATCAGAATTACATACGAATATTTGTTGCTCAATAATATAAACAATAGCATTGATGATGCAAAAAAACTTGCAAAATTTACAAAAATTTCGCCATGTAAAATAAATTTGATAAATTATAATTCAACTGAAAAGAGTAATTATTCAAAATCTGAAGAAGAAAAAACTGAAAAATTTAAAGATTTTCTTGAATCAAAAAATTTGATTGTAACTGTCAGAAAATCAAAAGGTAGCGATATAGCTGCTGCTTGTGGACAATTAATAGCTCAAAAAAATAATCTTTTAATTTAATGATAGAATATTTGAAAAATATTTTCCTTTTTGACCCAAAAACACCTTTAGGCTTTACAAGTTTATATTTTTGGATATTTTTTACAATTGTATTTCTTGGTTATTATCTTATTAATAAAAATAATTTCATTCGCTCTCTATATTTATTATTAGTAAGTTTATTTTTTTATTATAAAACTAGCGGTGTATTTTTTATTCTCTTAATATTCAGTACATTATTTAATTATTGGTTTGGAAATATCATTTATAATAAAGAAAAAATAAGTTCAAAAAAAATATTTTTAGCATTAAGTATATTTGTAAATTTATTAGTTTTATCATATTTTAAATATACTTTTTTTATTATTGGAACGATAAATCATATTTTTGGGACAAATATTATTCCCTACGATTATATAATGGATTTTGTGAATATTTTTAGTGGTTCAAATTTTAATGTTTCAAAAATTTTATTACCTGCAGGAATATCTTTTTATATGTTTCAAACGATGTCATATACCATTGATATTTACAAAAACAAAATTGTTCCGGTAAAAAATATTGTGGATTTTGGTTTTTTTGTGTCTTTTTTCCCTTTACTTGTCGCGGGTCCAATTTTACGAGCTTCCGAATTTATTCCTCAAATATATAAAAAATTCCAGCTTTCAAGATATGAATTTGGAATGGCAATTTTTTTAATCCTGAAAGGCTTTGTAAAAAAAATAATGATTGGCGACTATCTTGCCGTAAATTTCATTGATAGAGTTTTTTCAAATCCGGCTCGTTATTCGGGTTTTGAAAATTTTATGGCAACAATTTCATATTCTTTACAAGTTTATATGGATTTTTCAGCTTATTCAGATATTGCAATTGGTATCGCTTTATTAATGGGTTTCCGGATTCCTGCAAATTTTAATTCTCCGTATAAAGCTAAAAATGTTGGTGATTTTTGGAAACGTTGGCATATTTCGCTATCATCTTGGTTAAAAGATTATTTGTATATTCCTTTAGGTGGAAATAGAAACGCTTCTACCGGAACGTTTGTAAATATAGGATTGTTTTTTTTGATTTTCGGATTAATGGCTAAAAATTTATATGTCAGTTTAATTTTATTAATAATTCCGCTATTTTTATTCATTTTATCTTATTTTGTACCAAAAACAAAAAAATTCATTATAACAAATACTAATTTAATGATTACCATGTTATTAGGTGGGTTATGGCATGGTTCAAGTTGGAATTTTTTAATTTGGGGCGGATTAAATGGCGCTGGGATTGTTGTATATAAATTATGGAAAAAAATTAGTCCTTATGAAAAGATAAATCGTTGGTGGGCATATGTAATAAAAATAGTTATTACATTTTCGTTCATCACTTTTACAAGAATCTTTTTCAGAGCAAAAGATTTAGAAACGGCAAAATCACTTATGTCGCAAATTTGGAATAACTTCAATATTTCCGGAATTTCTAAAATAATTACAGGCTATTACAAAATTTGGATAATTTTAATTTTAGGATTTGCTTCTCATTGGTTAAGTTATGATTTAAAAAATAAATGGAAGGATAAATTTATAAATGCTCCACATTGGGTTCAAGTAATAATTGTTGTTTTAACAATTTTTATTGTTTATCAATCCATTTGTTCTGATATGCAAGCATTTATTTATTTCCAATTTTAATGGAAAATTTCAACAAATAACTATAAAAAATGCTAATAAGTTACGAAATTTTGTAATATTAAAGGTCTGCTTCCAATACTGTTTTCAAGGTCAATCATGGCAATCGTTCCGAAAACAGAACGTTTGCACATCCATCGCATTCCTTGCCCCGAACCCGTTCTTCTTTGAATTGTTGTTTTTGCAATTGTGCTTTTTCCGATTCTACAAAGCTGTCTGTTTCGGTGATTTCCCCAATAATTTTTCGGTTATCTTGACCGACCATTTTTTCTCGGGCTTCCATTTGCTGGTAACTTCATACAAATAATAGTTTCTATTGATGCAACGCTGTTCTGTGCCTTCGCGTTTTTGGTATAACAGCAAATCCGGCTGTGTTGATTTTTTCGGTTACACATTTTTTTATTTTTTTAACAATATTACGTAAATACATGATTATTAAATTACAAAAAAAAATTATAACTCCAAATAGATTAACGACTCTTTTTTACTATTACGTATTAGTGGAAAATGTTAGGGTTTAAATTTTATCAGCAAAATTCCGACCAAAATTTACCAATTCTTCAATTTGGTTAGTATCAGGTTTGAATTTCATTTTTATCAACGGAATTTCAGTTTTTAGTTTTAATAAATTTAGATTTGCCGTAATAATTTCTGCTGCTTCTCCACTCCAACCAAACGAACCGAAAGCAACGGCAAGTTTTCCTTTATCGCGAATAGGATTTATAATTGCAAAAAGTTTATAAACTTGAAGTAAAGCGTTTTGATTAATTGTCGGGCAACCAACTAATAAAGCATCTGCTAAAACAATTTTCTGTTCAATTTCGCCTAAATCCATTTTCTCAATATCTAAAACTTCAACGTTGATATTAGCTTTTTTGATTCCTATTGCAATATTTTCAGCCATTATTTTTGTATATCCGTAAGCCGAAACGTAAAGTATTAATGCTGTTTTTGAATTATGTTCGGTTGTTGCCAAATATTCTTTAGATAATTTTTTTGATAAGTCAATAATTTTCTTTGAATAAGAGCGAAGAATAGGACCGTGTCCAGGAGCTATCATCTTGATTTCTAAATTTTCAATTTTTTCAATTGCTTTAACAAAAAATTTACTAAAAGGTTTCAGAATGCAATCAAAATAATATTTAAAAGCATCGTAATAATCGCCTGCTAAATCGTCAAACATTTCATCTTTACAGAAATGAGCGCCAAAAGAATCACAAGTAAAGAGAATTTTATCTTCCACTAAATATGAGTAAATTGAATCAGGCCAATGTAAATTTGGAGCAGAAATAAATTTTATTGTTGCATCGCCTAAATCTAATTCATCTCCTTCTTTTACAATTTGATATTTAAATTTTGTTTCATGTAAATCTTGTAAGTATCTGATAGCCTGACCACTACCCAAAATAATTGCATTCGGACAAATTTCTAAAAGTTTACTTAAACTTCCGGAATGGTCTGGTTCTGTATGGTTTAAAATTATGTAAGAAACTTCAGCCGGATTACAAACTTTTTTTACTTTCTCAAGGTAAATATCTGAAAATTTTGCCTTAGCAGTTTCAACAATTACTTTTTTCTGTGCATTGATAAAATATGAATTATATGTTGTTCCATATTTTGTTTCCATCACAACATCGAAAGTTGTTATATCATAGTCATAAATTCCAATCCAAGATACTCTTTCGTTAAGTTTTAGAATTTTATTTATATCTTTCATATCTTTAATTTAATAAATATTATTTTTTAATTTGCAAATTTACTGTAATTTTATAATAATTACAAATTTATTTATTGATAAATTTGTAATTATTTTAGATAAAAATTATAAAAACATAAGTTTATAAAACGCTGATTATTGCGAGGAAACAGTTTGATGCTGTGTTTTTTATATTTAATATTTTTGCTTGTTTTCATAAAATACCTGTCTCCCTTAAAAATCTTTTTATCCAATATTACTAAAGAGTTTCAGAGTTTCCGGTTTCAAAATTTCAATAGCCTTATTATTGATAGCAATAATATTATCTTTTTTCAATTCGGCGAGTATTCTAACTAAATTTTCTGTTGCCAAACCCGAAAATTCTGCAATTTCTTTTCTTGAAATTATTGTGTCGATAAAATTACTCTCAAAAACTTTTTCAGACAAATATAATAAAGTATCACAAACTCTTCCTAATGCCTGTTTGTTTGAAATTGCTCCAAGTTTATTATAAACATTTTGTAAAGAATTTGAATATAATTTCATTATTTCCATAGCAAATTTCGGATTCGATTTTATAATTTTATCAAAATTAGATCTTTCAATTATATAAACTTTCGAAGTAACCATTGCCACACAACTAAAATGATAATAATTATCTCCATACAAACTCGAAAGTCCGATTATACTATAAGGTTTTGTAATTTTAAAAATATGATTTTTATGAGAATTTTCAACAAGAGCTTTTAATAAACCTTCCTTTAAAATCATTATGAAAGAAGCAAAAGTTCCTTGTTTGCAAATAATTTCATCTTTTTTTAAATCAATAGGAACTTTAATTATTTTTTCAATATCTTTATCCGTTAAAAATAAATCTTTTAGATAATTAGTAAAATTTGTTTCTTGAAAATTTTCATTATTTTTACCTTCCGATTTTTTTGAAAATAATTCTTTAAGTTTTCTGTAAGATATATATTGGTTAATTTTTTCAACAATAGTTTGAAACAAACGATTTTCTTCATCAAGGAAAATACGTTTTTCAGTTCTTACAGGCTTTACGTAACATAAAGAAATTTCACCGACAACAGAATCGTTAATAATTAAATCGGCAGAAACATTTAATTCCGATTTTTTATAATTTTCCGATTCAACTTCCAGATTGAAAATTGAAATTTTTATTTTACAAATATCCGGATAACGCCAACCAATAGGAATGACTTTAATCAATTGTGATAAAACAGAAAATAAATCAGAATTAAAATCTTTAAGAACAAAATCTACATTATATAGACACTCTAATTCTTTTTCCTTTTTATCCAAAAGGTTTACAACGTTATCAAAATTTTCATTGTTATTGAACATAAAAAACAATTTCAAAGCAAAATTACATCAAAAAAATGAAAATTAAAAATTTTGAATTGATAAATATCAATTGAAATTATTAAAAAGAAGATATTGAAAATTATATTATATACAAAAATAAGTGTTAAATTTGCATAAAATTTTACAAAATGAACGTAGAAAAAATTTTAACACATTTAGAAAAAAAACACCCTGGAGAAGTTGAATACTTACAGGCTGTAAGAGAAGTTTTAGAAACAATCGAAGAAGTTTACAACGAAAATCCTAAGTACGAAGAGTACAAAATTATTGAAAGATTAGTTGAACCGGACAGAATTTTAACATTCAAAGTTCCATGGATTGACGATCAAGGAAATACACAATTAAATCTAGGTTACAGAGTTGAGTTCAACAATGCAATCGGACCATACAAAGGAGGTTTAAGATTTCACCCAAGTGTAAATTTAAGTATATTAAAATTCTTAGGTTTTGAACAAATTTTTAAAAATTCTTTGACATCTCTTCCGATGGGTGGTGGTAAAGGAGGTTCGGATTTTGACCCAAAAGGAAAATCAGACAAAGAAGTTATGCGTTTTTGCCAATCATTCATGACAGAGTTAGTAAGATTAATCGGACCTGACACAGATGTTCCTGCTGGAGATATCGGCGTTGGTGGTCGTGAAATAGGTTACTTATTCGGATATTACAAAAAATTAACTCGTCATCATGACGGCGTTTTAACCGGAAAAGGTTTAAATTGGGGCGGAAGTTTAATTCGTCCGGAAGCAACAGGTTTTGGTGGCGTTTATTTTGTTCACCACATGTTGGAAAATGCAAAAATTGATATTAAATGCAAAAGAGTTGCTATTTCAGGTTTCGGTAACGTAGCTTGGGGTGCTGCTTTAAAAATGACTGAATTAGGTGCAAAAGTTGTTGCTATTTCAGGTCCTGACGGATATATTTTAGACGAAGCAGGAATCAGTGGCGAAAAAATCAATTATATGTTGGATTTAAGAGCTTCTAATCAAGATATAGTTGCTCCTTATGCTCAAAAATTTGCCGGTGCAAAATTCTTCGCAGGTAAAAAACCTTGGGAAGCAAAATGCGAAATAGCACTTCCTTGTGCAACACAAAACGAACTTAACGGCGACGATGCTAAATTATTAGTATCAAATGGTTGTATTTGTGTAGGTGAAATTTCTAATATGGGTTGTACTCCTGAAGCAATAGAATTTTTACAAAGCAAAAAAATTCTTTATGCTCCGGGTAAAGCTGTAAACGCAGGTGGTGTTGCTGTTTCAGGTTTGGAAATGACACAAAACTCTGCTCACTTAAATTGGTCTGCTGAAGAAGTTGACAAAAAATTATTCGACATTATGACTAACATTCATGTTGCTTGTATTAAATACGGAACAGGGAAAGATGGTTATGTAAACTATGTCAAAGGTGCAAATATTGCCGGTTTCTTAAAAGTTGCTGATGCAATGTTAGACCAAGGAATTATTTAATAATAAATCCAAATAATAAAAAAAAGACTGTCCAAATAAATTTGGACAGTCTTTTTTTATGTAAAAATATAAAAAAGGAGGAACGGTAAACGTACGAATGCAACTAATTTCGTTCTAACAAAAATATTAACTATAATGAAAATGGTGAACGGAAAAAGGGCAAAAAGAGGAGGCTGTCTAAATTATGTAAATCCTATAGTGGGGATTTCTTTTTGTGTTCTTAGTCTTTATTTATTGATATTTATATTCTAACGGACAGTTATTGAACAAATTATTTTTTGTAGCATATTTTTGTAAAAACTTACTTCAAAAAAGTTCTATTGTTTTTTATCCCAAATATCAAAATAGAGCCACTTAAAAATCAAAAAAGAGACTGCCTTTTGGACAGCCTCGTTTTTTTAAATTTTAAAAATTATCATTATACAAAAAAATCAACTTTCAACTAAAATGTTAATTACATTTTTATTACATTCAATTAATCCATTGTTAATTTCAAAAATTATTTCCGTATTATCAGTCTTTCTAATAATAACAGAGCCTTTACTTAAAGTTGAAACAATAGGAGCATGATTTTTTAAAATTTGGAAAGAGCCTAAAGTTCCGGGTACTCTGACCATCGAAACTTCGCCAACAAATAATTTTTTTTCCGGTGTAATAATTTCTAATTTCATAATTTATTTATTAAACTAAGGAATCATAGAATTAATTAATTTTCATTTTCTGCTTCGTCAAGCATTTTCTGACCTTTTTCAATAGCTTGTTCGATAGTACCTACAAGATTAAATGCAGCTTCCGGATATTTATCAACCTCGCCGTCAATAATCATATTAAAGCCTTTGATTGTATCTTCAATTTTTACAAGTTGACCTTTTAAACCTGTGAATGCTTCTGCAACGTGGAAAGGTTGAGATAAAAATCTTTGAACCCTTCGAGCACGATGAACAACAAGTTTATCTTCGTCTGAAAGTTCGTCCATACCTAAAATTGCAATAATATCTTGAAGTTCGGTATAGCGTTGTAAAATATTTATTACACGTTGAGCAGTATTATAATGGTTTTCACCAACAATGGCTGCTGATAAAATTCTTGAAGACGATTCTAAAGGGTCAACAGCAGGATAAATTCCCAAACCGGCGATTTTTCGACTTAAAACTGTTGTAGCATCAAGGTGAGAGAAAGTAGTTGCCGGAGCAGGGTCAGTTAAATCGTCAGCAGGCACATAAACTGCTTGTACTGAAGTGATAGAGCCTGTTTTTGTAGAAGTAATACGTTCTTGCATAGCACCCATTTCTGTTGCTAAAGTAGGTTGATAACCTACAGCAGAAGGCATACGACCTAACAAAGCTGAAACTTCAGAACCGGCTTGAGTAAAACGGAAAATATTATCTACAAAAAATAGAATATCTTTTCCGCCACTTTGTTGTCCATTTCCATCACGGAAACTTTCAGCAACTGTCAAACCTGCAAATGCAACACGAGCACGAGCGCCTGGCGGTTCATTCATCTGTCCGAACACCATGCTTAATTTCGATTTTTTTAGTTCTTCTTTATCAACTTTATCTAAATCCCAAGAACCTTTTTCCATAGATTCTTTAAATTCATCGCCATAAGCCACAATGTTTGCTTCAATCATTTCACGAAGTAAATCATTACCTTCACGAGTTCTTTCTCCAACACCGGCGAAAACTGATATACCGTCATAACCGATTGCGATATTATTAATCAATTCTTGTATTAAAACAGTTTTTCCAACACCGGCACCTCCAAATAATCCGATTTTACCTCCTTTTGAATAAGGTTCAATCAAATCAATTACTTTGATGCCTGTATAAAGAACTTCTGTACTTGTGTTAAGGTCTTGAAATTCAGGAGGAAGACGATGGATTGGATAGCCATTTTCACTTGAAAGCGGACCGAGTCCGTCAATAGCTTTTCCAACAACATTCATCAAACGTCCTTTAATTTCTTCGCCAATTGGCATACAAATTGGATTTTTTGTGTCTCTAACTTCCAAACCACGATACAAACCATCTGTTGAATCCATCGCAATAGTTCTAACAGCATTTTCTCCTATATGTTGCTGACATTCAACGATTATGACTTTACCATCCGGACGCGTTATTTCTAACGCATCATGAATTTTTGGAAGCTCTCCATTTTTTGATTTTTCAAAAGAAACATCAACCACAGGGCCTATTACCTGAATTATTTCTCCATTTATCTGATTCATTTCTGTCTTTTATCAAATTTGATAACAAAATTATCATTTTTTTTTAATAAAACAAATATTTTTTACAAAAGTTTTTATTTTTTTTTATTTTTTTCGTTATTTCAATCTAAAATATTACTTTTACAAAAAATTATTTTAATGATTTTAATCAAAAATATTAAAGAATTAATAGGAATTAGAGTTGATAAAAAAATAATGATAAAAGGCAAGGAAATGTCTGAATTACAAACTATTAAAGACGCTTTTTTGTTAATTAACAAGAATAAAATAGAAAATTTCGGAAAAATGTCTGATTTGAATTTTTCTAACGAAAATTGTGAAATAATTGATGCTTCCGGAAAAATGGTTTTTCCATCTTTTTGTGATTCTCACACTCATTTAGTTTATGCAGGAAGTCGAGAAATAGAATATAGTGACAAAATTCGTGGTTTAAGTTACGAAGAAATTGCTAAAAGAGGTGGAGGAATTTTAAATTCAGCAAAATTATTACACGAAACTTCCGAAAACGAACTTTTTACACAAAGTTTAAAAAGAATCAACGAAATTATTAAACAAGGAACAGGAGCTGTTGAAATTAAAAGTGGTTATGGACTTAATACTATTGATGAAATAAAAATGTTAAGAGTTATTAGGAGATTGAAAGAGACTACTCCTATTATTATTAAATCAAATTTTCTGGCTGCTCATGCTTTTCCTATGGAATATAAAAATAATCAAGATGAATATGTAGATTTAATAATAAATGAAATGATTCCTTTAGTTGCTACTGAAGATTTAGCTGATTATATTGACGTATTTTGCGACAAAGGATTTTTCTCAACAACGCAAACAGAAAGAATTTTAATGGCAGGTTTGAAATATGGAATGCGACCGAAAATTCATGCAAATGAATTAGCAAAATCGGGTGGTATTCAAGTGGGAGTGAAATATAATGCATTATCAGTTGACCATATTGAATATACTGGTGATGAAGAAATTGAAGTTTTACTAAATAGTGAAACTATGCCAACGATTTTAGCCGGAGCAGCTTTTTTCTTAAATATGCCTTACGCACCTGCAAGAAAAATGATTGAGGCAGGATTACCGCTAGCATTTGCTTCCGATTATAATCCGGGTTCTTCTCCGTCCGGAAATATGAAATTAATAAATTCTTTTGCATGCGTAAATTACAAACTTTTACCTGAAGAAGCAATTAATGCAACAACGATGAATACCGCTTATGCAATGGGAGTTAGCGACATTGTTGGTAGTATAACAAAAAATAAAATTGCAAATATTTTTATCACAAAAGAAATTTCTACCATCCAATTTCTACCTTATGCTTATGGCTCTGATATTATTGATACGATTATTCTAAATGGAAAAATAATTAGTGAATAACATGTAATGAAATGGGGTTCTATAACGAATTAAGGTGGGTAATCAAAGAAATATTATATTTGTAAAATGAATAGTGAAGCCATATTAAAATTAGCATTGTGTTTACAAACTCCATTATATGTAATGATGTTTCGAAAAGTATCAGACTACAGATTTTTTTATGAACAATTTATGTTATCAACTTAAACAGTCAATTATTTTATTTTCTAATTTTCAGAATTTCTTTTACAACTTCTGGAGTAATATTTTGTTTTTCGCCAAGAATCCAATTTCTATCTTTAAGTCTTTTTACTATTATTTCGATAGTTTCATCAGGGACATTATAATCAGATAGGTGTGTTGCTATTCCTAAGGATTGAAAAAAATTATCAACTGCGGAAATTGTCTTTTTTATAAATGTTTCATCATCTTTTTCTATTATTCCAAAAACATTTTTTCCCATTTGGATAATTTTTTCTTTTTTATCATTTTTCATAATTTCCATAACACCCGGCAAAATTATAGCAAGTGTTTGTGCATGATCGATTCCATGAATTGCAGTGAGTTCGTGCCCTATCATGTGAGTACTCCAATCTTCGCTTTGTCCTTGAGCAATCCAGCCGTTTAATCCCCAAGTTGAAGCCCACATTAAATTTGCTCGAATATCGTAATTTTCTAAATCGTCAAAAACTTTTAAACCTTCTTCTATCAACACTTTTAGAATACTTTCAGCAAAATAATCTTGAATTTTTGCATTTTCACAAGTTGTTAAATATTGTTCAGTAACGTGTACGAAAGTATCTATAATTCCATTTGCAATTTGAATTTTTGGAAGCGTAAAAGTGGTTGTTGGGTCTAAAATTGAAAATTTAGGATATACTTTATCACTGTGAAAAGCAAGTTTTTCGTGAGTCGCAGCTTTTGTAATTACAGCACCTTTGTTCATTTCAGAAGCTGTAGCCGGCAGAGTTAAAATGGAGCCAAAAGGAAGAGCTTTTTTGATATTAGCTTCTTCATTCATAATTTTCCAAGGGTCATTTTCAAAAAAAGTAGCAGCTGCAATAAATTTCACGGCATCTATCACAGACCCACCTCCAACTGCCAAAAGAAAATCAACATTTTTTGCTTTAATTTTTTCAACACATTTTAAACAAGTTTCATAATGAGGATTTGCTTCAATTCCGGCAAATTCTACAAATTCAATCCCGCTTAGAGCATCTATAACTTGTTGATATACACCATTTTTTTTTATACTACCACCTCCATAAATAATCATAATTTTGCTATTTTTTGGAATCTCTTTTGAGAGTTTTGATATTGTATTTTTTCCGAAAATTATTTTTACAGGATTATAAAATGAAAAGTTGTACATAATTTTATTAAGTTTATTGAATAATTTATCCTACAAAAATATTGCCAAATAAAATATTATAAAATAGTGAAAATATTTGTTTTGTATTTACATTTTAATGGGAAATAAAATACCTAAATGGTATCAATATAAATTAGTATATACGTAAGGAAAAGTGCATATTTTTTTATACCTTTGCATAAAATTTTACGGAAAGCACCATGGGAAAAGATAAGTTGATTAGCATAAGCTATTGTTTTATTCTGATAGCTAATTTTCTATTGTATTTTGGATTTTATTTGTTAATGCCAATTTTACCGTTTTACTTGACTGAAATTTTTCAAACTAGTAAAGGTGCTATTGGTCTGGTACTTTCTTCTTATACAATTGCTGCACTTACCATTCGTCCATTTTCAGGTTATTTACTTGATACTTTTGCACGAAAACCGTTGTATATTTTAGCTTTTTTTGTTTTTACTGCTGTTTTTGCAGGTTATCTTGTTGCCGGAACTTTGTTTGTTTTTACATTATTACGGATTATGCACGGATTTTCTTTTGGTGCGGTTTCGGTTGCCGGAAATACTATCGTAATTGATATTACACCATCTTCAAGACGCGGAGAAGGATTAGGATATTATGGATTATCTAACAATTTAGCTATGGCAATTGGTCCAATGACCGGACTTATGTTGCACGATAATTATTCGTACAATACGATTTTTATATGTGCATTAATAGTTTGTACAATTGGATTTATCATAGCTTTTTTTGTAAAAACCCCAATTAAACAACCGCTCAAAAAAGAACCGATTTCGTTAGACCGGTTTATTTTGTTAAAAAGTTTGCCTATTGGTATTACTTTAATATTAATTTCGATACCTTATGGAATTACAACAACTTATATTGCAATGTATGGAAAATCAATAGGAATAGAAAGCGGAATAGGTTTATTTTTTACCTTAATAGCTGTTGGAACAGCCATTTCACGATTATTTTCGGGACAAATGGTGGATAAAGGAAAAATTACCCAAATAATTACTTATGGCTTATTTATCGTTTGTATCTGTTTTTTCTTTCTTGCCGGCTGTGAAAAAATTATGCTATTGAATCCTGAAATTGGTAAAATTATCTTTTTTGGAATTGCGCTTTTTCTGGGAATTGGATTTGGAAGTATGTTTCCTGCTTTCAACACTATGTTTGTAAACATGGCTACTAACAACCAACGGGCTACAGCTACTTCTACTTACCTAACTAGTTGGGACGTAGGAATTGGTGTCGGACTTGCACTCGGAGGTTATATTGCACATTTTTTCGGTTTCCAAACCGTTTATCTTTTCGGAGGTTGTTTGATTATCGTTGCTACGTTGTATTTTATTCTAAAAATTATTCCATATTTTAATAAGTATAAATTGAGATAAAATACGTCTGTCCCATAAAATTACATAACAATTTTTTATATAAAATATTCGTAATTATTTAGGTGGGTATAAAACATCATTATATTAACGTTTTATAGTTACCGAACCTTTGACAGAAGTACTTTCTTTTTGACCAAAATCAACTACATACCAATAAGTATCGCTTGGGACAGGTTGACCTGAATATGTACCGTTCCAACCTTGTTGTCCGCTTTTAAATGTAAATAATAACTTTCCATATCTATCAAAAACAGAAGCAACTGCATTTGGAAATAAATGAAATCCGTAAATTTCCCATGTATCATTAAAACCGTCATTATTTGGAGTAAAAAAGGAAGGTATTCGATAGTTTGGATTTATGCGGATAAATGTATCTGAAATACATTTATTATAATCCATTATATAAACTTGATGATTTCCTTCGGTACAATTATAAAAAGCATTAGTTTCTTGCCAATTATTAATATCGTCCATCGCATACATGTATGGTGCTTGTCCGTTTTGAGCAGTTACCGTAATATTTCCAAAATTCTCGGTTACATCTGCGAAACTTGGAGAATCTTCATATAAAATAACTATTTGATCCGAAGCAGAACAGCCAAAATCATCGCTTACGGTAACTCTGTATGTCCCGGGTAAACTTATTAACAAATTGCCGGCAATACTTCCTGTGTTCCATAAATAATTATCATAAAAATCATTAGGTTTAAGTAAATATTTTATACCAAGGCATAAAGTTGTATCATTTCCAAGAAATGGTGTTGATACCGAATGAACAGTTACTTCAACAGAATCTTCGGCATAACAGCCTATGTTATTTCTAGTCAGAACATATACTATTTCATTCTCATTTACAACTATCGAATTATTATGCGAGCCTGTCATCCATAAAATATAAGGCAGACTTCCATCAACAGTGAATGTTATACTTTCTCCGTAACAAATATCTTTATCCGGTCCTAAATCTATTACAAAATCAGGATATATTTGGACATTGATAGTATCAGAAACTACGCAAGCATTATATGTACTTGTTATTTGAATCCAATATGTTCCTGATGTGGCAACATTTATTGTATTGGAGGTTGAGCCTGTGCTCCAAAGATAGCTTATGCCATAAATTGAATTTATAGGATTTAAAATTATTTTTTCAGAACAAACTATTGTGTCGTTACCTAAAAAGGGATTTGGTTTATCAACTACTTTTACATATACAGTATCACTACTATGGCAACCGTTAATATCTGTTACATAGACATAATAATCTCTATCTTGAGTTGCAAAAAAAGTGCTTGTAGTAATACCGTTTGTCCAATGATACTCTTCAAAAGTAAGATTAGTTGATAAAATTGCGGTATCGCCAGAACAAATTATTCTGTCCGGACCTAATGAAACGTTTATTATTGGAAATTCTGTAATAACAATCGTATCTAAAAAATAACAATTTCCGTCAAAAACTATCAAATTTATTTCAGCAGGGTTTTGTACGTATATATCCTCACCTGTTTCTCCGTTAGACCATAAATAAATTTGATAGTCTCCGGCATAAATATTTGTTGTCATTCCTGTACAAAAGAAAAGTGTATCTGCTAATAAATTAATATTTGGATTTTTTTGAATATTTACCGTTGTCGAAGATGTGCAACCATTTGCGTCTGTAACTGTAACAGAATATGGTCCTTCTGCTGTAACTGTTATAGTTTGTGATGTTTCTCCGGTACTCCAAAAATAATCTGAAAAATTTCCTGCATTAAGTGTAGTCGTATCGTAGAAACAAGTTTGTATTAATGGCGGTAAATCTATAGATGGTCCTGAGGGAAAAACTGTTTGTGTAGTTTTTGAAATAATGCAACCGGCATTGTCAGTAACTATAACATTAAAAGTTCCAATGCCAAGACCGGATATACTTTGTGTTGTAGCACCTGTATCCCAACTGAAACTATAGGGTGGGACTCCTCCAAAAACTTCTGCAAATAAAGAAATACTTGTCGAACTACAGCCGATACTTGTTTGAATTATATCTCCAAAATAAAAATCATTTGCAATTTTAACAAAATATGCATCAGAGGCGGTGGTGGAAGTTAAAATTTGTGTCTCAAAATTCATTGAATTTTCATAACTACCTGCAATAATAATATTTCCATATTTATGGAAACAAAGCGCATTACAATATCCAACAGGTGGCGTCCCTGAATAAGTTGGAATTATTACATCAATTATCATTCCAATAGAATTAAATTTTAGTAAAAATGGAAGTGTTGCTGAATAAGAATTAATAGGACTTAATCCAACAAAATTTATTGTTCCGGAAAATTCTCCTGCTAAATAAAAAAAGCCTAATTCGTCTGCAACAATGTCGTTTACGTGTAAGAATCCTCCTGTACCACCATTGCCTAAATCAATTGTTAAAGTACTTGAACCACCTGAATCGAAGCGTTGTAGAAACGTATTAGTTCCATTAATATACGAAATATATGCATTTTGATTTTTATCTACGAATACTCTTGAAATCTTTGAATCTGCTAAAATGTCAATTTTTTTTGCATAAATTATTCCTCCATCGTTATTTAATTTTAATAAATATTCTGCTTGATTTGTGGCAACTAATCCATAACTTTGTGCATAAAGTGTTCCTTGAAATTTTCCAATTACATATATATTTCCTGCTGTATCGCAAGTAACATCACCTGCAACATCCCAAGAAGAATTTGAAATGTAGTATTGATTCCAAATATAATTGCCGTCATTATCTAATTTTACTATAAAATTATCATATACTCCGAGACTGTAAGGAAAAATTGAAGTGCCGGCAATTGCTATTGGACTCTGAAATGTACCAGTAATAATAACTTGATTATTCTTGTTTACAGCAATTCCTCCTGCATATTCGTCTTGATTTGTCTGATATTTTGTTGCAATTTGTGAATTTCCGGAAGAAGATAATTTTAGAAAGAAAATATCATAATTTGTTGAATTGGTGCAAAATATTTGTGTACTTTCTATAAAAAAATAATTTCTAAAGGAACCAATTGCAAAAATATTTCCTAAGTTATCTACAGCAATTTTATAATCTGCAATTTCTGTATTTCCTGTTTTTGCATATTTTATCCAAATTTGATTCCCAAGATTATCATATTTTGCTATAAAAAGTGTTAACGTATCGACCGGATTTAAAGTTGAATTATTATATCCAATTGAATAAATGTTGCCATTATTATCGCTCTGAACATCTGTAATCGCATCTTTATTTGCATTGCCAAAAGTCCTTGCCCATTCAACATTTAATGTTTCGTTACAATTAACTTGCGATAATAATTTTCCGGAAAAGAAAAATATTATTCCTATTGTTAATAATATGTAATATTTTTTTTTCATTTTAAAAATCGTAATAAAAATTAGGGACTTTAAAGTCATTCCAATATTTCCAATCGGTATGAATTAATTTAAAAGCCAATAAAATTTGCATTGTTCCATAGTTATATTTTTGCAATGGACTTAATGTAATTTCATATAATAAAGCTATTGAATATTTTGTATGTGTATAACCAATAACCGGAGCTACAGATAATGGAGATAAATTTCCTCTGTCTAAAGTTTGTTTAAAATTTACCCCTCCCCAAATTTCATTTTGATATCTTACATGTTTCGATTTTGCCGATTGATTATATAAGTAATAATATCTTAGGTTTCCTTCAACTTGATGTTGTATCTTAAAATCTGATTTATAACTAAGTGAAACTCTGATTTGATTAAAGTCTAAAATTTCCCAAACTTTTCCAAGATGAAAATTATGAAGGAAATTTGGTTTTGGTTCGTTTTTTGATTTGTATAATTTATCTGAAAAAGGTAATAAATTATCTATTGAATAGCCTGCAAAAAAACGAGTGGTTGAATATAATATACCGGCATTTGAATTGAATATTATTGAGTATTCTTTACCATATTTTATTATTGGGTCGTAAATATCTCGTTCAAAATTTGATTCATCCAATAAATGATATTGAGTTTTAAAAGATAATCCAAATGATAAAATATGTTTTCTTGTTCGATTACTTTTCAACATTAAATGGTACGAGCCTGATACTTGGATTCCATAACGAGAATTTGGTCCGTTTTGGTCTGAATAGATATATCCTCCTAATCCTAAATTTGTATCTTTAAATCTATGACGTGCCAATGCAAATGTTGTATTTGGAGGATCTTTCACTCCAAACCATTGCTGACGATGAGATAATTTTATTATTGTTGCGTCAGTTAATCCAATGAAACTCGGATTTTCTAAACTATAATCAAAAACATATTGTTCATGAATTGGCAAACTTTGTGCTTTAATGTTTTTTGTTATTATTAAAACAATTGCAAAAAATAATAATATATATACTTTATTTGATTTCATAAGAATCTAGTAATTCCTTTCTCCAAATATTTGTGTACCTATTCGTATCATTGTGCTTCCTGCTTCTATTGCTATTTTCCAATCGTTACTCATACCCATACTAATTTCATGAAAATTAAAACTATGAAAATAATATTTTTCTTTTAAAAAATCAAATATTTTTTTCAATTTATTAAATTCTATATAAATTTTTTTCAAATCGTCTGTAAATGAAGCCATTCCCATTATTCCGCAAATTTCTATATTCTGCATCAATTTATATTCTTCACTGTCTAAAATTTCTATTGTTTTTTCTAAATTTAATCCAAATTTCGTTTCTTCTTCTGCAATATGAAATTCTAAAAGACATTTTATTTTTCTATTTTGTTTAATAGCTTGATTGTTAATTTCTTGTAATAATTTTAAATTATCTACACTGTGAATATATTCTACGAAATTTGCTATATATTTTACTTTATTTGTTTGTAAATGTCCGATTAAATGCCAACAAATATCAAGGTTTTGTAATTCTTCTTGTTTTTGCAATAATTCTTGAATTTTATTTTCTCCAAAATCTCTTTGTCCCGCATTGTAAGCAGTTATAATTTCTTCTGTAGAATGATATTTTGAAACAGCAATAAGTCTCACATTATCCGGTAATTGAGATTTAATATTTTCAATATTTTTTGCAATATTCATTTCTTATTCTTTTACTTTTCCTAAAATTTGATTTTCGGGTATGAAACCGTATCTGCGAGAATCGTTAATTTCATATCTATTATCACTCAAAACAAAATAATAATTTTGTTTAAATGTATATTTATCTGCTTTTTGTCCGTTGATTTCAATTTTTGAATGGTCGAAAAGCAATTCATTATCTTCATAAACATCAATAATATTTTTATATAAATTTATGTTATTTACTGATAATGAAACAGTTGTTGATTTCTTCGGAATAATAACATATTTATATTGGTCTTTATTTCTGGAATTTTTTGTATCGCCCGGAAAAACATCATAAGAAAAATATCTGTCATCAATAATTAGCTTTCTAATGTTCACAATTTTATCTGTTTTTAATAATTCGTCTGCTTGTCTTTGATTTGCAATAAATTGGCACGAAAAATTATTAATTATTTTTTCAATTTTTAAAACTTTATCTTTTAATAATTCATTAAAATCTGTTGAATCCGACATTGTTAAAATATATAGGAAAAATAAATCATAATTCGGTATTAATAAAGAGTCGTTTAAAAAAACTTGAGAGTTTATTATTTCAAATTTTTCTCCGGGTCTTGCTATTATTCTTCCCAAAATGTTAGGTTTATCTGAAAAATCATCATCAAATAATAATGGATTTTTATATAATACTAAATTGTTTGTTTGTAAACATTTTTCAGGATTTTGTTTAATAAAATTAAATAGCGTATTT
Source organism: Bacteroidales bacterium (assembly GCA_031284905.1). Lineage (GTDB taxonomy): Bacteria > Bacteroidota > Bacteroidia > Bacteroidales > ML635J-15 > Bact-19. The sequence continues at coordinate 22,489 of JAITXI010000162.1, forward strand.
TCATTTTTTATTTTTTCGACTAATACGGTTTCTTCTTGTTCTTGAAAATTAGTTATTTTTGTTATTACATACCTGTTAAATGTTAAAAATATTGATAGTAATAAAATAATTAAAAGTATAATAAATATTGTTTTTTTTCTCATTGTAATGTTATTTTTTAATATTGATATATATTTTCAATTATCATAAAATAATTAATTCTTTTAGTGTAAAATATAAAAAGACAAATGGAATGGAAAAAATGAAACTGTCTAATCTATCCAATAAGCCACCATGTCCAGGTAGTAATTTTCCTGAATCTTTTACGTTGAAATGTCTTTTAAACATTGATTCTATCAAATCGCCTAATGTGCCAAAAACGATTGCAATGATTGCAATTATTATCCAATCTATTTTTGAAAAATATGAAAAGCAAGGAATAATATTGATAAAATATGCTATTATTATTGTAATAAATCCTCCTCCAATTGATCCTTCCCAAGATTTTTTTGGTGAAATTCTTTCAAATAATTTGTGTCCGTTTTTTTGTCCAAATGCTGTTCCAAATAAATACGCAAAAGTGTCATTAGCCCAAATTAAAATAAATATACCTAATATTAAATATTTTTGAGTATTAAAATTTTCTCCGATTGTTAGCAAACATACAAATGTTAATGATAAAGTTAAATAGCTGTATGATAAAATTGATGTTGCTATATTTTTGATAGGATTTTTGTTTTTTTTGAATAATTCTTCTATAAATACTATAAAAAATAATGGAAAAATAATAAGTATGCCGCTTAAATTATAATTGAAATAACAAATAACAAAGCTAATGATTATTGAAAATGTTGTAATAATTATTGTTGAAATAAAATTTGGATTTTGTTCTTCGTTTTTAAATAATCTTAAAAATTCAATTGATAACCAGATATTTGCAATTACAAGAAAAGCTAATAACGTCCAATCGTTAATGAGAATTAGACAAATAGTTATAACGACGAAAATTGTGCCGGTCAATAATCTGGTAAGTAATTTTTTCAAAATTTATTCGTTATGAATTATTTTCTTATTGATTTAAGTTAATAAAAATTTCTTCTTTTTCTAAATTTTCGGTATTATTTTCGTCATTCTGAATTGAATCTACGTTTGTTCCTTTGCGTTTTCCGAAAATTTCTTCAAGGTCATCACTAAAAACGACTTCTTTTTCCAATAGTCGTTCGGCTAATTTTTTCATTCCGTCTAAATTATCTGATAATACTTTTTTAGCTCGAATATATTCAATTTCTATAATTTGTTTTATTTCCGAATCAATAATTTCTGCAGTTTTTTCGCTAAAAGGTTTTGTAAAACCATATTCGTTTTGACCTGTTGAGTCAAAATAAGAAATATTTTTCAGAGAATCTGTCATTCCAAAATAAGTTACTATAGCCATGGCTTGTTTTGTAACTCTTTCAAGATCATTAAGAGCTCCTGTAGAAATTTCTCCGAAATTTATTTCTTCGCTGGCTCTTCCTCCAAGTGTTGCACAAAGTTCGTCAAGAATTTGTTCTTTTGTGGTAATCTGACGTTCTTCCGGCAAGTACCAAGCTGCACCTAATGCTTTTCCTCTTGGAATTATTGTAACTTTCAACAATGGATTTGCATATTCCAAAAGCCAGCTTACTGTTGCGTGTCCTGCTTCGTGATATGCAATTGTTTTTTTCTCTTTGTCAGTAAAAATTTTGTGTTTCTTTTCTAATCCGCCAATAATTCTATCAACAGCATCTAAAAAATCTTGTTTTTCAATTGATTTTTTATCGTTTCTTGCAGCAATAAGCGCTGCTTCGTTACAAACATTTGCAATATCGGCACCACTAAATCCGGGTGTTTGTTTTGCCAAAAATTCCGGATGGACAGTTTCCGCCATTTTAAGATCTTTTGTGTGAACTAAGAAAATTTCTTCTCTTTCTTTAATATCAGGAAGTTCCAAATGAATTTGGCGGTCAAAACGTCCTGCTCTTAAAAGTGCACTATCAAGAATATCTGCTCGGTTTGTCGCTGCTAAAATGATTACACCACTGTTTGTATCAAAACCGTCCATTTCTGTAAGTAATTGATTTAGTGTATTTTCTCTTTCATCATTACCACCAAAATTTGCATTTTTCCCTCTTGCTCTACCTATTGCATCAATTTCGTCAATGAAAATAATGCAAGGAGCTTTTGATTTTGCTTGTTGAAATAAATCTCTAACTCTTGAAGCTCCAACTCCTACAAACATTTCAACAAAATCCGAACCACTTAACGAAAAAAATGGAACATCAGCTTCTCCTGCAACTGCTTTTGCTAATAATGTTTTTCCTGTTCCGGGAGGACCTATTAACAAAGCGCCTTTTGGAATTTTTCCTCCGAGTGTTGTATATTTTTTAGGATTTTTTAAAAAATCCACGATTTCCATCACTTCAACTTTTGCTTCTTCTACTCCTGCAACATCTTTAAATGTGATTTTTACTTTTTTTTCTTTGTCAAAAACTTGTGCTTTTGATTTTCCAATGCTGAATATTTGAGAACCGGTACCGGCACCGCCTCCGCTCATACGTCTGAAAACAAAATACCAAATTCCAAGAAAAAATATTATTGGAAGGATATAGATTAAAATCCCTCCCAAAATATTACTTTCAGTACTGTTAGACAGATATATTTTATCAGTTTCCGAAAATTGTTCTTGAATTTCATCTAATTGTTTTTGGAAAGTTGCATAGTCTCCAATTGGAAATTTGAATTGTGGACTTGAATTTGCTATACCAATAAAGTTTGTATTTTTTACTTCAGGATAATTTTTTATTTTGTCTATTTTCAAATAAATATCTGCACGTTCCTTATTAACAATAATAATTTTTTCGACATCATGATTTTCAATAATGTCTTTTAATTTTCTGAAATCAATTTCGTTTGAGCCTCGTTTAAAATCGGAAAAAAATGTAAAAATTGTGAGTATTCCTAATACTACGATGAAAATCCATATTCTTGAATTTTTGCCTTTTGGCGCCTGTATTTTTTTTTCAGCCATTTTCTGTTTTCTGTTTTCTTTTTTTACTAACGATAATTTTTCTTGATTATTACAATTAGATTCATTTTTACTTTTCAATTTTAATAGTTTCAGCGTCAGCCCAGAGTTGCTCTATTTTATAGAACTGTCGGCTTTCCTCCTGAAAAATGTGTACCACTACATCAACATAATCCAAAAGTATCCATTCGCTATTTTCAAAACCTTCTTTATGCCAAGGTTTTTCTTTCTGATTTTCACGAACAAAATCTTCAACAAAAGCAGCTAAAGTATTTCCATGAATTTTTGAATTTGCGGTACATATTACAAAATATTTAGTTATTGTGTTTTCTATTTTGCCAAAATTAATATTTACTAAATTTTCTCCTTTTTTTTCTGTAAGAGCAGAATTTATTAATTTTAATAGCATTTCTGTATTTTTCGATTGCATTTTTGTTATTTTTCTGTATTAAAAAGTAATAATACTACTACCTTTCTTATTTTTATTATTTTGTTACAAAAATAATGTTTTATTGGCAAAATAAAAAATTAAAAAAATTATCATTTTTTTTTGTAATATTAAAAATAATGATTACTTTTACGGAAAATTTAAAAAATATACTTAAATGAAAAAATTTTTATCGTTATTATTATTTTTAATTAGTTGTGTTATGATTTTTGCACAAACACCAACAATTGTTTCTACTACTCCTAGTAATAAAAATATAGTGTTGGAAGAATACACAGGAATACATTGTACGTATTGCCCTGATGGTCATAAAAGAGCAAATCAACTTGCAGCTGCAAATCCCGGAAGAGTTGTAGTTATAAATATCCATCAAGGAGAATATGCTGCTCCCGGTCCAGGGGAGCCTGATTTTAGAACATCTTTTGGGAACGCTCTTGCTAGCCAAATAGCACTGACCGGTTATCCAACCGGAACAGTAAATAGGCGTAATTTTTCGTCGCTTGCAGAAGGAGGAAGTACAACAAGACTTGCTTTGAGTAGAGGTGATTGGGCTGCTGCTGCAAATATAGTTAAAGTAGAACCATCGGTTGTAAATGTTGCAGCGTCTGCAACTATTGATGTCGTTACAAGAGAACTAACTGTTTTAGTTGAAGCGTATTACACAGGGGAATATTCTTTATCAAATTTTAACTTTTTAAATGTAGCTGTTTTACAAGATAATATTTTTGGTCCTCAAACTGGTGCCAGTTCTTATTATCCTGCAATGATTTTTAATGGTCAATATAAACATAATCACATGTTGCGACATCTCTTAACCGGTCAGTGGGGAGATACAATATCCGGAAACGGTTCAAAAATTCCTTCGGGAACTTTTTATTCTAAAGTTTGTACATATCAACTTCCCGATCATATTAATAATATACCATTAGAATTGGTTGATTTAAAAATAGCTGCTTTTGTAGCAGAAGGACATAAAAATATTATTACAGGAGTTGAGATTATTCCTACTTTAGAAAATCTTCCTGCTCTAGATGCTTTGCTGTCTTCTTATAAATTAACAAGAACTGCATGTTCTGGTGATGTAACAGAAACAATCAAAGTAAAAAACTTAGGTAGTACACCAATCACGTCTATTACTTTTGACATTTCCACAGGAGAAGATTCAACTCAATTTATTTGGAATAATTCTACAGGTATTGCATTTTATGCAACTCAAACTATTACTTTACCTGTTTTAAATTTGAATCAGACAACAGCTCATTCTGTTACTGTTACTATAAATAAGTTGAATGAAGATACACTTGATATTCCGTTACAAGTCTCAGAAAATATTGCTGCACAACCTGTTGGTCAAGGAACAGTTACTCTTAACTTGTGGTGCGACAGATATGGTGAAGAAACAACTTGGAATGTAAAAAACTCATCCGGAACTACTGTTGCTTCAGGAGGCCCATACACTCAGTTATCCACTAATACCACTAGTTTAAAAACTGTTGTTCTAACTAATGTTACTACAGATGATTGTTATTTATTTACAATTAATGATTCGTTTGGAGATGGTATTAATTGCGGTTTTGGAGCAGGACATTTGGAAATCAAAGATGGAAACAACACAATATTAGTTCAGAATGATGGAACATTTACTACTGGTTATTCTCAATATTTCAAATATTCTACGGAAATTATTGAGAGCCCGAGTTCAAACATCATTTCTGTCGAAAATTCAAATGTAAAAGCTAATGCAGCTCAAACAAACTCTTCAAAAGCAGGAACATTTGAACCGTTTGATTGTACTGTTTATAATTCAAATTTAGTTACTATTGGAATTTCTGATAATAACAACAATAACAATATTTCAATTTTTCCAAATCCTTCAACAGGTTTAGTAAACATTGTTACAAATGAAAATTCAAATGTGAAAGTTATTGATATTACCGGCAAAATTATTGATACTTTCAAAGTTAATGCAATGGAAACTACTACTTTTACTCAAAGTGCAGGTATGTACTTTATCGAAATTGAATCTAACGGTAAAATTTCAAACCATAAAATTGTTATTCAATAGAAAATATTTTTTTCTTCATAATTTTTTTAATGGAGGCTGTTCTTTTTGAACAGCCTTTTTTTGTATTCATACCAAATTAGGAAGAAACGCTACACTCGCACTCACTGTAATAAACAATTTAGAATAAACGTTTTTTTCGCTGTATTTTAGCGACACACGTATTTTATACAATAGTTTGAATGCTACTGAAAAATATTATTGTTTATATTGTTTATTAGAAAATATTCAAAAAGTAGATAATCCTGAAATATTCATATCGGCTCGAACGTCTTAAAAAAGAACGAGTTCGTAAAGTTATTGAGCCTTAGGAGAAGATTTTGTTGGCAGATTATCAGATAATTATTCATACGTAAAAGATTTGGGCTTAATAACAGAAACAAATAATAAATTAGGAATTTCAAATCCAATTTATACCGAAGTCATTACACGAATTCTAAATGTTAGCTCGCTTTATTCAACAGAAACCCAAATATTAGCTGGAATATATATGAAACAAGAAATTGTTTCCGGAAAAACTGTTACTCTTGTCGGATTGTAAGAAAATTATTCATAATGTAAAGCTTCTATCGGGTCAAGTTTGGAAGCCTTCACTGCCGGAAAATATCCGCAAAAAATTCCTACAATAAAACAAGTAACAAATCCAATAATAATCCACAAAATTGGAACAACAAAATTTGTTTTCATAATTAAAGAAACAATATTCCCCGTAGAAATTCCCATAATAATTCCTAAAATTCCACCTAATTGTCCAATAATAATTGATTCTAATAAAAATTGTTGTTTTATTACGGAAGATTTTGCTCCGAGTGCTTTTCTAATTCCGATTTCATGAGTTCGTTCCGAAACCGAAACTAACATAATATTCATCAAACCTATTGCTGCTCCCAGAATAGTCAAGAAACCAATTACTGATGCACCTATAGTAATTACAGCGATATTTTCCATAAGCATTTTTATCAAACTGTCACTTTTTCGGATTTCAAAATTATTTTCATCATAAACAGATAAATTTCTGATATTTCTAAAAATTCCTTCTGCCTCACTAATAGCTATTTCCAATAAATTTGGGTCATTTGGCATTACACTTATTTTAAAGTTACTATTTTGAATATCAAAATTTTGGCGTGCATTATTTAAAGGTATAAAACAAATATTATCGCTATTTCCACCAAAAGAAGCTCCTTTTGATTTTAATACCCCTATAATTTTATATTTAACATTTCCTATTTGGATAAATTTATCAAGAGAATTCTCTCCAAATTCGAATAATTTATCTTGAAGTTGTGAACCGATAATTACAAAATTACAACTTTCATTTATTTCCGAATTAGAAAAATTTCTTCCTTTTTCAATTTCGAGTGCAGAAATTAACATATAATTTTCATCTGTACCTGTTACTGAAATAGTTGGCGTTGTTTTTTCCTCATTATACTTTACAATAGCATTTCCTGCAACATTTACACTCAAAGAAATTCTTGCAGGAAAATTATAATCTTTTTTAAAACGAACGACTTCATTATATTGGATTTTTTTATTTTCAATTTTTCTACCGCCATTAATTATATTTCCATATATTCTATTGATACTAAACGAATTAGCTCCTAAAGCAGAAAATTGTTCAGCCATTGTTGATTTTAAAGATTCCACAGCTGTCATTATTCCTGTGAGAGCCATAATTCCAATTGCAATAATCAACACAGTTAAGATAGTTCTTAATAAATTTGTCCGAATAGATTTTACAGATATTTTAATATTTTCTAATAATATGGTTAATTTAATTTTCAACATTTTCTCCCAAATTTAATTTATAAGAACCATTGTCGCTCCAAATCCATATTCTCGATAAGACGCATCTTCAAATTTCAAATGATAAACATTCGTAAGGGCTTCACGAATCAAATTTTTTAATGTTCCTGCTCCTATTCCATGAATTAAAATTAATTTTTCAATATTTTTATTCATAACGGCTTCAGTAACTGCTTTGTTAAATTCTTTTAACTGAATTTCAACAATTTCTGCATTAGATAAACCAACAATACTTTCAACTAAACTTGTAATATGCAAATCAACTTCTAAAACTTCTTTTTTCTTTCTCGGAGCAAATCGTTTACTTTTATCTTCTTCCGCTTCTTCTCTCAAAATTTCTTTCACTTTTTCAAATCCTAAAACATTTTTTTCTTGATATTTGAAATTTTCTCTCTCAATATCAAATAAATATGCCTTTTCATCAATAAAATCATTATCAACATAACGATGGTCTTGCCAAAAATTCAAAGGAACAATTTTTATATTTTTTTCAATTTGAGATCTGTAAATATCTGTTGGATGATCACAAAACTGCAACTGAACAATAATTTCATCTGAATGATTTATCTGTTCGATACTTAATTCTGAAATTTCTATTTTTGTATTTTCTTCTAATTTATCCGAATCTAATTTTTTATATTTAAGATTTTCTTTCAAAATAATGTTATAAAAAAATGTATAATTAGAATCATTTATTAGAAAAAGTTTCAAGGAATTTTTAACTTCATCTTTCACAAAAGCTAAAAAAATGTTCGTAATATTATTTTTTTTGTAGAATTTTTCTTTAATTGCTTCTTCTACTTTAATATTATTTTCTACTTGCGAAATAATATTTATTTTTTTTTCAGCTTTTTTTATTACAATCAATTCTTTTGCCACGACTTGATATTCAAAGCCATCATCATCACAAACCATCACCATTTGTTTTGACAATATTTTAACAACAACGGCTTCACCAACATCATTTAAAAATCTTACTCGGTCTCCTATATTAATTTCCATAATTTTTATTATTTTTGTAAATATTTTTTATTTTGTAAATGTACAAAAAATAATGGGAAAATTAAAGAAAAATTTTAATTTAGAAGAATATAATTATTTTCTTCCTGACGAAAAAATTGCAAAATATCCTTTAGAAAAAAGAGATAACTCTAAATTATTGATTTATCAAAATTCGGAAATTATATCTGATTTTTTCTATAATATTCAAAATTATTTCACTGAAAAAATTTTAATAATTTTTAACGATACGAAAGTTATTAATGCAAGGATATTATTTGAAAAAGAAACAGGAAGTAAAATCGAAATTTTTTGTTTGGAGCCAATTTATCCGTCTGATTATTATTTGGCTTTTTCTCAAAAAAATAAATGTTCGTGGAAATGTTTTGTTGGAAATAATAAAAAATGGAAGTCAGGAATTGTAACTCGAAAAATCAATATCAACGAAATTGAAATTATTTTGACAGCAACTCGAATTTCTGAAATCGGGAATAGTTTTGAAATTGAATTCTCGTGGAATAATCCCGAAATTTGTTTTTCCGAAATTTTAAATACAATTGGAGAAATTCCAATTCCTCCATATTTGAATCGTAATTCGGAAGATATTGATAAATCACGTTATCAAACTGTTTATTCAAAATTTGAAGGCTCAGTTGCTGCTCCAACAGCCGGTCTGCATTTTACAAAAAATATTTTAGACAATCTAAAAAGTAAGAATAATTTGATTGATAATGTAACTTTACATATTGGGGCAGGTACTTTTCAACCAATAAAATCTAATAATATTTCCGAACATTTAATGCATCGTGAAAAATTTATTATTTCAAAATCAACTTTACAAAATATAATTGAAAATTTCGGTAATATTTGTGCAGTTGGAACTACTTCTGTACGTACTCTTGAAAGCATGTATCAAATTGGTAATCAAATTTATAAGAATGGCAATATTAATAATAATTTATTTTTTATAAGTCAATTTGAAGCATACGATTCTAAAAAAAATAACGTTCCGCCTATTGAAATTTTAAAAAATTTACTTTCTTGGATGAAAAAAAATAACTTTTCAGAACTTCATTGTGAAACTCAAATCATGATAATTCCCGGTTATGACTTTAAAATAGTTAATAAAATTATTACTAATTTTCATCAGCCAAAAAGTACTTTGTTGTTATTAATTTCGGCTTTTATAGGAGAAAAATGGGAAAAAATTTATGATTATGCTTTAAAAAATGATTTTAGATTTTTGAGTTACGGAGATTGCTGTTTATTAGAGATTAATAGAGAGTGTTTAGAGTAATAATCCTTAGAAGAAAATTATCAAAGGAAAAATTGAAATTTTCAACTAATTCAGAAACTTATTATTATTTTGAAAACGCATTATAAAAATTGGAAAGGAATTAAAGAATGAATAAGTATTAAAAGAATTAATAAAAAATTTCATCAAAATCTGTTATAATTTTAAAACCGCCTTAAAAACAGTTTCCGGTTTGATGTCATTCATGCAAGGAATTTTTCGTTTGCAAGTATTTCCAAAATAGCAATCGCAACCGGTTGACGGTTCCACAATTATTCCTCGATTATAAAGATAAAATTCATTAATATTGAAAATGTTATTCATTAAAACAATTTTTTTCTGTAAAGCAACAGCAATATTTAGCATCATAGAAACTTGCGTAACAATAATATCGCAAGCAGAAGCTATAGAAAAAAATTCTTCTAACGAGAATGTACCCGGATAATAACAATTAGTTTGTTTGGAAAGAAAAATATTTTTGCTGTTTTCTTGTTCCCCGCCGAGAACTATTGGAAAATAATTGTTTTGTTGAAGAAGTTTTATTAATTCAATCCAATATTTCTCATTCCAAAGTCTAGTACTCCATCTGTTTCCACAGCCTGTATTTAATCCAACAATAGTTTTTCCACAAGATTTTGATTTGAAAATTTCAGTCCATTTTTGGACTAATTCTTCATTAATATTCAACAAATATTTTTCATCATTGAAAGTTAGATGACAAATTTCAAAAATTTCTTCAACATAATGTTTTTTGTTTTGTTTTGAATAATTATCAAAAAAACCGGTAAGTAATTTATGCTCAGCGGCTTGAGTGGCAGGAGCAATATGATTATCTTTCCAAATAAAACCATATTTTTCTTCAGCTTCAACATTTGCTAACAGCATACAGACTTCTTCTTCTTTGTCAAGATTTATTGCAATGTCAAATTTTGTATTCGATAAAGTAAAAAAAGAAATAAAATCATAATTAAAAATTTTATCAATTATTTGTTTAGGCAATACACTTGTAAATTGAGTTAGCCAAGAAATTTGGCAATTTGGATATAATTCTTTAAATTTCTGAATTAATGGCGTTGTTCTGATAACATCTCCAATCGCACCTAATTTTATTATTAAAATTTTCTTGTCAATAGGAATATATTCATTGCAATTATTACAAGTAAAATCATTATTTTTGTTTGGTTTACAAGGAAATGCACCTTTAAAGTTTTTACAATCGTATTTAATAAAATCCAACATAAAAAATATATTACAACAAAATTAATATTTTTATTTTAGAAATTCAAACTTATATTTTATATTTGTAATAAAAATACATTGATTTTCTTACGAATATTTTATGAAAGTTTAATTTTTGCCTTTTCGTCACTGTTAAGGAACAAATTACGAACGATATTATCGCTGTTGGGAATAACAGTAGGCATTTTTTGTATAATTTCTATAATGTCGCTTATTGATTCTGTTAAACAATCAGTTATTTCAAGTTTAGAGTCATTAGGCGGTGATGTAGTTTTTATTCAAAAATTTCCATGGACTTTTGAACAAGGACAAGAATATCCGTGGTGGAAATATGTTAATCGTCCCAATACATCTTTGATAGAATTTAAAAAATTGGAAGAAAATTGTACGTTAGCAGAAAAAATAGCTTACGAGGCTGACGTATCCATGTCTGTATCATATTTGGAAAATAAAATCGAAGAAACATCAATAGGCTTTATTTCTCATGATTACAATGTATTACAAAATCTGAATGTTGAAAAAGGAAGATATTTTTCTCAAATGGAATCAAATTATGGTCATAATGTTGCATTAATTGGAAATATGGTTGCAGTTGATTTATTTAAAAAAGAATCACCTTTAGAAAAATATATTAAAATTGGAAATAAAAAAGTGTTAATAATAGGAGTATTAGAAAAAGTAGGACAATCTATGACATCAAATTATGATCATTTGATTTTATTACCATTAAATTATGGAAAAACAATATTTAATGTTGAAAAATGTAATCCAACAATATTAGTTTCTGTAAAAAAAGGTTATTCTATTGAAAATTTATCTGAAGAATTAACAGTTTTAATGCGAGGATTGCGAAGATTATCACCTTATGATGAAGATAATTTTGCTCTAAATAAAGCAAGTATGATTATGAAATCAATGGAAAGTATTTTTCAAATGTTAAATGTAGTAGGAATATTTGTCGGAGGTTTTGCAATGTTAGTAGGAGGTTTTGGAATTGCAAATATTATGTTTGTTTCTGTGAAAGAACGAACAAAACAAATCGGTATCCAAAAAGCAATTGGAGCAAAATCGTATATAATTTTATTTCAATTTTTGTCAGAATCTGTAATTTTATGTCTTATAGGTGGAATTGTTGGATTAATATTAGTATCCATATTAATGCATATAAGTACGCTTTTCTTACCATTTAAATTTAGTTTAAGTTTTTTTAATATTATTATAGGAATAGTCGTATCTGTTGCAATTGGATTAATCAGTGGATTTGCTCCGGCACGAAAAGCTGCAAAATTAAATCCGATTGATGCTATAAATTATATATAATTTATCTTTGTTAATAAAATCATTTTTTGAAAGTTGAAAAATATTTGTAAAAATATTATATTTGTAGAATAAAATATTATGGAAAAAACAGATTTTAAATCTTTAGACAATATTATTAGTAAAATGATAGAGCAGACTCCAAATTTACAAGATGATATTGATAGAGCAAAAATACCTGAAATTTGGAAAGAAGTTGTTGGTCCAACTATTAGTGATTCAACACAAGAAATAAAGGTAAATAGATATAAAATATTTGTAAAAATAAATAATCCGATAATAAAACATGAAATATTATTGATGAAACATTCAATTTTATTTGATATAAATAATAAATTAGGTAGAAAATTAATAACAGAATTAATCTTAAGATAATTATGGAAGAAGAAATTTTAGAAATTCAAGAATTGGGAATTGGAACACGTGTGAAACATAAAGATTATGGAAATGGTGTTGTAATACAAATAAAATCAATAAGTTACATAATCACTTTTATTGATTATGGAAATCGGGAAATAGCCAAAACAAATGAAGATTTGGAAGTAATAGATTTATTAGAATCGCCGGAAGATATGATTAGTTTTGATACGGTTGAAATGATTTTGACAAAAATATTGAGAAAACATTTAGATATTCAAGAAGTTGTTCAAATGTCTGAAAGATGGTCAGGCGGCACGCTTATCCTAAAACCTGCAAATCCGGATTTGAAACCTTATGAAATTCCAATTTCAAATTTTTTCAATAAAATAATTTTAATTCGCGATCGCTTGAGAGTTATGGAACAAAAAATTAATTCCAGTAATTTAAGCGATGAAGAAAAAATTACCCTCCAACAATACATAACTCGTTCTTATGGTAGTCTAACATCTTTTAATGTTTTATTTAAAAATAAAATAGATAATTTTGTCGGTGAAGCAGGCGGAAAATAATTTTTTCAATAATTAAAAATATTTAATATGAAAAATGTTTATCTTTTGATAAAATTGAACCGACTTATTAAAAGTGTTTGGATTAAGAATTTAGGTATTTATTTTCTTCATATCACAGGAAAAAGATATTATGCCGTGTTTCTTGATCCTATCGTAATGTGTAATCTTCGTTGCAGGATGTGTTATTTTAGCGATGAGAACTATCGTAAAACTCATCAAAGTCGGAAATTTACAGATGATGAAATTGAAAAAATTGCAAATGTTTTTTTTAAAAGAGCTTTAAAATTGCAAATTGGTTGTGGAGCAGAACCTTCTCTTTTCCAGAATAATGAAAAAATTATTCGATTGGCAAAAGAAAAAAAAGTACCTTATATTTCCATGACAACTAATGCCAATCTTTTGAAAGATGAAGATTGGAAAAGTTTTATTGACTCTGGTCTTGATGAAGTTACTTTGTCGTTACATGGAGTAAAAAAAGAGAATTATGAATATTTCATGACTAACGCCTCCTACGAACTATTTCTTGCTTCATTACAAGCATTAACAAAGTTAAAAAAACAAAATCCGCAATTTAAAATTAGAATAAATTATACAGTAAATAAAGATAATTTAGAAGAATTAGCTTATTTTTTTGAAATTTTTAAAAATTATCATTTTGACATTTTGCAGATTCGTCCAATTCAAAAAATTGGCGATTCGGATTATAATGATTTTTCGTGGAATTCAATTATTGAACAATATGATTCTATAATTGGAAAACTTCGTCAAGAAGCAATTATAAGACAAATTACTTTTATAGCTCCTGAAAAAAAAGATTTAACAAAATCAGAAAATGAAAATAGTAGCATTGCTGATTCCACAAATTTTTATGTTTCGTCTAGAAGTTGCTGGGAAGACGGTTTTGATTTACAAAAAGATACTTATGAATCTTATTCAAAACGAACCCATTTAGGACGAAGACTTTTTAAAAGAATTTTTCAGAAAAGCAACAACAAAACAAAAAAGATTCTTAATTATAAAATAAACTAACAATATTAAACATATTGTTAGTTTATAAAATATTGTATAAAATTACCTCTTTAAGATTTGCCAAGCAGCGGTAATTTTGTTGTTGCTTTTATAATAATTAACTTTGAAATTTGCAAATCAACATAAATATGCGTAGTAATGAATATTAAAAAGCCCATAAAAAATTACAGGCTTTTTTGTTTTCAAATAATTGCGGAGAGAAAGGGATTCGAACCCCCGGAACTCGTAAGAGTTCAACGGTTTTCGAGACCGCCCCATTCGACCACTCTGGCATCTCTCCAAGAAAACTTTGCAAATTTACTATAAAATTGGAAATTTCACAAATCTTTTATGTTGAATTTTATATTAAAGCATAAAAAATGTATTTTACAAAAAAAGTATTAATTCCTAACTCTGCCTCAATTTACATAACAAGCATTAGATTAAGTTTGGGACAGACATATTTTATGGAGAGAAAGCAAAAATATTGTGAAGTATAAAAGAGGAAAAAAAAGTTATTTAATCGAAACTTAATTATTTATCGGGGGAAAAATATTTGACTAATTTTTAGCATTATATTATATTTTCCCCTTTTTTAAAACACTATTTTAATCGTCCCGCAAACAAATATCGACTAGTCCAATATTCATATTGAGAATAATCATTTATTATTACACCTTTGCTTGTGGTGGCGTGAATCATTTTAAAATCAGAACCGGAAACTTCTATAATTAAAGCTACGTGCCCGATGCTGTTATTTTTAATATCACTTCCTTTGAAAAACACGAGGTCTCCTCTTTTGATTTGATTTTTTTCAATTTTTTTGCACTGATTTGCTAAATCGACAGCATTTCCTTTCGCATTTACATTATGCTTCTGAAAAACATAAACTAAAAATCCGCTACAATCAAACCCTTCCGGAGTTACTCCTCCATATTTATACGGGACACCAATAAAAGTCTTTGCATCTTCAATTACTGCCTTAATAGTTTGTTCAGACATCTCACCTGAAGTTGATGAATTTTGTGTTTGTGAATTATTTGTATTGCTATTATTTTGAGACGAATAATTATCCGTCTTTACTTTATTTTTTGCTTTTGTATTAGATTGTTCCCGTTTTGCAACTTTTGCATTATCTTCTACAGTATAATATATTTCTTCAGATATATAAGTGTGTTTTGAACACGAAAACAATGTAATTAAAATTATTACAATAAATATTGATTTTTTCATATCTTTTAAAAACCGTTTATATTAAAAAAAATTGTTGGTATCAATAATAAAAAGCCTAAAATTATCAGTATTAAAACTATTTTCCAAATAAATTTAAACCAAATATTATAAGGAATTTTTGCTATTCCCAAGCAACCTATTAAAACGCCGGAAGCTGGAGTAATCATATTTGTGAAGCCATCTCCAAATTGGAAAGCAAGTACTGCTGATTGTCTCGAAATATTGATTAAATCAGCAAATGGAGCCATTATTGGCATTGTCAAGGCTGCTTTTGCCGACCCTGACGGTATAATAATATTCAATCCTGTTTGAATTAAATACATTATTCCTAAGGAAGTAATTTTTGAAACATCGCTCATTGTTGAAGATAATCCATACATTATTGTATCAATAATTTTTCCTTTTTCCAATATTACGATTATTCCGCCTGCTAATCCGACAATAAATGCTGCCGAAAAAATATCTTTTGCTCCTTCAATAAATTGTTTTGTAATTTCATTTGCTCCTTGATTAATAGCTATTCCGGCTGCAATTCCCATTCCAAAAAATAAAGCTCCAATTTCAAATACATACCAATCGTAGCCAATAACTCCTATCAACAGAAAAGCTACTGTAAATCCTAATAATGTCAAAATATAAAAATGCACTGATTTTCTTAACATAAAAAAAGATATTGTGATAAAAGCTATTGTAGCTATTGGTAAAGCATAACAAATAAATCCCGAATTACCGATTTTTAAAGTAGATATTGGAAATTTTATTGAAAACAAAATTAGCACAATAGATACTAAAATAAAGCTAATCCACGATTTTTTACTTGTATAATATACAATTTTTTCATTATTTGAAGTTGCAAGCCTGTTTCTCCAATATGAATCAATATTATAGGTTAAACTTATTTCAGGATTCTTTTTAATTTTTCTTGCATATAAGAGAATAAAAGTAAAACTTATTAAATTTATTATAGCCCAACAAATTAATCGATATTCCCAACCGCTAAAAATTGGTAAATTTGATAAACCTTGGGCAATTCCGATTGTAAATGGATTGAAAATTGCAGATGCAAAACCAATATGAGTTGCTACATAAACCAAACAAAGTCCAATAATAGAATCGTAGCCCATAGAAATTGCTAACGGAACAAAAATTATTACAAAAGCAATTGTTTCTTCGCTTAATCCGAAAATTGCTCCGAATAAACTAAAAATTATCATTATTAATATCATTACGATATTATTTACTCCAATTTTTTTTAACAATTTTCGATTTTCAGCTCTTTTAATAATATTTAGAAGTGTAATTATTCCAACATCAAGTGCTTTTGTTGTGTTTAATATCCAAAAAGCTCCGCCAATAAAAAGAATAAAGACAATAATATTTGCTTGTCGAACAAAACCGTTAAATATAGAAGTGAATATTTGCCAAGTTTGAGGTGATTTTTCTACATAATGAAAAGAATTTGGAACAATAACAGTTTTTGAATTTCCTTCTGTAGTTTTTACTTCTTGTCTGGTAAATTCTCCGGACGGGATTATCCACGTAAGTATTGCAGCAAAAACAATTATTGCAAAAACTATAACGTAAGTATGCGGAATTTTCTTTAACATTAATTTTTTACAAATGTAATAAAAATTTTAATTAAAAAAAAGACTGTTAAAAATGAGTAAAGAAAAATATTCTTATATATTATTTTTAAAGTACAAGACAAAAATTTAAAAATATTTATATTTGACCTATAATCAGAGCTTAATAACGATTTTTTAATAAAATACAAACCATATCTGTGAAACTTTTAGTCATTTTGTCATCGTTTTTAATTATGATTGTACCGATATAAATTCATAATATCCAAATTAATCATAATTCATCCTTTTTTTTTACTATTTTTTTTACTATTTTTGTATAACTTGAATTTAATAGATAACATATTACAATACAATAGCTTGTCGATTATCGGTACTGAAAAAAATACCGGTAAAACCGAATGTTTGAATTTTATTTTAAATAAATTACAAAATTGTCAGAAAAAGATAGCTGTAACGTCTATAGGAGTTGATGGTGAAAAAATTGATATTATAAAACAAACTCATAAGCCGGAAATTTTTCTCATAGAAAATACTGTTTTTGTTACAAGCGAGAAACATTTCAGAGAAAAAAAAATTAATGCCGAAATTCTTGATATTTCCGAACAAAATACTTCTTTAGGACGTTTGGTAACTGCAATTTCAAAATCAAAAGGAAAAGTAATACTTTCAGGTCCGACAACAACTAAATGGGTGAAAGAAACAATTTCAAATATGAAATTGTACAATGTTGATTTAACAATTATTGACGGAGCACTTTCTCGAAAATCTTTTGCCTCGCCAACAATTACAGATGCCTTTATTTTGAATACCGGAGCTGCTTTATCTGTAAATATTCCTAATCTTATTAAATCTACAAAATTTCTTTTAAATTTAATAAATATTGAACAAGTAAATTCAACTATTTTTCAAAAATTAACAGAACTTAATGAAACAAAAAACGGAATTTGGACTGTTGATAATCTATTAAATATTAACGATTTAGAAATACAATCTGCTTTATTGATAGATAAATTTAAAGAAAAATTTTCAAATAGTTATAATTACTTGTATATCAATGGAATAATAACAGATAAACTATTAAATTTTTTAAGGATTCAAAAAGATATAGGAGATAAAATTTTAATTGTAAATGATTTTACTAAAATTTTTGTAGAATCTGATAATTATTATTCTTTTATCAATAGAGGTGGAAAAATTAATGTTTTATATAAACCAAATTTAATAGCAGTATGTGTAAATCCGATTTCTCCGGATGGATATAAACTAAATTCTAAAGAATTAACCGAAAGAATGAGCCAAGAATTAAATATAAAAATTTACGATATAAAAAAATCAGAAAATGAAATATAATTTTGATGAAATAATTGATAGAGAAAATTCGAATTGTGTAAAATATGATTTAAGAGAAGAAGTTTTTCATAATAAAGATATTATTCCAATGTGGGTTGCCGATATGGATTTTAAAACTCCTGATTTTATTCTTCAATCTATTCAAAAGCATTGCGAACACCAATGTTTTGGATATTCTATTATTCCAAAAGATTTTTATTCCTCAATCATTTATTGGCAGGAAAAAATCCATAATTGGAGAATTGAACCTGAATGGCTTGGTTATGTTCAAGGAATTGTGCCTTCGTTGTCATTTGCAGTTCAAATATTTTCAAATCCTGACGATGAAATTATCATACAAACTCCTGTATATCATCAATTTATATATGCAGTAGAAAAAAATAATCGTAAATTAATAATTAATCAATTAAAAGAAATTGATGGAAAATTTGAAATGTATTTTGAATATTTACAACAAAAAATTACTCCAAAAACCAAAATATTTTTATTGTGTAATCCGCATAATCCCGGTGGGAGAGTATGGTCTGAAAATACTTTAAAAAAATTAGCAGAAATTTGTTATAAAAATAATATTCTTGTCGTTTCTGATGAAATTCATGCAGATATGACTTTTTCGCAATTCAAGCATATTCCATTTGCAAGTGTTTCGGAACTAGCAAAAAACAATTCAATTACATTGACTGCACCTACAAAAACTTTTAATATGCCTGCATTTCAAACAGCTGAATTTATTATTCCAAATCAGGAAATTAGAAATAAATTTATAGCTTTTTTAGATAAAAATGAAATCATGCACGGAAATATTTTAGGACAAATAGCTTCTATTTCAGCATATTCCTTCGGAAACGACTATCGACTACAAATGCTTAATTATTTGCAAAATAATATTAATTTTGCCGTAGATTATTTTAAAAGAAATATTCCTCAAATTCTTCCTATGCTTCCTGAAGCATCATTTTTAATTTGGTTGAATTGCGAAAAATTAAATATTTCACCTGAAAATTTATGTAATTTCATGGTTGAAAAAGCAAATGTAGGTTTAAATGACGGCAGAATGTTTGGAAAAGGAGGAGAAAACCATCTTCGTATGAATATTGCTTGTCCTAAAAGTATGTTAATCAGAGCATTGGACAATATAAGATTTGCAGTTGAAAAACTTTGACAATTTGTAAATAAATCAGTACGTAATTTTTTCAAATACATACCATAGACTTCTATTATGATTTATATTTATTATGCAATTCTAAAATAATTACCGACCATGAAATTTTTATTAAATAAACGTATATTAAATCATATTTAAATTTTAATAATTTTAGATGAATTAACTAAAGCTATATTAGTTTTTAAAGGAAAAAACAAATATATTGGTTTAGCACTTAGATAAAAAAAATATATATAAAACTTTTTATTGTTAATAAAAAATGTTAACTTTGTAAAAAAAGTAACCAAGAAAATTTAATATATTATGAAAAAAATCAGTTCGTTTTTAGTATTAATATTCATTTTAGTAACTTCATTTGCACAAAAAGTAGAAGTAAAAGAACAATTTCACGCATTTGGAAAAGATAATAATCATAATGCTTTAGTAACAAATGTGTATTTCAATGACCAAAAAACTGTTGAAAAAGAATTAGAAACTTTTCTGAAAACTTATAAAGGAAAAATTTCAAACAAAAAAGGATTATTTACTACTGATAAATCTGTAGTACCTTCACTATCAACAAGTACCGTTAACATTTATGCTACTGTAAATGATACAAAAGGAAATAATAAAGAAATTGAAGTAGCTTTTGCTTTTGATTTAGGTTTAGGATATGTTTCTTCAGCAGATTATCCCTCTCAATATGAAAGTGCTAAAACAATGGTTCTAAATTGGGCAAATTCTTTAACCGAAAAAACTTTTATTCAATTAGTTAAAGATAATGAAAAAGAAATTGAGAAATTTCAAAAAAAATTAGACGGTTTCACTAGTAATAAAACTTCTTTAGAAAAAGAAAATTCTGATTTGAATGCTAAAATTACCGATTATAACAATAAAATTAATGATTGTAAATCAAAAATTTCAACAAACGAATCAAAAATGACTAATTTAGAGCAACAAATTCAAGACCAATCAGCAGCAGTAAAACAACAAAGAGAAGCTCTTGAAGCTATTAAAACAAATTATGGAAAATAATTTTTTTTATTAAAATAATTAAGGTAATCTTTTTGGTTACCTTTTTTTATTTCTTTTCTCAAAAAAGACGTATAATTGTGCGTCTATACTTTTATAAAAAAAATAAAAAAATTTGTTTTATATTTGTAAAAAAATAAAAAATGAACGATGGATACTCTCACTTTAGCAGTAAAGTATATTTAATAATAATATTTTTATTTTCAATCATTTCTATTGGCTGTAATAATAATAAATTGAAAAAAAATGTATCCAATATTAATGTTAATATTACTATTGAAAGATTTGATTTAGAATTAAATACAATAAAAAATGGAAATGAAATTGAAAAAATTGTTAATTTACAAGAAAAATATAATAATTTTTTTGAAATTTATATTGAAAAAATAATAAATATTGGAAATACAGATAATGTATCGTTTATAACATATTTGAATCTCTTTTTGAATGATTATGCTGAAATTCAGGCAAATAAAGAAGTAGCGGCTGTTTTTTCTAAAGTCAATAATATCGAAAAAGAATTAAATGATGGGTTCAAATATCTGAAATATTATTATCCTAATTATGAAATTCCAAGAATTGTAACTTTTACTTCAGGTTTCAATCATTCTGTTGTAATTCTCAATGATTTTATTGGTATTGGTTTAGATAAATATCTTGGAGAAGATTGCAAATTATATGAAATGTTAAATATCGAAAAATATTTACGTTTTGAGATGTCGCCGGAATTTATTAACATTGATATTATGCAAATAATTGCAGAAGATTTGTTTCCAAATAATATTGAAAATAAAAATTTACTTTCAGAAATTATTTATAATGGAAAAATTTTATATTTTATAAATGCAATGTACCCTAATATTCAAGATTTTAGATTAAATAAATATTCAAAATATCAAATAGAATATTGTAAAAAATTTGAAAAAGATATATGGACAGGTTTAATTGAACAAAAATTATTATTTAATACAGATGTTTTTACAATAAGAAAATTAACACAAAAATCTCCTTATACAACACAATTCGGACCTGATTGTCCGGCAAGAATTGTTAATTGGATAGGCTTACAAATAGTACGTTCCTATATGAATAACAATGCGGATGTAACACTTCAAAAGTTGATGGAAGAAAAAGATTTTCAGAAGATTTTACAATTATCACAATATTAGCATAATACTTGTTAGAAAAAATAGTTTTGATATAATGAATTTATTAAAAAACAGTTTAAAAATAAAAATAGTTTTAATTATATTAAGTTTGGGATTTTATTTTAATACTAGCTCACAGAATATCAACAATGAAGAATTTTGTAACGAAATTGATAATAATAAAATTATTAAAGATTACCGGAAGGCAATTGAATTATTAATTTCAAAAAAATATAAAGAATCTGAACTTTTATTAAATAAAATTGTTACTGAAGAAGAAAATTTTACAGAAGCTTATGTTGCATTAGCAGAAATACAATATATAAAATATGAAAATTCGTCTGATACAAGAGCAAAAGATGCCAATATGTCAAAATATAAAATTTTACTTGAAAAAATAGTTTCTATTTGCCCAACTTTTGAAAATTATCAACTTTATTATATTCTCGGAAAACTTTATTATAATGATAAAAAATATGATAAATCAGTACATAATCTAAATATTTTTACTACAAAAATTATAAATGGAGAATTTTTTGATGATGCAAAACAAATTTTAGAAAAAATAGAAGAATATAATAGTTTGATAACTAAAAAAGTAGAATATAATCCGGTATTAATAAAAAATGTTTCATCTGAAAATGATGAATATTTGCCATTTATTTCTCCTGATGGAACTTTAATGTTCTTCACACGTGCGTATATGAAAAAAGATAAATCATCAGCATATCTGACAAAATTTGTTGAAGAATTTTCGGTTGCTCATAGCGAAGACGATTCAGAAATTAATTATTCAAAAATTCAAGAAATGCCTTTACCTTTTAATTCCGGACGAAATCAAGGAGCAGCAGCTATTAATATAAATAATAGCGAATTATTTATAACAATTTGTGAATATTCACGAAGCGATTATAATAATTGTGATATATTTTATTCGACACGAAATAATAATGGTTGGTCTGATTTAAAAAATATGGGAAGTAATATCAACGGACAATTTACTTGGGAAAGTCAACCATCAATTTCAGGAGATGGAAAAACGCTTTATTTTTCAAGCATTCGTCCTGAAAATATTGGTTTCGACCCAAATAATCCAACTACCGATATTTATTCATCAACACGAAATTCTAATGGAACTTGGTCAAAAGCAAAAAATTTAGGGTCAATAATTAATACGCCCGGAAATGAAAAATCTCCATTTATTCATACAGATAGTCAAACCTTGTATTTCTCTTCCGATGGACATGTAGGTATTGGCGGTTATGATATTTTCTTTTCCAAAATTATTGATAATACTTTCACTAAACCCAAAAATATAGGGTTTCCAATAAATACGGAAAATGATGATATTGGCTTTGTTGTGAATACAAGTGGATCAAAAGCATATTTTGCATCAAATAAATTGAAAGGAATAGGAGGCTGGGATATTTATTCAATTAGCCTTTTTGATGATATTAAACCTGAGAAAGTAGTTTTATTAAAAGGACAAATTTCAGATGATGAAGGGCATAGTATTTCTAATGCAAAAATTGATGTTGTAAAAGTTGATAATCAAGAGCTTACAGAAGGTATTGTAAATCAACATTCCGGTCAATATGCTGTAGCAATTCCTCAAAAAGATAATAATGAAGAATATTTAATGGTTGTCAGAAAAGAAGATTATAATTTTACATCGGCTTTAGTTGATATTTCAAAAGAAAATTCTGACAAACCTATTACTATAAATTTTGATGTTAAACCGATTGAAGCAGGTGTTTCTGTAAAATTAAATGATATTTATTTTTCAACAGCTTCTTTCCAAATTGATAAAAAAAGTTTTGTAGTTTTAAATAATTTTATCATTTTTTTAAATGAAAATCCGAAAATAAAGATAGAAATTCGTGGTCATACCGACAATATTGGCAATTTACAATCAAATATTACACTATCTGAAAATAGAGCAAAATCAGTTTTCGATTATTTAATAAAAAACAAGGTCGATAGTGCACGCTTGCAATACAAGGGATACGGACCAAATATGCCAATTGATTCAAACGAAACAGAAGCCGGAAGAGCAAAAAATAGAAGAACTGAATTTTTTATTTTAGAAAAGTAGTAAATGTGAAAAAAAAAATATATATTTGTAAAATATTTTATTCAGGCAACGAAAAGTAAATTTTTATTGTCTTATATATAAATGGTGATGTTAAAAATAAAAAAAATATTATATTAAAATTTTAAAGTTATGAAAAAGATAGCTATTTTAACCTTTATGTTAGTTGCAATACTAACTGCAAATGCTGAAAATATTATTAAAAAAAATTTTACAATTTCTGACATTAAAGAATTGGAAGTTTCTAATAATTTTACAGTTAGATTATATCAAGGAGAAACCGAAAGTTTAACAATCCAAGCAGAAGAAAATATGATGGATTATGTTATGGTTAATATTGTAGATAACAAATTAAACATTTCATTAGCAAAAAATGTTCCAAACGACAGTCGTTTTTTCTATGTAGATTTAACAGTAAAAAATTTGGATATTATTAAATTGAGTGGTTCTTGTTTGTTGGTAACCAGAAATCAAGTAAATTTTCCGGAAATTGCTTTGAACATAAGTGAAAATGCTCAAGTTAATTTAAAATTGAAATCTATTAATACCCATATTAATACATCAGGAAATAATACTTGTGAATTTGAAGGAGATGTTGAAAATTGTGAAATCATTACTTCAGGGAACGCTGTAATAAAAGCAGAAAAATTTATTATTAATAATATTAATATTGAAGCATCCGGTTCTTCTATTGCGAACTTGAATGTTATTAATACAGCTAACACGAAAAAACTTGATTCATCAAAAATCACATTTCTACAAAATCCTAAAATTGTAACAGGTAATTCTTATTAAAAATTAAAGATATTATAACATAAAAATCCCATACCAAATTAAAAATTGTTTTGGTATGGGATTTTTATGTTATAATTGTATTAAAATTTATTTTGATATTTTGTACAAATATTTACGAAAAAATTATTAAATAACTAATTTTATTTTGAAAAAAACAAAAATTTAATTACTTTTGCAAAATCTTTCGGCTCATAGCTCAGTAGGCAGAGCACGTGACTCTTAATCTCGGGGTCGAGGGTTCGAATCCCTCTGAGCCGACAGCCTTTCAAGTAAATTTTAATGTAATTTATTTTGCAATATTTATTATTCCCAAAGTTGCTCCTGAAATTGCAAATCCTGCTAACATTCCAAAGGCAGTATTTTTTAAAATCTTTATTCTCGCTTTCCGTTGATAACCATAAGCGAATAATGCATCTCCTGCAAATTGTGGATATTTACGATAAACATTTGATTTTGAAGGTTTTACAAAAATCATTCCAGCAAAATATCCTACAGGAACAACTATTTTTACGGTTCCGTAAGTTGGCAAAAACAAAGAACCTCCTGCGACTGCTGTTCCGGCTACAAACGCCCACCACGGTTTGAAATGTTGCTCTGCTTCTTGCATTCCGAACACAACTCTTCCCATTTCTTCGATATTATAAGATTCTTCATTTTCCGGTACATAAAATATCGAATCTTTTCCTCCAATATTCATCGAATAAATGTCGTTATAATCGCTGTAAAATTTTCTGGTTTTTCCTGAATGTTTTTGATAATTATATTCCAAAATAGCGTCTTCTTCATGTTTTACATAAGATTCTAATGACAGTTTCCTACCATTTAACAAACTTAATGTAATTTGTGAGAAACTATAAGTCGTTACTAACGTGAATATTATAATTAAATAAAATGATTTCATTTTCACTGCAAAATTATTACTTTGATAATCATTAATATTAAACAAAAATAATACAAAAAAATGAATTAAAAAATTCTATTTTTTTGCTTTTTGACAACAAATTTTTCTGAAAACTAAATAGAATATAAAAATTCCGGTGAAAATTCTGCTCCATTATACCATTCAAGCGTCCAATCTGTTAATGCAAATTGAATGAAATTATCTTTTTCTTTCAAAGGCTCAAATAATTTTCCTTTTAAAAGTGGGAAAAAATCTATTATTTTTTTTTGCCGTCATTGAATTCTAAAAGCATTGTAAAATCTTTCAAATATTCCACATCAACGACTCTTTTTAAAAAAATATCTTCATGCATTGTTTTTTATTTTAATATTTCTATGATAATTTCTCTATTTTAAACACTTTTTCATATTAAATTCTTTTGAATTTTGTATTCGTTTAGCAGTCTTAAAAAATTCTAATACATTTTCAATTTCCTGATAATTTTCTTTGTATGAGAAATCAAATAAAAATTTAGTAAATCCTTTTCCAATTAATTTATTTGAGAAATGCGTTAAACTAACAGGATTTTTATCAATTATTATTGTAAAACCATTAAAATTTATTTTTTTATAGGCATTTTTTTCTTCATCTTTTAGCTCCTCTCCTACTTTAACCGGAACTCTCGAAAAAAATAATTCAGGATAAAAATAAATTGGTACAATTCCATTTCTATCTCTTCCTGAAATTAAATTAGGATAATCGTTTTCATACGGATAAATATATTCGGAAACTCCATTATTTTTTGCGAAATTAACTGATAAATCATTTAACAAATAAATATTTTCATTTGAAAAAATTTTTGATTTTTGAGGTAAAATTTCAATCTGTGAAAGATGAGAAATAGAAAATACATTAAATTTATTATCAGACAGTTGTCTTAAAATATTTTTATAATTTTGAATTTCAAGTTCGCTAATGAATTTTGGTAATTCAATAACTATTTTTGATTTTAGATTGTTACGCTTCGCTCCACGAGGGCTAAAGCCGTTGTTATGCTTCGCTCCATAAGGGCTAAAGCAGTTTACGGTATTAGATATATTATTCAAAAAAAACTTCAAATCGTGAAATTGAAATTTTAAAAAAACAGCAGAAAATTTTTGAAAATCAATATCATTTATATTTTCTAAATTTGAGATTCTTAAAAAATATTTAATTTCCGAATTTATTTTTTTCTCAATTTTAAATGAATTA
>JAITXI010000108.1 GCA_031284905.1 Bacteroidales bacterium
GAAAAGACATGAAATCATAAGGTACATTTCATTCTTAAAAACAGAAAAGAGCATTGATAAAAATATTAAGAAGGCAATAGACTTTTTATTAGGAAATGGAAGATTTGTTGGTAGAAATAAACCGTAGAAAAATAAAAAATGAATATAAAAACATTTGACAAAAATTAAAGGATAGTGTATAAATATTTTTGGAGAATATAATGGAAAATAATTTATTACCCGATCCTAATGTAATATTTCCTGTACACAATATAAAAACAGTTGTTTATATAAAACCGACAATTAAAAATAAAAACATAATTGTAGGGGATTTTACTTATTTTAGCGATATTGACTTTGAAAATCATGTAACACATTTTTATGAATTTTATAATGACAAATTAATTATTGGAAAATTCTGCCAAATAGCCGCAGGCGTGGAATTTATTATGAATGGCGCAAATCATCAAATGGATTGTGTTTCAACATTTCCGTTTTACATTTTTGAAAAATGGAATGAAAATGCACCTTCATTGGATAAACTCCCATTAAAAGGTGATATAATAATTGGCAATGATGTATGGATAGGGCAAAATTCAACAATATTACCCGGTGTAAAAATTGGAGATGGGGTAATAATTGGAACCAAAAGTGTTGTAGGAAGTGATATAGAACCATATTCAATAGCAGCTGGAAACCCAGCAAAAATTATTCGGAAAAGATTCGATGAAGAATTAATAGAAATAATGTTAAAATTAAAATGGTGGGATAAAACTATTGATGAAATAAATAAATTAATACCGATATTGCATAATAATAATTTAGAATATGTAAAAGAAGAATTAAGGAAGATTGTAAAATAAAAAACAATTGGTAAAAGGCATTCCAAACTTCGCATAACAGGATTGTACGCGCGTCGTCGCGTCGTCTTCCCACGCTTCGCTCCACCTAAAGTTTTATCGCTCCAAAAAAATGTCGTATACAGATGAAACGTTAGGGAAAATTGTTTTGACTAACATTTTTGAGTAAAATAAAAACCATTAAAAAATCTATTGACAGATAGTAAAGTGAAGTATACGCTTTAAAGCATACGCTTTGATAGAGGATATCTTATGGAAATTGCAACGAAACAGCTAAGAATTCAGTCTGGTAGGATTATCTCGCAAGTAAATAACGGGCAAGAAACAACCATAACTTACAGAGGGAAGGTCTGCGCAAAAATTACTTCATTTGATAATAAGCAAAGCACTAATTTTGATGAAGCAGACAATGAATTATTTGGAATGTGGAAGGATAGAAAAGATATGGAGAACGTAGAAAAATATGTTAGAAATATGGGAAGGGGTCGAAAATTATGTTAATAGATTCCGATGTATTGATATGGTATATACGAGGCAATAAGAATGCAAAAAATGCTATAAATAATAATACCTCTTTTAAAATTTCGTAATAAATTATATAGAAATAATACATGGAATGAAAGGTAAAAACGAATTAAAGTTATTTCAAAAACATTTAAAGAGATAGTCTACGGAAATAATACAAATAAATGAAAATATATCGACACGGGCAATGTTTTTAGTAGAAGATTATTTTTTAAGCCATTCATTAGAATTAGGAGATGCAATTATTGCGTCAACAGCATTGGAAAATTAGGAAATAGTGTTAACGGGAAATGATAAACACTATAAATTTATTCCCAATATACAGATACAAAAATTTAACCCCGAATAGTAAAAGCAGAAACATTATACGTTATTATTAGATCTGGACAAATCAGGAGGCTGCACGCCATCCGTACTGTGCTAAAAAACAACTCTTTAAAATGTATTGTAAAGAACCATTAAATGTGCGAAAATTATAAATTAATGATTTATAGGAGTTTGAAATGAAAAAATTATTATTTTTTGGAACTTTTTTGATAATTATAAATTCTTTGGCTATGACACAAGAAGTTGCTATTGATATGCGGTATAATGTTCTTAGTTCGGAACCATCAAAAGATTATTTTAATTGGTCAATTGGCAATAAAAAAATAAATGATTCTTATGATGCAGTAACAGGAGCGAGCATTGCTCGGTCAACCAGAGAATTTGATGTTGTTCGTTATGATTCAACAACTACCAAAAAATACACAATCCCAGTTGGAGTTAGACATTTATTATTATTTCCTGTGGCTTCACGTCAGTATACAGACAATTTTCATTTAACAGTACACGAAGAAGGGCAAAAACTTATCATTCGTTTTATAGTATATGGTACTGTATATCAAATTAAAACAGATGATAAGAAACAAATTGATATAAAAAATGCCTGTTTTTTGGCACGAAATATTACAGTATCTAATACACTTTCATCTCAATTAAAACCTCAATATGCAAAGACTGGCGCAGACTCCACAAGAATAGATTCCATTGATTGGAATAAAATTACACTTGTGTCTGATATTGCGGATACAAATGCAAGTCGTAAATATGATGGTACTTTAACAATAGGATATAATAATGGCATTTTAACTGTAAAAGGAACTTTGTTACCGCTTTCCATGGCACCGTAGATAAAAGTCAAATATAAAACCGTTTAATAAAATTTGGTAATATCAATTTGTTAAAGCGGTAGCCCGCTTGGACGCATAAAACCGTCGCATACAATTAGAACGTTATGCGAAATAGGGGCAAAAATTAGTTGAAGACTGTTTTATAAATATTATGATATTGGTTTTGGTTATGGCGAAAAACCAAATGTTTATTTAAAAATATTATGTTTAATAAATATATCATTTATCTTATTATTATCTATATTAAATATAATGTATTTTATGGAATTGTTACTACAATAAATTTTTTATTATATATGATGGTTGGATTAGTAGCTATGGTGATACCAAATAGAATAGGGTATGGAATAACCGCAATGATTTTTACAATAATTTATAATATATTGTTTACGAAATTATTAAAACTACTTAATCATAAGAATAAATATATAAGAAATATAATTTATACAATATATTTTTTACAATGTAATAGTTGTTTAGTATTTTTATTTTATGCAAATAAGTTTATACAACCAGTGTAAAGCAGCTCCTACTTCGCATAACATGTCGCTTTACGCGATGCGGGCAGTAGCCCGTTTATGCAAAACGCCAAGCCAGAGCTGATCAGAAGACCTCAACGTCATCCATAGCAGCAGACGATTGGGTGTGGTGGTCTAAAAAATTATACGCATAGTAATTAACATACTTGCCAAAAATCAACCAATAAGATATTCTTAGTATATGCCAACGATTTCAATGTTTTTTGGAATATTAATAAGGATGTATTTGGGGAAAAAGGAACACAATCCTCCCCATATCCACGCAATTTATCAGAAAAAAAAGGCTATTTTTGATATAAAAACTGGAGAAAAAATTGAAGGTAATATACCACAGATAAAGAGAAACTAGTTTCTGCATGGATAGTTTTACATAAAGACGAGCTGTTAGCCAATTGGGAATTGGCTCAGAACGGTGAGCTTCCATATAATATTGATCCACTAAAATAAAGGGAATGACCGATGTATTTATCAATAAATAAAGTTCAACCATTATTAGATTATAAACTGGAACTCACATTTGAAAATAATGAAATAAGAATATTTGATATAAAACCTTACCTAAATACAGGATTATTTAAAACATTAAAGGATGAAAATTTATTCAATGGGGTAAAGATTTCTTTTGACACAATACAATGGCCAAATGGGATAGATTTAGATCCAGAAATATTATATGAAAAAAGTGAAATTAAGAATAATTAAATGTTATGCAAAGCGCCAAGTCAGAGCTGATCAGAGGACCGTAACGCCATCCATAGCGGCGCGAGGACGGGCAATTGAAAATACTATCATTAAGGAGTATGTTATGAAAAAAAATTTACCATTGTCTGCCGGATATATTTTAAAAAATGAATTTATGATTCCTTTAGGAATAACCGGTTACAAATTATCTCAAGAAATTGATGTTGCGCAAATTACGATTAGTCAAATTATTAACAACAAACGAAAAATTACACCGGATGTTGCAATCAGATTGTCAAAATATTTTTGTAATAGCGCAGAATTTTGGCTCAATTTGCAGGACATTTATGATTTACGAATTGCATTAAAAGAAAAAAAAGAGATATATAAAAAGATAAAGCCATTTAAATATAAAAAAAGCATAGATGTAAAAAAATGGTTTCTGCGTAAAATAATATAAAAGTTATACTAACGTAACAAGAGGGGGCGACTTCGCATAACAGGACTGTACGCTATTAAATATATTGACAATTATGCAAATTAACTATACTTTATAAAAAGCAATGGAGACAGATAAAATGAGCAAAGTTATTGCCATCAATGGCAGTCCGCGAAAAAATGCCAACACAAGCGCCTTGTTGCAAAAAGCGTTAGATGGAGCGGCATCTATGGGCGCCGAAACCGAGCTGATCCATCTTGTTGATTTACAGTTTAAAGGATGCATAAGTTGCTTTGCATGTAAACGCAAGGGAACAAAATTTATAAGCTCGTGCGCTTTACAAGATGACTTAACACTGGTATTGGAAAAGGCAATGCAAAGCGATGCCGTTATTCTAGGATCGCCCATTTACCTTGGCGATGTTACATCTCTTATGCGCGCTTTTATCGAACGTTTTGGATTTATGAATACTTCGTATGACAATAAAAGTTTTAAAGTTTTTACCGGCAAAATTAACGCAGCATTTTTCTACACCATGAATTTTCCAAAACCAATGTCAATGCTGTTTAAGCATGCCTATAGGCTCAATACCGGAACTCTAAAAAAGTTGAACGGCAAAATTGAGCAACTTATTTGTACCGATACATGGCAATTTGATGATTACAGCAAATACGATGCGTCAAATTTTAATGAAAACAAAAAACGAAAATCACGAGAAACATTATTCCCAAAAGATTGCGAGAAAGCCTATCAAATTGGAAAGCGTTTTGCATAACAAATGTTATGCAGAACGCCAAGTTAGAGCTGATCAGAGGACCGTAGCCTCATTATAAAAATTATACTTTGTTAATTTCGATGCCGTAGTCGATTGGGAATATACCGCCGTTTAAAGCCGGATTCTTTAATATTTCGATTGCAAAATCTGCAATTTCTTTTACAGAAAGAACATTACCGCCGGGTGCGTTTTCTTTGTTGTATTGAATTGCTTCTTCGTTCATATACTCGGTGTTCGTTAATCCCGGACAGACGACGTTGCAGGTTACGCCGTCTGCATTTTTTACAACAGACTTTGCGACTGTACCAAGTGCGGTTTTTGCGGCAGAATACGGCGTAGTTGTTGTAAAGCCCCTTATATTTGCTGTGTTTGTACCGCCAAATAATAGTATTCGACCCCAGTGCTGTTTTGCCATTTTTCCAAGATACGCCGAAGTTAAAGCGCCGGGCAAAATTAGATTTAAGCCAACAAAGTGCTGCCAATCTTGCACTGTTATGTCTGCAAGTGGTTTTCTGCAAAACGGACCGAACGCACAAATTAAAATATCTGTTTGCGGACACAAAGATAAAATACTTGTTACTGCATTTTCTACATTGTCAAGTTTTAACAAATGTCCGCTTGCTGTGCCGCCGCTTTTTTTTATTGAATTAATTGTCGCATCAAGACGAGTTTTTGATGAGCCGCCTATGATTACAAGTTCCGCACCGCAGTTTGCAAGTGATAAACTTAGAGCACCGCCTATTCCGCCTGTGCCGCCTATAACTAAAGCGCGTTTTCCTGTGAATACCATATTCATAAAATATAGTATACTATCAAACATCATGCAATTAAAAGATATACAAATTGTTTTATGCCGCCCAAGCGAGAGCGGTAATATTGGTGCTGTTTGCCGCGCTATGAAAAATATGGGCATGCAATCGCTGCGCATTGTTAGCCCCGAAACAGAATTACAGGAAGATGTTATAATTGCGCGCTCTGTTCATGCGCAAGATGTTTGGAATGATGTTCGATTTTTTAACAGCCTTGAAGATGCGATAGCAGATTGCTCTGTTGTAATTGGTACAAGCCGCCGTCTTGGCAAGCTTAGAAAAAACATCACGCTTACGCCAAACGAGACCGCCGATTTTTTAAAAGATTATTCAGGCAATAATGCCGCGCTCGTTTTTGGAAATGAACGTACCGGCCTTGAAAACACCGAACTTGAGCTCTGCAATATGACTTCTTATATCCCCGCAGATAATGTTTTTCCGTCATTAAACTTATCACATTCGGTGCAAATTTATTGTTACGAATTATATACTGCTATGTCCGATTTTAAAACAGAGCGTGGCAAGTGGGAAAGTGTCCCGCGAGACGCAATCGATAGCCTTACAAATTCGATTTGTGATTCACTTGAAAGTTTAGGCTTTTATACGCATACACCGCGAGACAAACACAGAGAATTTTTTTGCGATATATTCTCACGTGCTGCCATTACGGAGTCGGAAACAAAGTACATAAAGGATATATTTTCAAAAGCTGCAAGATTATCGGAGAACAACTTAAATGC
>JAITXI010000104.1 GCA_031284905.1 Bacteroidales bacterium
AAATATTAAATTACATTTATAATGGCAAATGAACGAAAAACAGACTTTTTTATAGGCAAACTTTTAGATGCTTCTAAAATAGCCTACACGCCAAACGGAAGTAGTATCAAAGAAATTCAAGATGCTTTAAAAACTGCCTCTAAAAAAGGAACAGGCAAAGTTGGTTTTCCTGAATTTACAGCGAAAATCAACGACTTTATTATTGTTATAGAAGACAAATTCGATAATAGCAAACAAGCAAACTACACTGACGAAGAAAAAACTACGTTGGAAGAAGATACTAAGTCAATTACAGATTTTTTATAGGCAAAAACCAGCAATAATTATGACAGAAACAATAAAAATAATTAACAGAGGGAAATAATATGGAAAATAGTCGTATGGAATATAAGCAAACGCTTACCGACAATATAGAAAAAGAGGTAGTGGCAT
This sequence comes from Bacteroidales bacterium, assembly GCA_031284905.1. Taxonomy (GTDB): domain Bacteria; phylum Bacteroidota; class Bacteroidia; order Bacteroidales; family ML635J-15; genus Bact-19. The sequence continues at coordinate 433 of JAITXI010000104.1, forward strand.
TTTTAAACACCGATGGCGGTGAAATACACATAGGGGTAAAAGATGATGGCGAGGTGGTGGGCGTTCAAAGTCCTGATGAGATACAACTCAAAGTGAAAGACCGCTTGATAAATAACATTCGCCCAAGCATTCTGGGGCTTTTTGATATTGATTTGAACGTGGAAGACAACAAATTGGTAGTCGTCATACGCTTAGCCGCTGGTATGGAAACTCCTTACTATATCAAACAAAAAGGACGTTCGGAAGCCGGATGTTTTATGCGTATAGGCAGTGCGGTACAATCGATGCCAGAAGAAATGATTAGCAAGTTGATGACAAAACAAAAACCTTTGGTATTGATTAATAATCCGTCACGGCATCAGGATTTGACTTTCAACCAATTGAAAATCTTTTACGAAGGCAGAGGCATTATTCTTAATTCGCAATTTGCAAAGACTTTGGATTTTCTAACCACAGACGGGAAATACAATCAACTTGCCTGTCTGTTTGCCGATAAAAATAATATGTCGGTGCGCATTGCCAAATGGTGGGGCACAGACAAGATGGAGTTACGCGAAAACGAAGAATACGGTTATTGTTCGATAGTCAAAGCGATGCAAAAAGTAATTGACAAACTTGACATTGAGAATGTAACACAGGCAAAAAAAGTGGGACTTGGACCTCGTCAAGAAATAAAATATGTGGATAGTAAGAGTTTAAGAGAAATTATTATCAATGCTTTTGCTCACAACGATTATGCGAGTGGCGAAACGCCTGTGTTTGAGATTTTTTCCGACCGTTTTGAAATCACCACTTATGGAGGTTTGGTTGAAGGTTTGAGTAAAGAAGAATTTTACACCGGTGTTTCCAAACCCAGAAGCCGTGAAATTATGCGAATTTTCAAAGACCTTGAGTATGTTGAGCGTTTAGGCTCCGGCATACCGTATATTGTTGCAAAATATGGTAGAGATGTTGTTCGGTTTATGTCGTCTGTTATTCGTATTAGCGTACCATTCGATGAAAAAGCGAATAATGAAAGCAGAGTAGAAAGTGAAAAGAAGCCTGACAATTCTGCAACGTTAATTGTAAAAAGTAGGGAGAAAGGTAGGGAGAAAAGTAGGGAGAAAAGTAGGGAGAAAATATTGTATTTACTAACTGAAAAACCAAAAATTACAATTGATGAAATAGCCGCTAACTTGCAATTAAGCACCAAAACTATTGAAAAACATTTGAAAAATTTAAAAGATGGTAATATTATTATGAGAATTGGACCGGACAATGGTGGGCATTGGGAAATCATCAAACAATCCTAATTATTCAATTTTTTTATAGGCAAAAACCAGCAATAATTATGACAGACAAAATAAAAAATACAATCGTTACCTTCCCATTCGGTTTCGTTTTTACGCCGAAGGACTTCCCTATTGAAGTAAGCAAACAGCCTACTGTCAATCGAGTACTTAATTTGTTGGTGGCAAAGGGCAACATTCGTCGCTTGTCCAACGGAAAAATTACGGGCTATTCCATTTTTAACAATTTGGAACTTACCACCCAAGTGCCGTTTACTATGCAAATCGGTAAAAAAATGCAAAATAAATTCATCTTACATTTCGTTAGGAATGCATCCATAAATAAATCAATAACGAAATTTCTATAAAATGACAATTGACGAACATTACATAAAACGCTGTATATCAATAGCTAAAAACGGACTTGGCGAAGTTTCTCCAAATCCTATGGTTGGTGCGGTGATTGTATATGAAAATAAAATAATTGGCGAAGGTTTTCATCGAAAATTTGGAGAAGCACATGCAGAAGTAAATGCGATAAATTCTGTTCAAAATAAAGAATTATTGACAAAATCAACATTATATGTTTCTTTAGAACCTTGTTCGCATTTTGGTAAAACTCCTCCTTGTACAGATTTAATAATAGAAATGAAAATTCCGAAAGTTATAATCGGAAATCTTGACCCGTTTGCAAAAGTTGCCGGAAACGGAATAAAAAAACTGCAAGCGGCTAACATTGAAGTTATTACAAATATTTTGCAAAAAGAATGTGAAGAATTAAATAAACGATTTATCACCTTTCACACAAAAAAACGACCTTATATTATACTGAAATGGGCAGAGTCGTCAGATAAATTTATTGATATAAATCGTCCACAAAATACTGAAAAACCAATCTTTTTTACAGATGAGTTTGGACGAAGCATTGTTCATAAATGGAGAACAGAAGAAGACGCCATTCTAGTTGGAAAAAATACCGTTATTCTTGATAATCCGCAACTAACATCTCGAAATTATTTTGGTCATAATCCTAAAAGAATAATAATTGACAAAAATAATTATCTGAAAAATGACTTTCAAATATTTAATAATCAAGCAGAAACAATTATTTTTAATTCAAAAAGTGAATTTAAGAACAATAATTTAAACTTTGTGAAAATTAATTTTGAAAAAGACGTAATTGAACAAATATTAAATTATTTATATATAACTGAAATTCAATCAATTATTGTAGAAGGTGGAAGTTTTACATTAAATAAATTCATTTCCAAAAATCTATGGGACGAAGCAAGAATATTCACTAGTGAAATAAAATTAAGAAACGGCGTAAAATCTCCTGATTTTAATTTTATATATAAAAAAAATTTAAAAATAAATAATTATCAATTAAAAATATATTATAATGATAAAAATAACTCGTAATTTTACTCGTACAGAAAAAATATTTTGTAGTATTTTCATTTTTATCGGTGCTTTTATTATTTCAAATGCTGTAAGTGTTGTAATAACATCGTATTTATGCGGTGGAATTATGATTAATAATCTTACAGCGGAAAATACTACCGAAATTTTCTTTTTAAAAATCTCACAGCTTTTAAGTAGTGTAATATTATTTATTTTACCTCCAATCATTCTTGCAATATTATTCCAACAAAAAGTTTCAGATTTTATAAATTTAAAAAATTCTCCTAATATTCTGAAGTATTTATTAATTGTTTTGTTTATGCTCACAGCTTTTCCGCTACTTTCTTTAATTACAGAATGGAATGAAGCAATCAAATTTCCCGAACAATTCCAATTAATTGAAAAAATATTAAGAATTGCAGAAGAAACAAATGCAAAAATTATTAATTTAATTATTTCTGAAAATTCTATCTTTAGTTTTATTTTAAATATTATTGTAATTGCATTAATTCCTGCAATTGGTGAAGAAATTGTATTTCGTGGAGTTCTCCAGAAATATTTAGGGAAATTAATAAAAAATCAAAATTTTGCTATTCTGATAACAGCTTTCATCTTCTCTGCAATTCATCTTTCATTTTTTGGATTTTTTCCTCGTTTTATTTTGGGAATATTTTTGGGATATTTAGCATATAATTTTAAATCATTATATCCGTCAATTTTTGCTCATTTTTTCAATAATGCAATGGCAGTTTGTATGTCATTTTATTTTGTGCGAACAAATCAGGAAATGAGTTTGGAAGAGATGAATTTTTACCCTGATAATAACATTATTTTCATTATAACTATTTTAGTTGCGATTGGATTTGGCTTTCTTTTGTTTTGGAAAAGAAAAACTAAATATGTTATATGATTTCATACTATTATAGCATTTAGTATGAAGTTTTCTCAAGTCAAAAAAGAAATTTATTTATTCAGAATATCAACGCTGCGATTTATAAAATTGCTTAATGCTTCTCCTTGTAATAAATTATTTGCCAACAACGCTAAATCTATCAATTGACTGACAACTTTATTATTCTTGCCAAAATCTTTATTAGTGTCCTCAATTTTATGACCTAATTCATGTATCTGATTTTCAATGTCTTCGAGAGTTGTTTTTTCTGTTATCGGCTTTTCTTCTTCTGTTTTATATTCTTTAAGTTTATTTTCTAATTCAGCTTTTTTTGATGACAATTCGTCCATTTGTTGGTCTAATTCCATTCGTTTTGTCGAAGTTTTCTTTTCCAATTTTGAACTAATATCTAAAATTAATTTATGGTTGGTATTTAATATTACTTTATAATTATCCGGCATATCTTTATAGAAATACATTTCTCCACCCATACTTGCCATATCTTTCATACGACGCATAAATTCGTCTCTTGCAATAATTATTGGCATATCGTTTGGACTCATATTATCACAAATTACCCAAAATTTACTATTATCTTGTAAAGCTCCTTGAAAAGCATTTCTTAAATTTTCTTGTTCTTTTTCACTTAATACAGATTCTATTTTGTTGTCTTTTTTGATTAAATTATCAACAATATCAGAATCAACACGAACAAATTGAGTGTTTTCAAACTTTCGTTCTATAGTATTTACAAAATGCAAATCTAATTGACCGTCAAATAAAATAACATCATATCCTTTATTTTTTGCTGCTCGAATATATGAATATTGTTCGTCACGATTTGAAGCATATAAATATATTAGTTTTTTATCTTTATCGGTTTGATTTGTTTCTATTTTTGTTTTATAGTCTTCAAGTGTGTAGTATTGATTATCAACATTTTTTAACAAAAAGAATTTTTCTGCTTTTTCATAAAATTTTTCATCAGAAATCATTCCATATATGATAAATAATTTCAAATCGTCCCATTTTTTTTCAAAGTCTTCTCTATTTTCTTTAAAAATTTCAAATAATTTGTCTGCTACTTTTTTTGTGATATGACTTGAAATTTTCTTTACATTTGAGTCGCTTTGCAAATAACTCCTCGACACGTTTAGCGGAATATCCGGAGAGTCTAAAACTCCATGCAACAAAGTCAAAAATTCGGGTACAATTCCTTCAACAGAATCAGTTACAAATACTTGATTACAATAAAGTTGAATTTTGTTTTTATGAATATCCAAATTTGATGTTATTTTGGGAAAATACAAAATTCCTGTCAAATTAAACGGATAATCTACGTTTAAGTGAATATTAAACAAAGATTTTTCAAAATTTCCGGGATACAAAGTTCTATAAAAACTTTCATATTGTTCGGATGTCAAATCGACAGGTTTTTGTTTCCAAAGTGGATTTACATCATTTATTTGATTATCTTCATCTGTTACAACTTCTTTTCCATCTTCCCATTTTGTTTTTTTCCCAATAATTATCGGAATAGGCAAAAATTTACAATATTTTGTTAAAAGTCCTTCAAGTTTAAATTTATCTAAAAATTCTTCTGATTCTTCATCTATATAGAGAATTACATCTGTACCAATTTCTGTTTTTTCTGTTTCTATTAATGAATAGTTAGGCGTTCCATCGCATTCCCATTTTACAGGAACAGCATTTTCTTTATACGATTTTGTAATAATTTCGACTTTACTTGAAACCATAAAGGAAGAATAAAATCCTAATCCAAAATGTCCAATAATAACATTTGCAGTATCTTTATATTTATCTAAAAAATCTCCGGCACCGGAAAATGCAATTTGATTGATATATTTTTCAACCTCATCGGCAGTCATTCCGATACCATTATCTCTAATAGTGATTGTTTTATTATCTTTATCTAAAATTACATTTACTTTTAAATCATCTGTATCTCCTTTAAATTCGCCCGAAATAGCAAAAGTTTTTAATTTTTGTGTTGCATCAACTGCATTTGAAATTAACTCTCTTAAAAATATTTCATGATCGGAATATAAAAATTTTTTTATTATTGGAAAAATGTTTTCTGTTGTTACTCCAATGTTTCCTTTATTTTGTATCATATCTTTTTTTTATTTTACTTTTCCAAAGAATGTGCCAAATCAACATTGTGCCAAAATGTCATATTTTGTGATTGTATTCCATGTTATTATGGCTTTATTTTTATATAAAATACCATTTACACATACAAATCAGTCCAAAGTTTCAATGGCGTTCAGTAATTAGTACTGAATAACTTTCAAAATGAAAAAAACTTTAAATGGTATAACAGATTTAAGTAATATTTGCAATTCTAATTTTTTAGTAGTAACTTTGTATATTAAAATAATTAACATTTAAAACTTTTGTAAAATGAAAAAAATTATTATTGTATTATTCCTTTTTTCTTGTATTGTAATAACTTTTACAACTTGTATAAAAGATGAATTTAATTTAGACAAATGGAACAGAGAAGTTAAATATGATGCAAGTTTTGCCGTTCCTCTCGCTTTTGGAGACTTAAGTTATGTTGATATAGACAAATTTGCCGGTGGAATAGATAACGTTATTATAAACGATGAAGGATATTTGTCTTTACTTTATAAAACTCATGTTGAATCTTTTTTTGCAGACTCGTTGTTTAAGGTTGGTGTAATGCACAATTTGTTTAAGATTCCTGCATTAACTAAGAATACTGATGTTACACAAAATTGGGAAATAGTTCCTGACGAGCTAAATGGCAGCACTTTCCTTACCGGTACAAAATTTAAAGAAATGACGTTAAAAAGTGGAAATGCTAATATTCGTATAGCAAAAGAAAACGGCGAACTCCTTTCTATTAGTGAATTTTCCAGCATTCACGTAATATTTCCCGAAATAAAAATTAATGGAAATTCCGCACTTTCTTTTATTTTTAGTAATAATATAGAAGATTCTCAATCATTGGCAGGTTATACTATTGACTTTTCAACAAGCACACCGGGATACAATAAAATTCCGGTTGTCTTTCATGTTAATTATAGCGGAACTCCTCCGACCGGAGGTGTATCAATTGATGTTACATTTTCAAATATTGAATATAGCAAAATTATAGGTAATTTTGGACAGAAAAAACTAATGTTTAAAAAAGATACTATAGATGTTAAAATATTTAAAGAAGAAGAATATGAAATAAACAGATATTATTTTAAAGACCCTAAAATAAAAGTTGACTACGAAAATACTTTTGGGGTTCCTTCATATTTCACATTTAATGAACTTAAAGCATATACTCATCAAGATATTCAATTACCCTTATTAACAAGTACTAACCCTAGCCTATCAATATTTCATCCTGATTGGCATAACGTTAATTATTCTACCGCATTAGGAGTTCCTGCAAAAGGAAACATAACAATAAATAAAGAAAATTCAAATCTTCCTGACATTGTAAGTCAGAAACCAAGATGGATAAAATTTTCAGCAACAGCAGCTACAAATAACGAACAAAGCGACCTTGCTTCTTTAAACCAATTTATTACAGACGATTCAAAATTAAAAGCCGATATAGAAATGGAATTGCCTCTTTGGGGAGATATGTCTCTATTTAAAATGAAAGACACAGCAGATTTTGAATTGCCGGAATATATATTTACATACGACCCCGTGAAACGTGCGGAATTAGTAGTAAAAATCACAAACGGTTTTCCTGCCGAAATGCTTACCCAAGTATATTTCCTTGACGAAAATAATAACATTCTTGACGAACTTTTTGTTACACAAGCAGAAAAAGTTTTGTCGGCAGCACCGGTTGGTGCCGGAGATAAAGTTTCCGGAACATCAGATAAAATTACTTATATAACAGTAACCAATGATAAAATCAGAAAATGGAAAACTGTTAAGAAAATTATTTATGAAGTAACGGCAAATACAACTGATGTAAATCACGACCAGCCCGGACAACTTGTTAAAATTTATCCGGAAAATAGAGTTAAATTCTTCATAGGTTTAGATTTCAAAGTCGGTATTGAAGGAAACATTGATTCTATTCAAAATGCTATTGAAAATGATACAATTTCTAATAAATAATTAAAGTCATGAAAATTAAAAAGATATATATATTAATACTAATCTCAGTAGTTCTTGGGATAAATGCAAAAGCACAACAAGGAATGCAATTTTACACAATGAACAGAGTATTCCAAAGCGGGTTTATGAATGTAGCAGCCGAATCTCCTTATACAGGTCATGTTGGCGGTTTAATAGTTCCTATTTTTGGACAATTGCCTCCTTCAATGTATTTGAATGTAACTAATTCCGGTTTTCATTGGAATAATCTTTATCACCATGGAACCGGTAGCCAAGCTGACAGTTTGGTATTAGACCTCAATAATTTTATGAAAAATTTAAAAAAGGCTAAAGTTAATAATACCTTTATAAATACTCATTTAGAACTTCTAAATATTGGCTGGTTAGGACGAGGAGATATTTTTTGGTCTTTTAATTTAACTGAAAAAATTAACGTAGGGTTTTCTTTACCTTATGACTTGTTTGAACTTGGCATACACGGAAACTACGACTATATGATGGAAGGCAAACCACTAGATTTTTCAAAATTAGATGTTAATGCTCTGATTTATACAGAATTAGGCATAGGAGCTTCAATTCCTGTTAATGATAAATTAAGAATTGGTGTTAGAGCAAAACTTTTATGGGGAAATGCAAATGTCGAAACTAATATCAAAAAATTAACTCTTAATACAGCAACTATAGAAGATGATTACAGAATGACTTTTGATGCTGATATGAACGTAAGAAGTTCTTTACCAATACTTTCTTCTTTAAATTTTTACGGAACAGATTCTGTTAAAGCCGAAATGAATGATTTTAACGGAGAATTTTTAAAAAATAATATTCTTAAATTTAAAAATCTTGGCGGAGCAATTGATTTAGGTTTTCAATATCAAATTATTGATGAGGTAAAAGTGTTTGCATCAGCTACAGATTTGGGTTTTATCCATTGGAATAACAATACACAAAAGTTAAGCAGTAAAGGAGAATTTACTTTCAGAGGTTTAGAAATTAAACCAATAGATTTTGATTCTATAAAATACAAAAATCAATGGGAAGCGCTGGCAAAAGAATTTGGAGATAGCGTATTGAATATTTTCCAACCGGAATTACAAAATGACGAAGAATATACAACATTTTTACCTTCTAATATCTATGCAGGAGTAGAATATAAAATTTTCGACCAATTACAAGTTGGTTTGTTGTATAGAGGTCAATTTTATAGAAAACAATATCTTCAAGCAGGTACTTTATATATTAATGCTCCGGTATGCAAAATTGTTTCTATTCATGCAAGCTATACCGTTGCAAATCATTCATATAACAATATCGGTTTCGGTTTAACACTGAGACTTGGTCCTGTTTTATGGTATTCTTCATTCGATAATGTTTTAGGAATGATTTTACCGCAAAAAGCTAGAATGATAAATGTTAGAATGGGATGTAACCTTGTATTTGGATATAACGATAAAGCTAAAAATAATATTCCAAGATTTAAGACCTACTAAAATAGGTTTCAGAAAATATAACTAAAAGGCAAATAGTACATGATTACATTTATTTGACAGATCTTGTATTATTTGCTTTTTAGTCGTTATATTAATTTTTTGTGGACAAAAATATATTATGAAAATAGAAGAATTTATGTCGGAAGCTATTAAATTAGCAAATGAAAGTATAGATAATGGTGGAGGTCCATTTGGAGCAGTAATAGTAAAAAATGGCGAAATTATTGCAAAATCATCAAACAGCGTTACAAAAGATAATGACCCAACTGCTCATGCAGAAATAAATGCAATCAGGCAGGCAACAAAAAAATTATCAACTTTTGATTTAAGCGGTTGTGAAATTTATTCATCATGTGAACCATGTCCGATGTGTCTTGGAGCTATTTATTGGGCAAGAATTGAACATTTGTATTTTGCTTGTAATCAGAATGATGCAGATAAAATTGGTTTTAGTGACCAATTTATTTATAAAGAAATTGAAAAACAATATCAATATCGAAATCTTAAAACAGAAAATATTTTTCGTGAAGAAGCATTGAAAGTTTTTGAAAAATGGGAAAATTTTAAAGAAAAAATTGAATATTAATTCTAATTCTAATAAAAATAATATAAAATGTTGTTTTTCTAAAAAAGATTGTATATATTTGTAAATAATATTATAAAATATCAATATATGAAAGAAGTTGAATTAGAATATTTAATAAAAACATCACCCAAAATTTTATATACTAAAATTAGTACAGCAGCAGGACTTGAAGAATGGTTTGCCGAAAAAGTTTTTATAAAAGATAATATAATTACGTTTTATTGGGACAAAAGTCCTACAACTGCAAGAATTGAAAAACCATCTTCAAATTCTCTAAGATTTTATTGGACAGAATCCGAAACAAACTCTTTTTTTGAATTGAAAATTGAAGAACTGGAATTGATTAATAACGATTTAGCTTTAATCATTACTGATTGTGTTGAATGGAGCGAGTCCGAAACAAAAGATTCCTGGGATGTTAAAATTGATAAATTAAAATTGGTGCTGGGAGATAGATAAATGAGTAATACCTGTCTTGTTCTGAAATAAATTGACACAAACAATTAATTCCGTAAGCCCAACAACAATACATGCCGGCATGGGAGTTATTTTAACGATACAAAGTATTGGCTTTGGTCAACAAGAGGGAATGTACGTTTTACTTGTCCCGATAATGGCGGATATAAAAACTATTTCACAAAAGACGGGACAGACGTATTTCTTTGCTTTTTGTTGCTTTGTCTCGCCAACGGGGTGGCGACGTAGCTTCAATAAAACTTTCTTCCCTCGTATTGGAAAATCTTGTATCTCCGAACTTTCATAAAAACCTTTCGATTCGTAATCTGTCGCGTAGTAGCCTGAGGGTAAAATATTTTTCTCCTCTAATAAAATATGCAATACGCCTTGGGCTTGACTTGCATCGCCACTTTCTTTTATTGATACTATGTCAAAATGTAATAGCAATTCTGCCG
>JAITXI010000191.1 GCA_031284905.1 Bacteroidales bacterium
ATGGCTACAAATGCCGAAGCGAGCGAAAAAATCGAAGCTATTTTTGAATCTTCCGTGAAAACAGAAGCCACCGCCGAAATTACAGGACTTAAAGTAGAAACCTATTCTGCCACCGATGGAATGATATACGCTTTTGCTTTCGCTAATAAATATGAGTTAATCGGTTATTACAACGCTTCGATAACAATGAACATGCAACAGTTGGAAAGTATATTAAGTACAGCAAAACAGTTTGAAGATAATAGTGAAAAACCAAAAGCCAAAAAACAATATGAAGAAGCAATACCTTTGTTGGTAAAAGTTGAACAGGCACAAGATATGTTAATAGCTATAGACCCAAATGCAAATATTCAGCGAGATAAATCAGCCAAATATCGCAACGAAATTATTCAGGCTTTGGCAAGATTAGAGCAAGGTATTTACGTATTTTTGAAATGTAAAGAAATTGTTGACGGTCAAGAAATAGTTTATATAGCCGATAAATTGCCCGGAATGCTCACAAGTAACGATTGCGGTTGTAACTTTACCGAACAGGAAGAGCAAGCCGATTATGTGATAACAATAAATTCAAATATCGCTCGCTGTAATGATGCAGGTGGAGGAACAGTGTTTTGCTGGGCAGATGCAACCGTAAGTATTTACAATGCTAAAACAAAAAAGACGTTAAAACCACAAATAAATGAAGCCAAAGGCGGTTGGACAAATAATAATTACAAAAAAGCAAGAGAGGAAGCCTTTGACGAATTAGTGAAAAGAATTGCCGAAAAAGTAGTACCAATGATAAAGAATTGAAAATTGATAATTGAAAATTGATAATGGAGATAATTCCATAAGTCACGCAGGGACGATACGCTATTAGCCGTAGACTTCAGCCTGCTGGCTATAGAAACAGATACTTCTTACAAGTCCTTCAAGGACGACTTTTATTATGAATAGGTGTTTGGTGATAAACATAGAGTACACACGTATTTTGAATTTTTCTCAATCGCCGTTCGTCAGTGATTTTTCAACAAACATTTTTTATTATTTATTAATCACTATTTCTAATAATTTCCGTCAAAAGTTTCACTAATTTAGCAATACTTTTATTAAAATTTTTCATAACCATGTCGTAAGAAACAGCATTTTCATCTTCTTTCCAACAGTCGTAGTCGGTTGCAATTGCAATTGCGGCATATTTTATACCTGCTTCATTTGCTAAAATTACTTCAGGAACAGTACTCATATTAATTAAATCTGCACCTAAAAGCCGAAACATGTTTGATTCTGCTTTTGTTGAAAAACGTGGTCCTTCAATCGTTACGATTGTTCCTTTTGCATGAATTTCAATTCCTGATTTTTCAGCAAAATTTTTAATAATTTTTCTCAAATCATTATCAAACGGATTACTCATCGGACAATGTTGAACTCCATTTTTAAAATCATTATAAAATGTTAATATTCTGTGTTTAGTGAAATCAATAAATTGATCTGCTATTGCAAAATCTCCCGGTTTTATTTCTTCTCGTAAACTTCCACACGCAGTTGTCGCAATAATTTTTTTACAACCTAATTCTTTCAAAGCCATAATATTTGCTCGATTATTCACATTAGTAGGTGTGATGTCATGTTTTTCGCCATGACGAGAAATTATTGCTACTTCTTTTCCTTCCACTATTCCTGTCAAAATTTCCGAAGAAGGTTTTCCATATTTTGTTTCTATTTTTTTTCTTTGCGGATTTAGAATTATATTACTTTTTTCTAATCCTGTTCCTCCAATTATTCCTAACATATTTTAGATTATTACGCTTCGCTCCATGAAGGCTTTGCCGTTGTTACGCTTCGCTACACGAGGGCTAAAGCCATTTTCAATTTTCAATTATCAATTATCAATTAGTCCCGTTCATCATCATCTTCATCATTGTCTGTAATATTTAATTTTAGTTGTTTTAATATTTCTTTTTTTAATTTATTTTCAGGTTTTGATGTTTGAGTTTGTGGATTCTCAATATATTCACTCAAATATATTAACATTTCATTATCAGGATAAATTTCTATTCCTTTATTAATGAATGTTTTAGCTTTTTCAATTTCAGGTTCTTCTTTGTCAATTAAGAAATGAATATAATAATCGAATGCTTCAATCGTATAGAAAGCAGTTTTTTCTTTATTAGAAGTGGACAATTTGTCAAAAACCGTATCAAAAATTGCTTTTGAATTTACTAAATCATTTGACATTTCGCATAAAACACCTTTCATAAATATCAGATTATTATCTGAATACGTTTTTAATATTTTATTCATTTGAGAATTTGCTTTTGGATATTTTTTCTTTGCAGTAACAAAATCATCTATATAATAATATCCTGTTATTGCAATTTCTTGGAGCAATTTGTCATTATCCGGAAATAATAATTTCTTTTTTTTGTCTTTCTTTTTTGCTTGTTGAGAATAATTCAAAGCATTTTTATAAGAAGTTAGATATTCGGGATATTTATTTAAAAGTTCCGGCTTTTCAAGACATAATAAAAATATTTCATTATAAGAGTATCCTAAATAAAGATAAATTTCAGGGTCATTTGTATGTTGCTGTTTTATCAACATTCTTTCAGCTTTAAAAGCTAAATCTTCCCATTCTTCTTTTTCAAAATATTTAGCTAAATTTTTATGAACTCCATGTTTTACTTGTGCTTGTGAAGAAAAGCAGAAAAACAAAAAATAACATATTATCAAAAGGTATAATTTTTTCATCTCATTTTATTTTTTCTCCAAAATTACTATAAAAAGAAAAATTTTTTACATTTTTTTTAATATTTTTTTTGTTAGATAAATGATTTTTGTTTATGGCTTGTAAATTATAAGGTTGAAATAGGTTTTTGATATATTTTTAGATATTAAATATAGTTTTTTTATTTAAAAAAATTATTGTAAATTAATTTTTAGTTGGAAAAATTTGTTTTTTAGATGAAAATAATATAATTTTATAAAATTTAAATTATGAACAACTTTAGTCTTCGAACAAGTAAAAAGAAATTATTTATTATTTTGGTTATGTGCTTTATTAGTGCATATAGTTTTTGTCAGAATTATTATTATGTAAGCTTTACTGATAAAAATAATGTAGAATTTAATCCATATCAATATTTTGACAAAAAGGCGATTGAAAGGCGATTAATGAATAATGTTTCGTTATTTGATTATGTCGATATGCCTGTTAATCAAAATTATATAAATCAAATTGAAGTTTTAAGTAGCGATTATGTAGGAGAAAGTCGATGGTTTAATATGGTGATGATTTCTGCGAGTAATGAAAATATTGAAATAATTAGAAATTTCCCTTTTGTAAAAAATATAGAAATTGTTTCGGAAAAAAATAATTTATTACCGACAAATATTAGAGAAAATCAGACTTCAGAAATATTAGAAGAAGTAAAAATCAGGTTGTCTCCACAAATTTTGAGAATGGGAGCAGAATATTTTGAAGATAAAAAAATTGATGGAAAAGGAATAAGAATTGCAGTTTTTGACGGAGGATTTCCGGATGTTGAGAAACACGAAGCTTTTAAACATTTAAGAGATAATAATCAAATAATAAAAACATGGAATTTCCCTGGGAAAAAAGAAAATGTTTATGGTTGGGATTCGCATGGAACAGAAGTTTTGAGTTGCATAGCCGGGATAAAAACTGATACCGTTGGAAATCAAACAAAATTAGGAATGGCAACAGGAGCTGAATTTTTATTGGCACGTACAGAAATAAATTCGGAACCTCGAAAAGAAGAATTTTGGTGGTTACAAGCTGTTGAATGGGCAGATAAAAATGGAGCTGACATTATTAATAGTTCTCTGGGTTATGGTATTCAACGATACAATTATTCGGATATGGATGGAAAAACTTCATTAGTTGCAAGGGCAGCAAACTTGGCTGCAAGTAAAGGAATTTTAGTTTGCAACGCTGCCGGAAATGAAGGAAGTACTAAAAATTGGATGAAAATCATTACACCTGCCGATGCTGATAGTGTTTTAACAGTTGGCGGAATACAAGCATCTTTGACAAATTATAAAAAAATATATTTCTCTTCTTATGGACCAACTGCCGATGGACGCTTAAAACCAAATGTTGTAGCTTTTGGACATGCAGAAGTTGCTAAACCAAAAAGAAATCCAAATAGTTATACTTATGTTGACGGCACATCGTTTTCTTCACCATTGACGGCAGGTTTTGCTGCTTGTGCATTGCAAACAAATCCAAAATTAACAGCTATGCAACTAAAACAAGAAATTGAAAAATCCGCAGACCTTTATCCATATTTCGATTATGCTTTGGGTTATGGAGTTCCGCAGGCTAAATATTTTGTTAATAAAGAAAATAAAAATGATAATCACAACAAATCTTTTGAAATTTCTCAATCAGATGAAAAAATACAAATTTATCTCGTTTCTCCAAAAGATACTATTGTTAAATCCCCACAACTATTATTTTTTAATATTCAAAATGAAAATGGAACTTTAAGTAATTATTCTCAAATTGATGTAAATTTGTCTTATGCTAAAAATTTATATCCGGTTCTTGATGCGACTTACAATGAAATCCATTCTTATTCTAACGGAAAAATTATTGAAATTTCAAAAAAAGGTTTGAATGAAAATCAAATTCTTAATGTTTTTTATCAAAATTATTATGAATCCTACCATTTGAATAGTGAAAAAACTGTTAGTGATACTACATTTAGCAAAAACATTAAAGATTATAGAATAATAATTCCACCAATAGTTGACGTAAAAAAACAAGAAAAAAACATATCAAAATGGGGCTACAATGCAAAACATTATATGACCGGATACGTTGCATATTCAATGTTTATTCCAATTCTTTTTGAAGAAAAAAATGATTTTCCATTTATTTACCAAAAATCTTATGATTTTGATTTTGGAATTAGATATAAATATAATATTTGTAAATGGTATGCACTTGGAGCTAATTTAGAATTTGGTATATCAAAATATTCTTTGGAAAAAGATTTTATAGATTTATATCCTATTATGTTTTTCCCGGGTTACCGTTATTCTGATATTGATATAAAAAATAAATTAATTTTAAATAATTTTAATTTAGAATTTTTTCAACGCTTTAGCATCTTAAATTGTTGTAGTATAGGAAGCATGTATCTTGATTTAGGAATTTATGGCACTGTTACTGTAGCAAATAAATTTCGACAAAAAATTTATTTAGAAGCTGATGATATAAAAATTGAAAAAACCGGCAGATTAAATATGGAAAAATTATCTTATGGAGTAAAAGCAAGATTTGGTTATAGTTTTGTTGCTGTTTATGGACAATTTAGATTGTCTAAAAATGATAATGAAAATTATTCATATCATGTTTCTTTTCCAAGATTTTCTGTTGGAGTAGAATTAAGTATTCCGATAAGATATTGAATTATTATTTATTAAAATTGTATAATCTATAAATGAAAAAAAAAATTTTATTATTAATATGTACAAATATCTTTTTGTTGTCTTTTTCACAACAAGATAGTATAAAGTATGATTTTTCTTTTCAATTTAAAGAAGGTATATATTTTAATTTCAATCAATTAAAGTATAATTTGCCATTAGCTTTTAATAAAATTATTAATTTTCCGGAAGGAGAAAATGAATTTGAATTTTTTGACACGGTAATACATTTAAAGTTTTACGATGAATATGGAATTTTAAAAGAAATTAATAAAAAAGATATTTGGGGATATAGCATAGGAGGGAAGCCCTACATTTTTTTTGCAAATAAATTCAATATGATTCCTTCACTCGGAACAATTTCGTATTTTGTTACAACAGTTTTTGTAACTCGTTATTATGGAGGCGATTATAATCCATTTTATGGTGGATTTTATGAAAATTATCCAATTCGTAGTTACAAAGAAGCTGAATTACGACAATTTTTTTTAAGTATGAAAACAGGTAAAATTTTTGAATATGATGAAAAAAACGTTTCTATGTTAATAAAAGACGACAGCCAACTATCAGAACAATTTGAAAAATTATCAAAAAGAAAACAAAAAAAACAAAAATATGATTTTATAATTAAATATAACGAAAGACATCCATTGTATATTTTAGAAATTAAGAATGAAAAATGAACGAAAGTGGGAGCAATAGAATACGAAATGGTCTCATATCTTAATATTCTCAACTTTCAATTATCAATTTTCAACTACGCTCCCGAAGTGGGTCGAATGTAAATTTCAAAATTTCATTTGTTAATTTTAAAAATTCTGTTAATTTTGTAAAAAATAAAAATTTACATGCAAAAGTCTGTTAAATCTACGTCTTCTGCGCAAACAATAATATGAAAAAAACATCAATAATATTTATTATCTGTTTTGTAGTAATAATTTCTGCAAAATCTCAAATTTCAATACCAATTGGAACTCAGGAACAAATAAATAATTTTTTTTATACAAAAACTTATATAGTTTTAAAAAATAATTTCGTGTCGGATTATAATTTTACTATGAAAGAAATAATTCCGGAAGAATGGAAAATTACAAAATACGAATTTATTAAAGAATCTGATTTTGAAAAATATCGCAAAGACCCGACAAAATCATTTTTAATGATTAATAAAGTTCAATTAAATGACGATAAAACAGAAACTTTGTTTGATTTTTTAGTTTTATCTCTTGGCGGAAACTATAAAACTGTTGATGAAATGCCAACTTTATGTGCTATACCTCTTTGCTATTCTGAAATAAAAACCGACAATGAAGATTATACTTATAAATTAGGAATATTAATTAAATTCATACAAAATAATATTGAAATTTGCAAAAATAATCCTACTTTAAAACCTGAAAATATTTTAGATTATTATAAAAAAAATGCAAGCCCAATTCAAGATAAAATTATGTATATAATTAAAGATGAATTATCTCCGGAATTAAGAAACGATGCTGCATTTAAACGTAATTTTTCTCAAAATTATAAATTTTCCAATCAAGACGAAATTGAAAAATTAATTAAAAACCAAGATGATAAAGCAATTATTATTCATCAAGTTACACAGTATAACAAAAAAGGATTATCATATTCAATTACATTTTTGATAGATACAAAAAATGCAAATATTTTCAGTTATAATTTCAGAAAAATAGATAAAGAAAACGATAAATATTTGCAAATAACAGATTTATACAAAAATTAATACCATTTATACATAAACAAATTATCGCAAAGAAACTCAAGAAGAGAACTTCAGCCGAATTTATTGATGGAAGCTGTCTATCTTTTAGTTATTCAAAATCAAAGGCATTCCATCAGAACCGCTACCAATCACCACAGTTTTTGCATTTGTTGAATTTGCTAATTTCAAAGTAGCTTCAATTCCACGCATTTTAAGTAAACTTGGAGTTAAACTACTGTTAATAATCTGATTAGCTTTTGCTTCTCCTTCGGCTTCAATACGTTTACGGTCGGCTTCTTGTGCTTCTTTTTGTAGTCTGAATTTATAAGCTAATGCTTCTTGTTCTTGTTGTTGTTTGTTTTCGATTGCTGATTGAATTTGTTCCGGTAAATTTATTGAACGAATAAGAACCGCACGAGTTTCAACATAATTATCTTGAAGTTTTTGTGTAGTTTCATTAATAATATCTAATTCTACTTGTGCTCTTTTTGTTGAATAAATTTCTTCTGCCGTATAGCGTCCCATTACTTGACGAACAGTAGAACGAGTTTCAGGTATCACTAATTGATTTGTATAATTTTCGCCAAATCTTTGATGTAAAAATGGAAGTTTATTAGGAATTGGATTATAACGAACTGATATATCAACAGAAATTGATAATCCATTCTTATCCAAAACGTCCATTTTTTCTTCCGAATTAGTCTCTTTAACATTATAAACAACAAATTCATTCCAAGGAGCTACAATTGTAAATCCCGGAGATGAAACTAATGATGTATCTAATCCTGTGCTAAATGGTCTAAAAACAACACCTCTTTCACCGGGTTGAACAATATAAAACATCGAACTTCCAAAAATTATTAACATTAATAACAACACAGAAGCAGCAATAATCAATTTTACATAAGTTTTTTTCATTTTTATTTATTATTTATAAATTTATACAAATGTAATAATAATTTTTGTATTTTTTATAAAAAAACTACATAATCTTAATAATATTTTTCTATTTAACAGTTAGATACATTTACCCTTTCAACCTGTTATCATAGTTTCGATACCAACTTTGTTCAACTTATTTCCAATTTCTTGCAGTTTTGGCAACTCAATTTTTTTTAATTTTTTCACTGCGGTATCTCTATCAATAGAATATATCATTATTAATTTTGGCGACAAATTTTGCATTGTTTCAATATATTTTTCAATATGTTCATCAGAAGTATTATCTATAAAAAAACCTAATGATAAATTTTTATCAGTTTTTAAAAACATAGTTTGAATTATTGGATGTTCAAAGTTCTTTT
The DNA here is from genome assembly GCA_031284905.1 of Bacteroidales bacterium. Taxonomy (GTDB): domain Bacteria; phylum Bacteroidota; class Bacteroidia; order Bacteroidales; family ML635J-15; genus Bact-19. The sequence continues at coordinate 8,467 of JAITXI010000191.1, forward strand.
TTATGTTATCAAGTATAAAATCAATATTAAGATTATACTTATAAAACGACAATAATTTAAGATTTTCAAAACTACAATTTATTTCAAAAAATATTTGTTGATAAACTGCATCAACTTTTAAAATTGGATTTTCAATTTTTTTCAAAGCCAAAATTATTTTTTCATCAAATAACATTGTGGCATTTGTTAAAACCGAAATTTTAGTATCTGGATAATATTCATTCCTTAATCGAATAATTTCGTCAATAATTTCCGAAAAATTTGGATGTAGCGTTGGTTCTCCGTTTCCGGAAAAAGTAATTGAATCAATTTTTATTAACTTGATTTTTAAATTTAGTAAAGCAATTTCTGTTTGTTTTGAAATTTCTTCAATACTTGGAAACGACAATTTATCTTTAGTAGAAACCTCAAAATGTTGAAAATTATCTCCACATTCGCAATATATACAGTTAAAATTACAAATTTTTTGAAATTCCGGCAAAATGTTTATCCCAAAAGAGTTTCCTAATCTACGTGATTTTACTACTCCTATTATTATATTATTATGTAAAAAAGTCATTATATTATTTCAATAAAATTAGAAATTGTTGTTATTGTTAGATTTGTTAATACTAAATTTTGTAATAATAATAATTTAGTTTTGCTTCCGGATAATATTTTGTCTTTAATTTCAAAAATTTCGATAAGTGCTTTTGCCAAATTATTTTCATGTATTTGATAATTAATTAATTCTTTTATCATAATTGAAGATAAAATCGAAATATCTTGATTATTTCTTTTTTTAATAATATTAAAATCAGGCATAATTATTCCCGAATAAAAAATCATTCTTTGCCGTTCTATTAAGCCTTCATCCGGTTTTCCCGAAAAACAAATTTCAAAACTATCATCAACTGAAATTAAAGCATTTTTGACAAAACTCTCACCATCAAAAAAATAATTAGCTGCGAAATATCTCATTTTTTTTCTAAAAGGCTTTGTTCTTCAGTTAATTTATCTATCATTTTTTCATAATAATAATTCAAAGAATCAATATTATTTTGGGAATGATAAAGGAAAGTATCATAAAATTCTTGACGAGTGCAACCATATTTATCAAAAACACATTCATAAAGAATTGAGTCGTTTACAGAATTTGTTACATCTAAAGTAAATGTTTTTGTCGCTAATAAAGCATCAACTCGATGAATATCAAACATTATTTCAGTTGTTTTTTTTGCACTAAAAAATTTATTTCCTTGTGGAGACGTATATTTCGCATTTCTTCCTACACAAGAAAAAAACGAAATTAAAATGTAAACAAAAAGAATATTTTTTTTCATTTTTCTTCCATTCATATACCTGTTCTACTGTTTTACCATTCGCCCATTTATCGTTCCACTTGAATGGGCTTTCCTGAAAAATTCAGAGGCAAAAACAAAATCATTAAGATTTTGATTTTCAGAATTAAAAATATCATCGCTTACTCCTTCCCATTCAATTTGACCTTCATATAAAAAATAAATTTTATCAGAAATTCCCATGACCGAATTCATATCGTGAGTATTAACAATTGTTGTCATATTATATTCTAAAGTCAGTTCTTTTATTAATTTATCAATTACGATAGATGTTTGAGGGTCAAGTCCTGAATTAGGTTCATCGCAAAATAGATATTTCGGATTTAAAACAATAGCCCTTGCAATAGCAACGCGTTTTTGCATTCCACCACTCAATTCTCCCGGATATAAATTATTTGCATCTTCAATATTTACTCGATTAAGACAAAAATTTACTCTTTTTAATTTTTCAGCTTTCGTCCAATCTGTAAACAGATCTAATGGAAAAATTACGTTTTCTTGAACAGTAGCCGAAGTAAATAAAGCTCCGCCTTGAAAAACCATTCCCATTTCTTCACGAATTTTTCGTTGAATTTTTATATTCGATTTAAAAAAATCTCTATTGTTATATAGGATTTCACCATTATCAACAGAACTTAATCCTATTGTCGATTTTAGAAGAATCGTTTTTCCTGAACCACTTCTACCAATTACCATAGTAACTTTTCCGGGTTCAAAAACCGTTGAAACATTATTTAAAACTATTTTATCTGCAAAAGTTTTATAGACAGATTTAATTTCAATCATAATAACAACAATTGAGTTAATAACAAATTGAAGATAAGAATTAAAATAATACTTGCAACAACTGCATTTGTTGAACTTTTTCCTACCTCCAAAGCACCGCCTTGAGTATAATATCCGAAAAAAGAAGAAATTGAAGTAATTATTATTGCATAAAAAATCATTTTAATTATTGAATAAAGAACATTATAAGGAACAAAAAATACCTGTATGCCATAGATATAATCAGGTATTGCAACTATTCCGGTAAAAAACGATACCATATAACCACCGAAAATACCTAACATAATGCTCAAAATAGTTAAAATTGGGAAAGTGATTACGGAAGCAATAATTTTTGGAAGAATTAAATAATTTGCACTATTAACTCCCATGATTTCTAAAGCGTCAATTTGTTCGGTTATTCGCATTGTGCCAATTTCTGAAGCGATATTTGACCCAACTTTCCCTGAAAGAATTAAGCAAACCACAGTACTTGAAAATTCTAATATCATTGTTTCTCTAGTACTAAATCCAATTAAATATTTGGGAATAAATGGACTTTCAAAATTTGTTGCAACTTGTAAAGCCAAAACTGCACCCATAAAAACTGATACAATACTGACAATCCATATAGAATTAATTCCTATACCATCAATTTCTTCCAGAACTCGTTTCCAAAATATTTTTCTTTTTACAGGTTTAGAAAACACTGTTTTCATTAAAAAAAAATATTTCCCTATTAATACTAAAAAATTCATTGGTTTTTTCTCATTACAAAATTACAATTTTTTTTGTTATTTTGAAAGTTTTTAAATATTTGGCATTTTTTTTTGTGTTATGGAAAATATTTAGCAACGCTATATGTGAAAAAATCTTTATTTATTCAAAAAAAAGTATTATCCCCATCGATTAGTGAAGCAATTGCCAAAATTTTTATAGTGTTTAAACTATTGCAATTATAAAAATTACTACTTACTATATAAAAATAAAACTAACTATTTTTCGTTTTCAAAGAAAAAATATATGTCCAAAAATTCATATTGTGTAATAATGGCAGGAGGAATCGGTAGTAGATTTTGGCCAGAAAGCAGTCCCGAAATGCCTAAACAATTCCTTGATATTCTGGGAGTTGGAAAAACTTTAATTCAACAAACTTACGAACGATTTGTAAAAATCATTCCTAATAAAAATATTTTAATTGTTACTAGTGAAAAATATTTTGATATTGTAAAACAACAAATTCCGGATATTTTAGACGAAAATATTTTAACAGAACCAATGCGTAGAAATACTGCTCCTTGCATCTTGTATGCCGCTTTGAAAATAAAACACAAAAACTCAGTAGCAAATGTTGTTGTTACACCGGCTGACCATTTAATATTAAATGAAACTGAATTTTTAAAAGATATTGAAGAGGGAATTTGTTTTTCGGAGAAAAAAAATGGATTAATAACGCTTGGAATAACGCCAAACAGACCGGCTACAACTTATGGATATATAAAAAGAGGTGAAAATCTAAATGATTGTAATTTCTATAAAATTCTTAACTTTACAGAAAAACCGAATTCTGATTTGGCTAAACAATTTATACAAGATGGTAATTATTTATGGAATGCAGGAATTTTTGTTTGGAATAATGATTTAATAATCAATGAAATAAAAAAAAATCTACCTGAAATTTATCAAAAATTTGAAAATGATATAGATTTTTCTAATCAGGAAAATGAAAAAAAATCAATTGAGAAAATTTATGATAAGATTAATGGAATTTCAATAGATTTTGGTGTAATGGAAAAATCAAATAATGTATTTGTAAAAAAAACTGATTTTGGTTGGTCTGATTTAGGTACTTGGGATTCAATTTATCAACTTAAAGAAAAAGACCAAAACGAAAATGTAATTTTAGCACAAAAAATAATTCTTGAAAATTCTAATGGAAATTTTATAAAATCTAATAATAATAATAAAATTTTGGCAATCAGAGATTTAGAAGATTTTATTGTAATAGATACAAACGATGTTGTATTAATATGCAAACGAGAAAATGAACAAAAAATTCAAGATTTATTGACAGAAGCAAAAAATAAATTTTCGAATGGATTTTAAAACAGATTCCGACATATCGTAATTGTTTGAATCAAAAATATAAACGTTTTGCTGTTAAATTAAAGACTGTTAAATTCTTGAAAAAATAAATTGTCAATAAAATAATCTATGTAAATATGTGTCGTCAGTATATTAATATCAAAAATAACAATTTTGTAGGGATTTTGCGAACTTTATTTTCTTTTTGACAATTATACATTAAAAAATAATAGTAACTATCATAAAAATGGTATAAAATTTGTTAGTTCATATTACCAAAACATATTAAAAATGAAAAAGATATTTTTATTATTTATTGTGCTATTTGCCTTTACTTCAATTAATTATGCACAAGAATATGAGATAAAATTAAAAATTAATGGAGTTCGTGACACCGTTGCTTATTTAGGACATCATTTTGGTGCACAAAAATATGTCGTTGATACTGCTAAAATCGACCATAATGGAAATGTGGTTTTTGTCGGAAACAAAAAATTATATCGTGGAATTTATATCGTGGTTCTTCCTTCAAGAGCTATGACATATTTTGAAATAATTCTCGGAAATGATGGATACAAATTCAGTATAGAAACAGATACAGCTGATTTTGTAGCTAAAATGAAAATAAAAGGAAGCAATGAAAATGTTGTTTTTAACGAATATCAAAAGAAAATGTCGGAAATGGGAAAAACTATTACGAAATTAAATAAAGAATACGAAATTGCTAATCAAAATAAAGCAGACGTTTCAGAAATAAGACAAAAAATGGTGGATTGGCAAAACGAGAGAGAAACATATATTCAAAAGTTAATAAATGACCATCCAAAATATTTTTTCTCTACGGTTTTAAAATCAATGATTGATATAAAAATTCCAGATGCTCCAAAAGACGAAAAAGGAGAAATAATTGATCCTGCATTTGGTTATCATTACAACAAAGCACATTTTTGGGATAATATGAATTTTTCGGAAGTTGGTATGTTGAGAACTCCAATTTATGAATCAAAACTTGATTATTTTATATCAAAAATGATTCCTCCGCTTCCTGATTCGCTTATTGTTGATTGCAATAAAATTATCAGAAAAGCTTATGATGAAGGTGATTCTTTAATGTTTCAATATACATGTTCTCATATTTTTAATATGTTTGATACATCAAGAATTATGGGTTATGATGCAGTTATGGTTTCAATTGCAGAAGAATGGTATTTGAGTGGAAAAGCTACATGGGTGGACACAGCATTTCTAAAAAAAGCAGCGGAACGTGTCGAAAAAATCACCCCTACAAAAATCGGAAATATTGCATATAATTTAGTGAGAATGCAAAGTTTCGATGATAAATATTATACATTACATGACATCAAAGCAGATTATATGGTTGTAATTTTTTATGAACCTTCTTGCGGGCATTGTAAAAAAGAAATTCCATTATTAATTTCTGCATACAACGACACACTAAAAGCTATGGGAGTTAAAGTCTTTGCAATGTATAATCAATATGATAAACCTGAATGGGTTGAATTTATTGAAAAAAATTCTATGAATATTGACGGTTGGTACAATGTTTGGGATGGTCCTCGTCCACATACAAATTATAGAAATTATTATGATATTTATAGTACTCCAACATTATTCCTTCTTGATAAAGACAAAAAAATTATAGCAAAGCGTATATCTGTGGAAAATATTAAAGAATTTTTACTTCAACATGAATTACGATTAGAATACGAAAAAGGACTGAAAAAATAAATTATAAAAAAATTATATTGACAGTCTTTTTTAAAAAAAGAAATAAACAGCAAAATTTCAAAAAATAATAATAAAATAAATTTAACGTTATATTATCTATCCGATTTTTTAGGACAAAAAAATATATTTAAATATCAAAGTTTTAGTGTCAATTATTAATATAATAAATAACATTGCTTATCGTAAACTAAAAGACGAAATAAAAGTTCAAAACCATAAACCGTTTATTTGCCCTTTAAATGATGCAAAAAATATTGGAATAATTTTCAATGCAACAGAACTTTCTAATATTGAAACTATAAAAAAAATTTATTATAAACTTAAAAATGAAAAAAATAAAATAGAAATATTAGGATTTTTAAATAATAATACTATCGTTACGAATGATAAAATTAATTTTATTAATATTAAAAATATAAATTGGTATAAAAAACCAAAAAAAATATTTATCGAAAATTTTATTAATTCAGAATTTGATATTTTATTAAATTTAGATTTAGATAATTTAATTACTTTGCAATTTGTATCTGTTTTTTCAAAAGCAAAATTCAAAATAGGTTGCTATGACAAAATAAATTCCAAAATTTTTGATTTTATGATTTCTTTTAATTCTATCGAAAACCGAGAAGAATATAATATTGAAAACTTAGTAAATTTAATAAATTTTTATTCAAATAATTTTAAAACTAAATAAAAAAATGAGTTCAAAATTTAAAGGGACTGGAGTTGCGATGATAACTCCTTATGATGAAAAAAACAAAGTTGATTTTAACGCAATTTCAAATTTAATTGAACTTTTTATCGAAAGTAAAATTAGTTATATTGTAGTATTAGGAACAACTTCCGAATATCCATGTTTGACAAAAGAAGAAAAGAATGAAATTGTTGAATTTGTAAAAATAAAAATAAATAAAAAGATTCCGATAGTTTTGGGATTAGGTGGAAATAATACGGAAGAAGTAATAAAAAGTATCGAACAAACAAATTTTGATGGAATTGATGCAATTTTAACTGTTGCTCCATATTATAATAAACCAAATCAAGATGGATTATTTGCACATTTTTCAGAAATTGCCAAAAAATCTCCTGTTGATATTATTTTATATAACGTTCCGGGAAGAACTGCTGTAAATATTTTACCTGAAACTGTAATAAAATTAGCAAATAAATTTAAAAATATTATTGCTGTAAAAGAAGCGTCCGGAAATGTTGAACAAATAATGAAAATTATTAACGAAAAACCTAAAAATTTATCAGTAATTTCAGGCGATGACGCTTTAACTTTACCATTAATATCAGTAGGAGTGGAGGGCGTTATTTCGGTTGCTGCAAACGCTTTCCCGAAAGAATTTGCTAAAATGGTTAATTTTGCTTTAAATAAAAATTTTGAGGAAGCAAATAAAATTCATTATCAATTTTTAAATTCAATAAATTTAATGTTTGAAGAAGGCAATCCGGTTGGAATAAAATGTTTTATGAATGAATTAGGAATAATTAATAATAAAAACGTTAGATTGCCGTTAGTGCCGGCTTCAGAGACCTTGTTGGCTAAAATCAGAAATTTTATTATCCAATTATAAACCGCTCGCTTTGCTATCGCTCGTAGCTACCGGTCGTAAATAAAATAATATTTGTAGATAAAATTTTTTTCTGTATTCTACGTATTATTAATAAACAAAATTTATGGCACAAACGAAAATTCTTTGGGTTGATGACGAAATTGACATGTTAAAACCTCATATAATATTCCTCGAACAAAAAGGATATATAATTTCAACCGCTACAAATGGTAGTGATGCATTAGAAATGGTAACAAATGAAAATTTTGATGTAATTTTTCTTGATGAAAATATGCCCGGTCTTTCAGGAATAGAAACTATGGAAAAAATTAAAGATATTTCTCCTTTAATTCCAATTGTAATGATTACTAAAAGTGAAGAAGAAAATATTATGGACGAAGCTATTGGTTCGAAAATTAGTGATTTTCTGATAAAACCTGTTAATCCAAATCAAATTATTCTTGTTTTGAAAAAAATTATTGACAAACAACGACTTGTTTCTCAAAAGATTACGTCCTCTTATCAATCTGAATTTACAAAACTTGGAATGGAAATTAACGAAACTTACGATTTCTCAGAATGGATTGATGTTTATAAAAAACTCACAAATTGGGAATTAAAATTATCAGAATCAGATGATTCAAATATGGATGAAATTATCCATTCACAACTTAAAGAAGCAAATTATAGTTTCGCAAAATATATAAAGAAAAATTATATTTCTTGGTTTGATAATAAAAATACAGACAAAATTCCGCTTTTTTCACAAAATTTATTATCAAAAAAAGTATTTCCTTATCTAAAAAATAACGAAAAAGTGGTATTTCTTTTATTGGATAATCTTCGTTTTGACCAATGGAAAATTATCGAACCGCTTTTATCTCAATATTATACTATTGAAGAAGAAGATTTATATTATTCAATACTTCCAACAGCAACTCAATATTCAAGAAATTCAATTTTTTCAGGATTGATGCCTTACGAAATAAATATGCTTTATCCCGAACTTTGGAAAAACGATGAAGAAGAAGGCGGGAAAAATCTTTACGAAGAAGAAATGCTACATAATTTAATGAAAAGACATAATGTACTTTCCTCAGTAGGTTTTGAAAAATTATTAGATATTTCATATACAAAAAAAATAATTGATAATTTGCACTCTCTTATGAATAATCAATTTAATGTGTTGATTGTCAATTTTATGGATGCTTTATCTCATGCAAGTACCGAACAAAAATCCATCAAAGAATTAGCCAGCTCTTTGAATAGTTACCGTGCAATTACAAAATCTTGGTTTGAACATTCAAATATTTTTGAAATTATTAAAATTCTTTCAAATTATGATTACCGATTAATTATCAGTACAGACCATGGAAGTATTAAAATTAATAATCCTGTGAAAATCATAGGTGATAAAGATACTACAACAAATTTGCGCTACAAACAGGGAAAAAATTTAAGTTATAACCCAAAAGAAGTATTTGAAATTTTAAATCCGCAACAAGTACATTTACCAAAAACAAATTTTACTTCAACTTATGTTTTTGCATATAATAACGATTTTTTTGCTTATCCAAATAATTATAACTATTTCGTGAAATATTATAAAGATTCTTTTCAACACGGCGGAATTTCTTTGGAAGAAATGATAATTCCTGTCATTTCTTTGAAACCAAAGAAATGAAAATTCTGTAAATATTTTTTTAGTTTATTGAATTATTGCAAATTTTAATTATTTTTGTAATAAGAAATGTTTATGAAAATTGAAAAAATATTATTAAATCCTGAAGCTATATAATTTATGGAACATAGTAATTCAATCGAAAAAATAGGAACTGGACTTGTTTGCTCCTTAGAAACATTCAAAGGGGCTAACATCCAACTTGTACAACGACTTTCTGGTTTTAATGGTCTATCTGTTTATAAAGATGGAAAGATTAGAAAGATTGAAGTTAAAACTATGTGCAATAGTGATAAATGGATTGCAATTAATGGTGTACGGGCTATAGATAAACTTTTCTTTGAAAGAGATTACTGGATATATTTCGTGCTATATCCAGAAAATGTTGTTATTGTAACAAAAGCACTTCCATTTATTCAAACGCAACTAAAATTATCAAACTCAAAAGAAGAGTTGGCAGAATTGGAACAATGGATGGCGTTATCAAAAAAATTAACAAAGAATAAAAAATTTAAATTTACTCCAAAAATTAATGTTACATTTCCCGTTCCGATTAGAATTCTGTATGCTGATTTTGAGAAATATAAAAATGAATATAGTCGTTCTGTAATTGAAATTTGGCAAAATGACATTAATTGGAAACAACTATATAAATCTAACATCTACGATGAAATGTAAATCAATTAATATGGTAAAGAAAATTTGCAGCAGAATAATGGGAATGTTAGTCGCACAAAAAGTAGCAACAAATTCTCGTTGGATTCTAAAATCCATGAATTTTTGTATGAATTATTTTGGCAATGGAGAAATAAAGATTACGTCAAGAGGAAACTTTAAAATAGGAAGAATTACTATGCAAAGAAAGGGAGGTGATGGTGGTAGAAAAACTGCTCAAATGTTGCAATTTAAAATCAATCCGGCTGAACTATTTGAAACAAAATAATCTTTAAAAATTTATGACCTCACAAAATAATCATTGGAAAGGAAAAACTCAAGGCGGAAAATTCGGACAAAATTTCCTTATTTTTATTTTTAAAATTATTCCTACTTTTTTTATTTACCCATTTCTGTATATAATTATCCCTTTTTATATGCTCTTTGACAAAAAAGGCTATAATGCAATTTTTAATTACTTCAACAAACAACAAAATTTCTCAAAATTTAAGTCATTTTTAAATACTTATATGAATTTTGTCGTTTTTGGAGAAATAGTTTTAGATAAATTTGCAATGTTAAGTAATAATGCAAAACAATTCAAAATCAACATAATAGGCGAGAATATTATAAAAGAATATTTTGAGAAAAATCAAGGTTTTATTATCTGTAGTGCTCATGTCGGAAATTTTGAAATGGCCGGATTTGCTTTCAATAGATACGAAAAAAATATTAACAGCTTGTTTTTCCACGGAGAAACTGAAAATTATCAAAAACAGCGAAGTAAAGCCCATGATGCTGTAAAAATAAATTCAATTTTTATCAAAGAAGATATGTCTCATATTTTTACAATAAAAAAATTATTAGAAACAGGAGAAATAATTACAGTTTTGTGTGATAGAAATTTTGGCTCAAATAAAAAATCAAAAGTAAATTTTTTTAATGGAGAGGCTTTTTTCCCCCAAGGTACTTTTCGCTTAGCCATACAATTAAACGTACCTATGGTTGCTTTATTTATTATGAAAAAAAACTTCCGTAAATATGAAGCACATATTGTTCCGATTAATATTCCAAATAATATCATATCTCCAATCGAAGAAACAAATCTATTTTTAAATAATTTTGCCAAGGAATTAGAAAATATTTTAAAAAAATATCCGCGTCAATGGTTCAATTTTTACGATTTCTGGACAGAAAAATAATTCCTCAATACAATAAGATTTCTTTAATTTAGTTATTATTAAACAATAATTTATATGAAAAAATTATTTATATTTATTTTCCTAAATATTTTCTTTTTTAATTCTTATTTATTTTCGCAAGTAGGAAAAATTGAAAATGATACTTTGACGAATTATATTGATATTAACAATAAGAAACAAGGCAAATGGCTGAAAAAATATTCAAATGGAAAAACACGATATAAAGGACAATTTTTGAACGATATTCCTGTTGGCGTATTTTATTATTATTTAAAAACCGGAAAAATGGAATCTGTTCTCAATTATGACGATTCAGGAAATTGTTCAGCCGAATTTTATTGGGAAAATGGAAATCTTGCAGGAACTGGTTTTTATAATGCTGAAAAACAAAGAGTTAAGACTTGGAAAATAAATTTTGAAGATGGAAATTTGGCAATGATAATAAATTATGATAATAAAGGAAATCTCAACGGCAATAATGTTATGTATTATCCGGAGTCGAAAAACAAGGTCGTTGATTGTAATTATTCAAACGGAAAACTCAACGGAAAATATACAAAATATTTTAAGAATGGAAGTTTACAAGAAGAAGGTTACTATGTAAATGGAAAACGACATGGACATTGGAAATTATATACTCCTGAAGCAATTTGTGATGAAGAAGGAGAATATGTAAATGGGAGTAGGGAAGGACAATGGAAAATTTACGACAAAGATTTACAGAAATTTGTTACTGCAAATTATAAATTTGACAGGTCGGATTTAGATGAGAAAAAGATGAAAGAATGGCAAAATAAGTTAGATTGGGCAAAAGAAAATCAAGACAAATTTAAACAACCTGAAGATTATTTTGATAATCCGGAATTATTTTTTAGAGGAAATTAAATTTATGCAGAAAGTTTTATTAGCTATGAGTGGAGGAATTGACAGTTCCGTATCTGCAATGTTACTTAAAGACCAAAATTTTTTCATTGAAGGGATTACTTTTCGTTCTTATGATGCAATTTCAAAAGCATGTATGGAAAAAGAAACAGGTTGTTGTTCTGTAAATTCAATTTTTGAAGCAAAACATCTTGCTGAAACTCTTGGTTTTGAACACACAATCATTGATACAAGGCAGTTATTTGAACAAACAATTATCAAAAATTTTATTAACCAATATTTACGTGGATTTACACCAAATCCTTGTGTTTTATGTAATAAAATAATAAAATGGGGGGCACTTTTTAATTTTTTAAAAGAAAAAAATATTGATTTCTTAGCCACAGGTCATTATGCACGTATTTCTTCTGAAAATGGACGTTTTTTTCTTCAGCGAGGAGTAGATTACACCAAAGACCAATCGTACTTTTTATGGGATTTATCGCAAGAAAATTTACAAAGAACAATTTTTCCATTAGGAGAATTAACGAAACTGCAAGTACGTGAAATAGCTAAAAATCATAATTTTACACAAATTGCAACAAAAAAAGAAAGTCAGGAAATTTGTTTTATCGAAACTGATAATTATCGAGATTTTCTGCGTGAAAAAGTGCCGAATATTGATAAAAAAATAGGAGAAGGTAACTTCATAAACAAAGATGGAAAAATACTCGGAAAACATAAAGGATTTCCTTTTTATACAATTGGACAGCGAAAAGGTTTAATTATTGCACTAGGAAAACCTGCTTATGTAATTAATATAAATCACGACACAAATACTATAATATTAGGTGAACGAGAAGATTTAATGTCATCGGAACTTTGGATAAAAAATGTAAATTTTATGAAATATGAAAATTTACATACTCCAATAAAAGCACTTTGCCGAATTAGATATAAATCTCCTGCTGAAATGGCTACAATTCAACAATTTGAAGATAAATTAAAAATAGTGTTTGATAAGCCGATTTTTGCAATTACTCCCGGACAATCTGCTGTAATTTATGAAAATGATGATGTAGTTGCAGGTGGAATTATTTGTAAATAACTTAAGGTAGCTTCACTTAAGAAGTAGAACAAATTAATCATTAAAAAACATTTTTATTTATTTGATGTAATATTTATAACAATATATTCTGAATTTGTTCCAATTCTAAATTTTCCGCCCCATATTCCAATTCCTGAACTTACGTAAATTTGAGAATCTCCTTTTTTAAGCAAACCATGCGAATTTTCATACATCAAATATGTTATCCAGTTAATTGGAATTAATTGTCCATCATGAGTATGTCCTGAAAATTGAAAATCTATATTATTTTTTGCTGTTTCATTTAATTTTAACGGTTGATGGTCTAATAAAATTGTAAATTTTGATGTATCAATTGCTTTACACAATTCACTGAGAGTTTTTCTATTTTTATTAGTTTTATCATCCCGACCAATGATAGTTATGTCGTCATTAATATTTATAACACTATCAATCAATAAGTTAATATTTGCATCTTCATAAAATTTCTTACATTTATTCAAACCTGAAATATATTCATGATTACCAATAACTGCATAAATTCCATATTTTGTATTAATCCGATGAAATAATTCTGCATAATTTTGTTCAAAAATAGGCTTTGTAGAATTATCAATCGCATCTCCGGCTATTAAAACAAAATCAGGATTTTCTGCATTAATTAAATTTATCCAATCAGAAAATTCTGCTTTACTAATGCCATAACCTAAATGTAAGTCACTGATACCAATAATTTTAAATGATTTCTCATTGTTGATTTTTTTATTTGTTTGAATGTCAATTTCTACTCTTTTTTTATTTTTATAATTAATATATCCGCAAATAAATACCAAAAATAATAAACTTGAAACAATTGAAAATCCAATCCAATTAGCTGAAAGATATGATTTTATGATAGGGGAGAGACGTAATAAATTCATTATTATACAAATAATTAGAAGATATATAAATATAAAAAAATATGTAGTTCCAATTTTATAAAACAGTGAAATCAATGAAGACGGTAAATAATCAGATAATAAAAACGAAACCAGAAAAGATAAAATAGAAAATATTTGCAAACAAAGTAAAAAAATCTTTAGAAATTTTACAGGAATAATTTTTTGAAAACTATAAAAAACATACAAATTTAGTCCAATAAATAATATAAAAACAAAAATAATAAAAATAATATTCATAATTTTAAATTTCATAGTGGAAAAAATAGTAAAAAAAACTTTTTTAAGAAATTCAGTGTTTACAAGTGATTTGGGGATTTCTATTTAACATAATAAAAATTATAAGAAAAATGATTGACATAAATTTACAACATAATATTTTTTCGGACAAGAAATTAGAATATATTTTTTCAGAAAAAAATTATTTATATTATTCAAATCATTTTATCTATCAAGCTATTTTTTATATAATTTTATATCATTTATCGTATAAAATTTTATTAAATACTTATCTCCATATTCTAAATCTAAAAGAGACATGTCGACTAATTTATTTTTATACGTTGCCTTATATATTCTGGTATTGGTTAAAGCTGAGTATATGTCCACCATTACATATTTTTCATCACACCAATAATTTTTTACTTCCAAATCGGTATCGCCTCCAAAATTTGCATAATATAATCTTGTACAGTCGGCATTGTCTGCAAGTTTATACAAGTCGTTAATATCGGTTATATTATCGTAATCAACCTCTTGTTGCTTTTTCTCGCAACTCATAAACACAGTAGTAAAAACTGCTAAAATTAAAATTATTTTTTTCATTTTATATTATTTTTCTGCAAAATTAGCATATTTTTTTAAATTCACAAAAGAAATCACAGAATATTAAAAAGTAGTAATATAGATAGTAAAAAATATAGTAAAAAATATAGATATAGTATAAGATATTGTTTTTTGATTTTCAAACAAAAGGTTTTTGTTTTTTATAAATACTTAAAAATCAAATACTTAAAAAAAAATATATCGGAAATTAAAAAAATTTTTTTTTAATTAAAAAAAATAAACCAAAATAGTTTTATCAAAAAAACTCAAAGCCTTAACATTGCGATTATTCTTAAGAACAAAATCATAATCTTTATAATCTAAATCCAAAATAGTATAATTAAAAACATAACCATCGCTAAAATATACCGAATTCTCGCTACTTTATCCTTAATGTTTTTTATCATTAACTCTGGCTTTACAAAGAAATAAATTAATTTGTTTAACTATTATAAAACCATTATTCACAATATAATCATAAATATAATAATCTTGAATATTCCAGCCTTGAATGGCATCTTCCCTATTGCCCATTTCTCTTTTATAATTTAACAATCCTTTAATAAAATTTTGTTTTCTCTCATTTTTATTTATTTTTTAGGTTATATTCTTTTAAAAATATTTTAGTTTTTTCTACCTCCCACTTATTACTCAACTTGAATTTCTCCGTCTATATCAAATATTCTTATTTTATAAGTTATTGTCATTTCAGTGTTCCATTCGTAATCAAAAAAAACATTTCCGTTTTTTCAAAAAAAGGAACAATAAACAAAAGCACATTAGGTGGAGTTATCGGAGATGCTAAATATGTATATATCTTTAAAGCAAATCCGACAATACTATATAAAATTAATGTTTTAATAAAAAATTTTAAAAAATACATTATTTTTGTAAAAAAAAGTATAATGGCAACGAGAGAAAAAGAGGAGTTTTCCATAACAGAAGCAAAAAGATATTATGCGAATGCTAAAGAGACGATTAAGAATGCAAAAAAAGCAGATGAGTTTTACAACGATTCGAAGTATGTAAAAGGTGCGGGTTCTTACTTGTGGCTGTCGGTATTAATTGCTCTGGATACAGTTTATAACGTAAAATATTCAAAAGGGAAATCCCGCGTTACGTTCTTAGACTACAAAAATGCCTTAGCCGAAGATAAAAACAAAAATAAAAGTCTTGACAAAAATATAGTAAAAGTCTTTGAAAATGCTTATGCGATAATTCATCTGTCAATGTCTTACGATGGTATCAGTGTCGTGTCAGCCTGTAATCTGGGTTTCGACTACGCAAAACAAATTATTGATTTCTGCGAAAAACAAAATAATAAACGAGTTAAAACAACCGTCTGATCGATCATTTTAAAAACTCGAGTTTTTGTTCAAAATTTTTTCTATTGCTTCTCTGCCACTTGCAGCCACAACATAACGCCCCGCTTCCAAATCTTCAATTCCTTGTTCAAATCCGGTTTTCTTTACCTTGATGTTTCTGTTTTTTTCTTTTTCAATGGTAAAATAATCCAAAGTTGCTAAAAATTCCAGCGCCTTTTTTGCGTCTTTGTTTCTTGCATCATAATTTATTGTTACAGTTGCCATAGCTATATTTTTTAAAGTTTATAATTAAAACGACACTGCAAATATAATATTATTTTTTGATAATAAAAAAATATAGCCACAGCTTGTGCGACTATATCGAAAAAAAATAAAATAAATTTTTATATTATTTTGTGTGTTTAATTGTCATATCTAATTTAACTATTTTGTTAGCTTTACCATAATGCTTAAAATTTATTTTGTTGTAGCTGTTTTTATTTCCCAAAAACCTTTTTTTATAGAAAAATTCATTTCTATTGCTGCAACTTTCGCTAATGTTTTGTCTTTTATTACCAACAAAAACGAATTGCCGGAACCTTTTTTTATTTGGTTAAAATTAGACACTATTAAATTTATAAAATTGAAAGCACTTAATCCTAACATTTCTAATTCGGTTTTATGTTCATTCTCAATATAGTCTTAAATGATTTTTATCAACACAAAACTGCATTTTTTTTTAAGAGTTTGCAAGTAGTCATCACTCAAACCAAGCCTTTTTAAACGTACATTGATAGAGTCGTTAAATTCGCCAACAGTAATTTTGCTGTCGCCGTTCAAATCTAATCCGGAATTTGTCCGAATTATTAAAAAAAATCAATTTTCCGAAAGAACTTTAATAATTTATTCCAATTCGGAAATAAAAAAATAGCTCCTATGCTGACTTCTTTTATTAATTAATATGTCCGATAAAGTTTTGTTTATTACGAAATAACGATACAGTATGCTGGTACTTATGTTGTAATATTCTGCTATTTCGTAAAAATATCTATTAGTCTGCAAAAAAACTTCCGTTTTACTTCTCATAAAAAAAATATTAAATTTTTATATAAATTTATTGCAAAATTATATAAAAAAAAGATAAAGAGTTAATTTAAATCAAATTAAGTCAATAGAATGTATTAATTTTTTTGTCTATTCCTCTTTGGCAAAAATTTATTTTTTTAATTTTAATTCACAATAATCTATGATTTTTTTTGCATACATAAACCCATCATTGCAAATATTAACAGATAAAATACCATCGTAAGACATTGAAAGATGAATAACTTTATATGCTTCTGCGTAAATATCAACTATATCAAAACCTCTATTTTTACTATTTCTTGTATCTTTTGCCAAAGCATTTTGATAATCTAATTTATCAGCTCTTGCATTTCCTTTTTTTGAATATTTTACATCATAAACACTATCTATTGCAATTAATATAGAATGCCACAAATAAGAACCCGCACTTTTTACATATTTAGGATCAGTATAGTATTTATCATTTTTTTTTGCCAACTTAATAGTTTCTTTCGCATTTTCAAAATGACGCTTTGCTTCTTGTATTGAAAACTCTTCTTTCTTAATAATTTTTATGTCGTATTTTGGTATTTTCATATTTATATCTATTTATTAATACTTTGAATTACTTTTTATCATATAAAAAAAATCAATATTGCTAAAATGGCGAAAAAATTCATCACTGCATACAAAATAAAGGCAGCATATGCGTAATCGCCTTGCAATTATCTCTCACAAAATCAACAATATAACAAATATAATAATATATATAAATCAAAATGTGTTGATTTAAAATAAATAAAATCGACATATTTTAATTTATTTTACAAATTTAAGACTTTTTTAAATTATTTGTACATTTTATTCTATGATTTTAAAGCATTCTAAATTCATTAATTTTCTGAATACTATTAATTTTACAATAATTATCAATTCCTTCAATAATTTCCGTTGTAATTTTTGGGTTAATAAAATTTGCAGTTCCGACTTGAATTGCCGATGCGCCGGCGAGTAAAAATTCTATTGCATCATTTGCTGACATAATTCCACCTAATCCGCAAACGGGAATTTTTACAGCATTTGAAACTTTCCAAACCAGACATACAGCAATTGGCTTTATTGCCGGTCCTGATAATCCGCCTGTAATTGTTGATAATTTTGGTTTACGAGTTTTTACATCTATAGCCATTCCCATAAAAGTATTTACAAGAGAAACGCTGTTAGCTCCTTCATATTCTACAACTTTTGCTATTGTTGTAATATCTGTAACATTTGGAGATAATTTAACCATTAAATGTTTTTTGTAAACTTTTCTTACCGCCTTTACAACATTTGCTGCTGACTCACAATTAGTTCCAAAAGCCATTCCGCCTTCCTTTACATTTGGACAACTAATATTCAATTCTATTCCGGGAATTGCCTTTAATTCATTTACTTTTTCCGCTACTTTTACGTAATCTTCTATTTGTGAACCACTTACATTCACTAAAATATTAGTTTTGTAATCTTTTATTTTTGGATAAATATTTTCAATAAAATAATCAATACCTTTATTTTGTAAACCCACTGCATTTAACATTCCAGAAGCTGTTTCTGTCATTCTGGGATAATCGTTTCCTTCTCTATTATCTATAGTTGTTCCCTTTACAATAAATCCTCCTAAATCATTCAAATTTACAAAATCGGAATATTCAATTCCATATCCGAATGTTCCAGAAGCGGCTAAAACCGGATTTTTTAATTTTAATCCATTAAAATCAATTTCTACCATAATAAATCATTTACATTAAAAACAGGACCTTCTGTACAAACACATTTATTTCCCGATTTTGTTTTCTGAACACAACATAAACATGCTCCAAGTCCACAAGCCATTAAATTTTCCAAAGAAACTTCACAATCAATATTTTTGTTTTTTGCCCAAATAGCAATGTTCTTCATCATAATTTCAGGACCGCAGGAATATATCTTTTCAAAATTATTATTTTTTAAAATAGAATGCTGCAAAACATTTCCTCTTTCTCCAAAACCGCCATCATCTGTCGTATAGAAAATTTTGCCTAATTCAGAAAATTCTTTTTGCAAAATTACTTGACTTTTTTCTCTAAAACCAAGTAATAAAGTGAAATTGACATTATAATTTTTGAAGAATTTTGCTGTATAAAATAATGGTGCTATTCCGCAACCACCACCAATTAACAGTACATCTTTACAATTAGGTAAAGAATAAGAATTTCCTAATGGGTAAATTAAATTTAGTTTGGAATTTATTGATAATTCCGATAGTTTTTTGGTTCCATCACCTATAATTTTAATTAATAATTTCAGAGAATTATTTTCATAATTTACATCAAAAATGCTAATCGGACGACGAAGAAAAGTATTTGAGGAATTTTCTACTAGAACCTCAACAAATTGCCCGGGTAAAATTTCAGATAATTTTTCCGGACATAATAATTCCAAAATAAAATATTCTGAATTAAGTTTGATATTTTGCGCTATTTTAAAATTATTTATATATTTTGTCACAAAATGAATATTTTGTCGCAAAGTTACAATATTTTTTTTGTTACTTAAAATAATTTTTAGAAAATTAACACGCTTGCGTTTAATTTACATTTGTAAATTTATGTAAATAATCAGCCGTTTACAAACATAGCTAATTATATATCAATCATTTACAAAAATTTCAAAACTTTTATCTGAATAAAAGAAAATAATTTTTTCAACAGTTTTATTTGATTTTTTGTTTTCTTGAATAATGTTATTAATATTTTCTACAGGAATAGACTTGTTTGTATTTTGAATATTATTTACACATTCATTTACAGCATTATTTACATTTTGTTTGCCGGAATTAGTCGCTAAAATAGGATTATTTGATGAAAATAAATCAGGTTCTATTATGTTTCTTGATTGTAAAAACATCTCCCCTATTCCTTCGTAAAGCCACTGTTTGCTTATATTTGGAAAATTATCTGATATTTTTTGTAAATTTTCATGATTCGGGGTTTGTCGTTTCGTTTTCCATTGTGTAATAACTCCTTCTGTAACACCTATCATTGTGGCAAATTTTTTCTGACTCAATCCATATTTTGAAATAATTGCTACTATTCTTTCACTCAATTCCATATATAATAATTTTTACAAATGTAAATAAAATAATTTACAATACAAAATTTATTTCTCTGTAAATTATTTACTTCTGTAAATATGTTGTAAAGTACTGCAATTTACAATATATTATTGCAATTTACATTACAGATTTATAATGAAACAGCAATTTTAGAATCGTTGTCTGCCGGCATTGGTTCTTCTTCGAGTGAAACAATCTCAAAATCAGCTTTTGGGATAAACAAGTCGCCTACAATTTCGTTGATTTTGTTCTTTGTTGCCTGAATTGCCAAAGCTGATTGGTCAATACCTATCCAACGACGATTGTTAATTTGTGCTGCTTTCAGCGTTGTTCCTGAGCCACAAAAACAATCCAAAACAATACTATTCTCGTTAGATGACGTGTTCACAATCAAATTCAGCATTTCAGCATTTTTTTCAGTTGGATATTGAGGATATTGAGGGTCTTTGAATTCCCAAATATCTTGTACACGCATACC
>JAITXI010000198.1 GCA_031284905.1 Bacteroidales bacterium
ATGTTATTATTTCATTTTCCATCGCTTTTCTTGATTACAAATTTAATAAAGTTTTATTTATTTTGTTCTTTTTTTTTAAATTTTATTTTGCTTCTCCCCATAAAATACGTCTGTCCCAATATTTTTCAAAATTTTTAGTTTTTTTAATAGAAAAATAAACTATAATTTTGTAAATATAATATTTTATAAACAATATCAGTGGAATTTTTAAAAGACATAGAACATTTTCCCCAATACGATAATTTGGAATTTATTGCTTCTCAAGTTGTTGAAGGATTTATTACAGGACTACATAAAAGTCCGTTTCATGGTTTTTCAGTAGAATTTGCAGAACATAGATTATACAATAATGGTGAAAGTACAAAACATATTGACTGGAAATTATACGCACGTTCCGAAAAACTTTTTGTAAAAAGATATGAAGAAGAAACTAATTTACGCGGACATATTATTCTTGACGTATCTTCTTCAATGCTTTTTCCTATGAACAATCAAATTGTAAATAAATTAAGTTTTTCAGTTTATTGTGTGGCAGCAATTTTTTATTTACTTAAAAGACAACGAGATGCAATTGGTTTAACAACCTTTGATGATAATATAAAATTTCATATTAATGCAAAGTCGTCACAAACACATTCACAAATTCTAATAAACGAATTTCGCAAATATCTTAATCCAAAAAATATTGGATTAAACAACAAAACCAATACCGCTGAGATATTACATAACATTTCGGAAATGATTCATAAAAGGTCGTTAGTAATAATTTTTAGTGATATGTTAACGGCAAACAATAACGAATTAGAACAACTTTTTTTGGCTTTTCAACATTTGAAATATAATAAACATGAAGTAATTGTTTTTCATGTAATTGACAAAAAAATGGAAGAAAATTTTGAATATTCAAATCGTCCATATAAATTTATTGACTTGGAAACAAATGAAACTTTAAAAATAATGCCTGATCAAATTCGAGAAAGTTATATTTTTAAAACTAAAGAATATCTCAATAAATTGAAACTTAAATGTGGACAATACGGAATTGATTTAGTGGAAGCCGATATAAACGAAAATTTCAACAAAGTTCTTTATCCTTACATAGTAAAAAGAGCAAAATATTTTTAGGCATATTATTTTAGTTTCTCAATTTCTTCTACTGATAGCTTTGTGCTTTTAGCAATAATTTCTACGGAAACACCTAACTCAACAAGGTTTTTGGCAGTTTCTAATATTCCTTCTGCTTTTCCTTCTGCTTTTCCTTCTGCTTTTCCTTCTGCTTTTCCTTCTGCTAATCCCAACGCTTTGCCTTCTGCCATAGCTGTATCCATCACATTTGTATTGTCTCGATACACTTTTAAACTATCTTCGTAAGCCTCAGTTTCTATTGTGGTAAATTTGGCTATTTCGGCTAAATTAAATAATTTCTTAAATATTTTTTCTCTTAATATTTCCGGTCGCTCTTGAAATCGCGGTAATTGTTTCAAAACATAAAGCCATTTGTCGAATAATGTTTCTAATTCGCTTTCAGTTTTATTGAACTTTGGCATTTCAAGATAAATATATGTTAGATTGTCGTAAAATACTTCTTTGGTAACAACATCATAAAGTTTTACATCATGTTTGAAATCTATTTTGTCATCGAATACAAAATCCAAAATGCCAACAAAATATATTGGTGCCAATTTATAATCCCATTTCCCCATTTGAGCTTGCTGTTGTATCGGAAATGTGGAATAATAGACACTGCGGTCTTTAAAATAATTTTGATATGCTCTTTGCATTTCTACAATAAAAACTGCTCCACTATCGGTTTTGCATTTAATATCGTAAATTGCTTTTCGGTCAAACTTACTCCTGCCAAGCTGTTCGGGAGACATGTAAGTTATATCCTCTATTTTGCCATGTTCTGTAATTAATTGATTTAAAAAATCTATTAATAAATCTTTGTTCGCCTCTGTACCAAAAATTTTTTTAAAACCAAAATCGGTATATGGGTTAATATATTTTTCTGCTATAAATGCCATAACGATGTAAATCAATTTTTTTACAAATATAATATTTTTTTCTGAATTTTTTTCTGAATTTTTTTCAAAATATATTTTTGGGACGAAAATCACTTGCTTAGGGACAAAATTAGCTATATGTGGACTAAATTCAAAATACAGGGGTGAATGGCGAAGCCCTCAACGCAGTTAAATTAGTACTTTGTGTGACGAACTGCGAAACTATTGCTACAAGCAATTCTTATAAAAAGTTTTTTTACCCGCCTAATTCATTATAGAAGCAATTTTTTGAAATATACAAATATATTAGAAAATATTAATTTTTATAATTGTAAAATATTCTGTAATTTTGTATAAATATTATTTCAACAAGTTCTTTATCTTTACATAGTTAAAAGAGCAAAATATTTAAAAAAACAAAAACATGCAATCAACACGACAATTAAAAGTAGCAGAATTAATAAAAGAAGAATTAGCAAAAGTTATACAGCAAAAATTTAATGGACTTGTCTCAAATCGTTTATTAACTATAACTCAAGTTGGTATTTCACCGGATTTAAGTTTTGCAAAAATTTATGTCAGTATTTTCCCTTCGACAGATGCCGAAAAAATAATTTTAGAAATAAATCACAATAGTACACGAATAAGATTTGAATTAGGAAAAACAATTAAAAACAATTTGAGAATTGTTCCGGAAATAGTTTTTTATCTTGACGATACATTAGATGTCGTTGAAAGAATTGATAAAGCACTAAAACAAGATTAATTTGAATTTTCCATTATTCATAGCATTAAAATACCTTTTTTCAAAGAAGAAACAAAATATTATAAATGTTATATCTTTGATTTCAGGACTAGGAGTTGCAGTTGTAACAGCGGCTTTAATTGTGATTTTGTCAGTTTTTAATGGTTTTGACGATTTAATAAAAAAATTTTACAATTCTTTCGATGCTGATATAAAAATTATTTCAAATGAACAAAAAACATTTATTCCACAAGAAGGTTTTTTGAAATTTTTATACAATAGCCAAGAAATTGAAAATTATTCTTTTGTATTAGAAGAAAATGCAATGCTAAAATATGAAGGAAAGCAAATAATTGCAACACTAAAAGGAGTAGATGAAAATTATCATAATATTTCAGGAATTGATACTATGATAAAAAGAGGCGAATACCTTCTTCACGAATCAAATATTCCTTTGGCAATTGCAGGTTGGGGAATAGCTTACAATTTACAATTAGATTTTGAAAGAATTAATCAGATAACAATTTATTTACCAAGTAGAACAAAAATGTTCTCAGGAAATTTTCAAGATGCAACTAACAATATCAATACTTTACGAATATATGCAGCAGGAGCATTTGCAACAAATCAGGAAGAATACGATACAAAATATTTAATTTTACCGATAAAAGAAGTTAGAAAATTATTAGAATATGAAAACGAAATTAGTTCTATAGAAATAAAATTAAAAAATAATATAAATTCTACAGAATTTATTAAAGAAACAACTACTAAATTTGGAAATTCTTTAATATTAATGGACCGAAATTTACAACATGAAGACGTTTATAAAATATTAAAATCAGAAAAATTAATGCTTTTCATAATATTAATCTTTATATTGATAATTGCTTCTTTTAATTTAATTGCTTCTTTATCAATGATTATTATTGACAAACGAAATGATATAGAAATTCTTAAAAGTATGGGTACAGACGATAAAATGATAAAAAAAATATTTTTTTTAGATGGTTTTTTTATCAATTTAATTGGAATAACTACTGGCTTGGTTCTTGGTACAATAATTTGTATTCTTCAAATAAAATTTGGATTAGTATCTTTAGGAAGTGACGGAGCGTATATTATTCAAAATTATCCGGTAAAACTAATATTTAACGATTATATATATGTTTTTTTTAGTGTATTAACGATAGGGATTATTACAACCATTATTCCAATCAAATTTTTATCTAAAAGAAACAAAAATTAAATTACAAAACGATGACAACAATTACTCAAAAAAAAGAAACATCATTATTTATTGAATTAGGAACTCAGAAAATAGGAAAGCTATTAATTCAATATGCACTTCCTGCAATTGTAGCAATGACAGCCTCAGCCATTTATAATATAACCGATAGTATTTTTATAGGTCATGGAGCAGGAGAACTTGCAATCTCAGGACTAGCTCTTACTTTTCCAATAATGAATTTAGCCGCAGCTTTTGGATCATTAGTCGGTGCAGGGGCTGCTGCTTTAATGTCTTTAAGATTAGGACAAAAAGATTATGTTTCGGCACAAAAAATTCTAGGAAATCTTATAATCTTAAATGTTGCAATTGGAATTTTATTTTCAATAATAACATTAATGTTTTTGACTCCACTATTAATGTTTTTTGGAGCAAGTAAAGACACACTTCCGTATGCAAAATCTTTTTTGCAAGTAATTTTATTGGGAAATATTGTTACTCATTTATATTTGGGTTTAAATTCAATGTTGAGATCTCTCGGAAGACCAACAAAATCAATGTTTTGTACAATCCTTACTGTATGTATTAACTTAGTATTAAATCCGCTATTTATTTTTGGATTTGGTTGGGGAATCAAAGGTAGTGCTATTGCAACGGTTATTGCACAAACTATTGTTCTTATTTGGCAATTCACAATGTTTTTTAACAAGAAAAACGAAATTAGAATTGAAAGAAAAATTTTCCATTTAGACCTTAAAATTATTAAAGATATTTTTTCGATTGGAATGGCTCCATTTTTCATGAATTTAGCATCTTGCGTAATCGTCATAATCATAAACAAACAAGTTGTACTATATGGAGGCGATTTAGCTGTAGGGGCTTATGGAATAATCAATCGAGTTTCTTTTCTCTTTGTTTTAGTGGTCTTAGGGTTAAATCAAGGAATGCAACCAATAGCAGGGTATAATTATGGAGCTAAACTTTATAAACGAGTGTCAGAAGTTCTGAAAAAAACTATTTTTCTTGCTACCATTGTAATGATTATCGGATTTGCAATAATTCTACTATTTCCCGAATTTATAGCTTCTTTATTTACTAAATCAGAAGAGCAAATAGCAATTACAGTAAATGGATTAAGATATGTATTTATGTTTTTTCCGATAATTGGATTTCAAATGGTTGCATCAAATTTTTTCCAAAGTATCGGAGTAGTAAAAAAAGCAATATTTCTTTCTCTCACTCGTCAAGTAATATTTTTAATTCCGTTGTTACTGGTTTTACCTCTTTACTTTGGAATAACCGGAGTTTGGTTAAGTATGCCGATTGCCGATTTCGTTTCAACAATTTTAACAGCAATTTTATTAGGACTACATTTAAAAAAATTTAAAACTCAAAAATAAACATAATATGGAGAATAATTTTGTAATAACAATAGGCAGACAATTAGGTAGCGGAGGGTTAATAATTGGAAAAAGACTTGCTGAAATTTTTAATATAAAATTTTATGATAGTGAATTATTAAAACTTGCTGCAAAAGAAAGCGGAATTTGTGAAGAATGTTTTAAAGATACAGACGAACATAAGAAATTTGATTTTCTTGGTCGTTTGTTTACATTGAAAACGCCTGCTGATACTTATGAATGGAGTAGTAATAACATTTTAAGTGGCGAGTCTTTGTTCAAAGTGCAGAGTGATATAATAAAAAAATTAGCTGATGACAATTCTTCTGTATTTGTTGGTCGTTGTGCCGATTATATACTTCGAGATAATCCAAATTGCTATAGCTTTTTTCTGACAGCTGAATTAGAAGACAGAATAAAACGCGTTTCTAAAAATATTAAAATTTCAGAGAAAGAAGCTATGAAATTAATTTCACATACTGATAAAAAAAGAGCAGAATATTATAACTATTACACAAACAAAAATTGGGGAAATTCAAATTCATATAATTTTTGTATTAACACTTCAATTCTTGGTATCGAAGATACGGTAAAATGTATTATGTTTTTTCTGGAAAAGATAAATAAAAAATGTTAACAGGAACTGTAATTCAAACAACAGGAGCAAGTTATCAAGTACAAGTTAAAGATATTATTTATGTTTGTACTTTAAAAGGTAAAATGCGTCTTTCAGATATAAAAACCACAAATCCAATTTCAATTGGAGATATTGTTGATTTTGAAATTTTGAAAAATAATACCGGCATTATTGTAAATATTCAAAATAGGAAAACTAGTATTGTTAGAAAATCTACAAATTTGTCAAAAGCGGCTCAAACTATGGCTGTAAATGTAGATCAAATTCTATTTGTTTTTACTCTCATAAATCCTGAAACCCCTTTGATTTTTCTTGACCGACTTCTCACTATCGCAGAATATAATAATCTTCCTGTAATAATTGTAGTCAATAAAACTGATTTATATGACGAAAAAGATATTGATAAATTAGCTGAAATTTTAGCCATTTATAATAATATTGGTTATAAAATAATCCTTACTTCTATCTTAAAAAATAAAAATATAGAAGAAATTAAAGTAATTTTAAAGGACAGAAACACATTTGTAGCAGGATTAAGTGGAGTTGGAAAATCGTCTTTAATAAATTCACTTATTCCCGATTTGAATTTGAAAACAGCAGATATTTCAAAAGTTCATTTAGCAGGAAGGCATACAACTACTTTTGCAAAAATGATTCAACTTCCTTTCAGTGGCTATATTATTGATTCTCCCGGAAATCGTGCTTTCGGACTAATAAACCTGAAAAAAGAAAATATTTCTCATTATTTCAAAGAATTTTTTGAATTATTGCCAAATTGTAAATATTACAACTGTAAACATATTAACGAACCTGATTGTGCAATAAAAAAAGCAGTAGAAATAGGTAAAATTGCCGAATCAAGATATAAATCATATCTAAACATAATGTTTGACGAAAATGATAAACATAGGAGATAAAAATTGTCTGTTTACTAAATATTTTCTATCCAAAGTGATTTTATTTCCTAAAAACGAACGTCATTAGTAACTATTAGATTCGCAAAATAAAAAATATAAAAAAGAATCAAAACCCTATATATAATGTAAATCCATAATAAATTTTATCTGTATAATTCAAAAATTTCATGTAAATTTGTAAATTAATAATCAGTCTTAATTATGATGCAAATAAAAAATAATATAATATCTTTCTTTGTTTTAATAATTATGTTTGCTTCTTGTTCTTCGGTAAAAAATCCGGCAAGAATGAAAAAATATGTTTATTTTGAAACATCGAAAGGCGATTTTGTAATAGGACTTTACGAAGGTACACCAAAACATAAGAATAATTTTATAAAAAATTGTAATACAGGCATATACGATAGCTGTTTGATGTATTCTATAAAGCCATGGAGTCTTTTTCGCGTAGGAATAAGAGCTGGCGAAAAAGAAGAAAATGTCCTGAAGGGAGATTTTAATAATCATAAAATAATACCACCGGAAATTAATTCCAAATTAATAAATAAAACCGGAGCTGTTGGAATGTTACGTGTAGAAGATGAAAGTAATGTAAATAAAGATAGTGATTCTCGTTTGTTTTATTTAGTGGAAGGAATGCAATTGAATGCTCATTTACTAAGTTCTTTGGAAGCGGTAAATAATAGTAAGTTGTTTGCAAAATATATAGATAAGTATCTTGAACTTCCCGGAAATGAAGTTTTGAAAGATAGCATGAAGATTCTTTCTAAAAAGAAATATAGTGATACGTACAAGAATTTTCATTTAAGTCTCAGAGATTCTGTTCGTCCAATGATGAAAGAGGAAAAAGTTGAATTGTTTTCGTTAAATAAAAATCAAACAGAAACTTATCAAGGAATAGGAGGAAGTCCAAACGATGACAATAAATATACTGTTTTTGGCGAAATTGTTTGGAATCAACAAATTATGAAAGTCTTTTCAATAAAAAATTTTGATATTAATTTTAAACCAACCATAGATATTTATTTTTTCCACTGTAAAGTAATGAACAAACGACAATTTAAAGAATTTTTAAAGGAAAAACTATAAAATATTAAAAAAAAATATGCAATTCAATATAATTTGAAAATAAAAATGTATTATAATACTTGTTTTTATATAGTATAATATACACTATAAACCAATTTCATCATATCTGTATACCTTAATAATCAAGTAGTTAAAATCAATGACAAAGTTATATAAAGAAGTATATAACATAAATTTATAATGTACATTAAATCTGATAAAAAATCCATAGTTCCCTCCCCTACTTCATGTTATACAAACAGTTTGCGCTTTATGGGTGGTCAGGTTGGGTTAAAAACTAACTTTTCTATGTTTTATCCCTAACTCCGCTCAATTTAGGTAGTTAAATTACATAAACAACTGTAATACAGAAAATTAGCTAAATTATTTAAATAACCTAATTAGGTTGTCTGTAATTTAACTTAAATTGTTGCATCACAAACAATTAACACAATAGCCACCCTAATTTTGGCGGAGTTAGTTTTTAAAAACTATTTGTATAAATAATGAGCAAAAAAAAGACTGTCTCATTTTGTGACAGCCTTATTATTTCAAAAATCAAATTATTATTTTGGGAAACCAACAGTTTGTGCTATTATAAAATGATGGTTTTCGTTCAATTTGAAAATTTCACAGATATTTTCCGGAGCCATTGCTCTTTCAACAGTGCTCAAATTTTCAGAAGCACAGTATAAATAAATATTTTGACATGAATGAGCAGCGTCTAACGCAGCAAACCATAATTTTTTAATATCATCCATTTGACGATTTGGATCTTCATAAACACTATAATCTGCGAATAAAACAATATTTAACGGAGCTGTTCCGACAAATGGTTGTCCGCCGGTTTGTTCTCTAAAATCGCCTTCTAAATAAGGAATTAATAGATTTTGTTCCGGATTATAAAAATAAATTCCATTTGCTAACACAGCATAAGTTTGAATTGGATATTTAGCCATAGCAGAAGGAACTGTGCGATTTCTTGTAGCATCATCGGGTCTATTTATTCCATTTGTAACCCACATTAAATCAGATAATTGACGCAAACTTAACATTTTTTCGCTATATTCTCTTGAAGTTTTTCTCAACCACATAGCTTCCATTAAAGTTTTTCCAAATTTTGTTTTTGGAGTTAATAATTTAATTGTGTCAAAACTTGTTATTTCCATTGGTAAATTATCATTTACATCAGTCGGACAAACAGCTTTGCTTTCTGAATCATCAGTTTTTTGTTCTGATTTGTTTCCTTGGCAAGATATTAAAATACTTGCGAAAATTGTAATAATTAAAAAATAATTTTTCATTGTATTTATGATTTTTAATTTATGATTTGAGTATTGAGATTTGAGACACTTTGTCCCCTTTGCTTTTTCGTCCGTTTTCTGTTCTTCTCATTCATCTTTTCGTATAGTCACTTGGTTTTATCAGCGAAGTGTTACATATTCTATTTTATTATTAAGTCGGAAACTCCCATTGAGGAATAACCTCCATCGTTAAAAATATTTTGCATAGTAATCATTTTTGTATATTCGGAAAATAGCATTACGCACAAATCCGCACAAGAATTTGCATCGGCATTTCCTAATGGAGACATCTTATCGGCAAAGTCGAAAAAATTATCAAAACCGCTAACACCTGTTCCTGCCGTAGTTTTTGTAGGAGATTGTGAAACAGAATTGATTCTCACTTTATTACTAATTCCATAATAATAACCGAATTGACGAACAATTGATTCTAACATCGCTTTTGCATGAGCCATATCGCTGTAACTTGGATATGTTCTTTGAGCAGCATTGTAAGTCAATGTAACTATTGAACCCCAATCGTTTATGCAATTTTGTTTATTTGCGACTGATAAAATTTTATGTAATGATATTGCAGAAATGTCAAGTGTTTTATGTAAAAAATCGTAATTTAACTCTGTATAAGGAATATTTTTGCGAATATTTGGCGACATTCCCACAGAATGAAGAATAAAATCTATTTTCCCATTGAAAATTTCTACAGATTTATTAAGCAGATTTTCAATATCTTCTTCAATAGTTACATCTGCACCTATTACTTGAGCATTTATTTTTTCTGAAAGTTCATAAATTTTTTTCATTCTTAGTGCCACCGGTGCATTAGTTAGAATAATGTTTGCACCTTCATTTTTAGCTTTTTCGGCAACTTTCCAAGCAATTGAATTTTCATCAAGTGCTCCAAAAATTATTCCGTTTTTGTTTTTTAAGATATTATTTCCCATAATATTTTTTACAAAGTTAGCACTTTATTTGAAAAAATGAAAATAGAAAGTTTGTATATTGTTTTATAATTTATAATTACAATTGGGAAATTACTTTTTGATTATTTATAATTAGAAAGTAATTCTTGTTTTTTAGCTTGCTTTACAGCTTCATTTTAATTTATTAAAAATACAAATCTCGTTCTCCTTTAGAAATTTTTTCCAATCTTTCTTTTAATATTTTTTTTGTATGTTCGTCTGTAATATTTTTTAATTCTTTGTTAATTAGTTTCCAAGCCTTTTCGGCAATTTCCGGAGTTGCATAATCGTAAATATATTCGGTTAATGTTAAGATTGCATTTGGACTACAATATTTTTTTATAAATCCGGGAACGCTAAATTCCATAAAATGTTCTCCTGTTCTTTTCAAACGATAACAAGCCGTACAAAAAGATGGAAGCTGGTTCATATCAAGAAGTTCTGAAATAATTTCAGATAAAGAACGATTATCATTAATTGTAAATTGTTCTCTATTAAGATTTTGTTCTTCGTTTAAAGTATCCGCATAAGCACCAAGTTCTAATTTTGTACCGCCATCAATTTGAGAAACTCCATATTCGATTAATTCATTTCTTAATTTTGCATTTTCTCTTGCTGTTAGAATTAAACCGGTGTATGGAACAGCTAATCTCAAAATTGGAATTAAACGAGCTAATTCATTATCAGTTACCATATATTCTTGCGAAATATTTAATCCTGAAGCATCTTTAATTCTTGGAAATGAAATTGTGTGAGGACCAACATTATAACATGCTTCCAAATGATTTGTATGACGAACTAAAGACATAACTTCAAATTTCCAATCATAAAGTCCAAACAAAACGCCAATTCCGTTATCATCAAGACCGGCTTCTTGTGCTCTATCCATTGCTGTTACACGAAAATCAAAATCTTTTTTAGGTCCGTTCGGATGATATTTTGCATAAGTTGGTCGATGATAAGTTTCTTGAAAAATCTGATAAGTTCCTATTCCGGATTCTTTAACAATTTTAAAACCTTCAACATCAAGAGGTGCCGCATTAATATTCACTCTGCGAATTTCTCCATTTTTACTTTTCACTCCGTAGGCAATTTTTACTGTATGAGCAATATATTCAGGATTATACGAGTCATGTTCTCCATAAACTAAAACTAAACGTTTTTGTCCATTATCTTCCAATGCTTCAATTTCTTTTTCTATTTCTAAATCGCTGAGTGTCTTGCGTATAGCTTCTATATTTGAAGATCTGAACCCACAATATTGACAATTATTTTTGCATTTATTTCCAATATAAAGAGGAGCAAAAAGTACAATACGATTTCCATAAACATTTTGCTTAAGAGTTTTAGCACCATTTTTTATCAATTCAATTTGTTCTGGTTTATCGGCGTTTATTAAAGTGGCTGTTTCTTCTAAATTTAAACGTTTTTTATTTAAAGATTTTTCAATAATTTCTTTAATTCTTTCTGTACTGGGATTTTTTGTAGAATCTAAAAATTTTTCAATTTCTTCAATATCAATGAAAGATTTCCCTCTTTCATCTTTAATATTATAAATTTCCGGTGTAAATATCATTGTAATATACTTTTAAATCAGTTAAATAAAAAATACTTTTTTTATATACAAATTTATTACTTTTTAAATCATTTTCCAAGAAAAAACAATTAATTATTTATAATAATTATAATTTTATTATAAATATAAATTATTGATTTAGTTTTGCAATTATAAATAAAAAATATATTTTTATTAAGTATTAATAATAAATACAAAAAATTATAATTAAAGAAAAAATTTACAACTATTATTTTTTTAGCAATCGTTATTATTGCTTTTAATTCGTGTGAAAGAGAAGGTAAATACAAACCAAAAGAAAGAATTTTAAAAATTTATGAATTAATAAATGAAGAGAAATCATTAAAAGAATCTTGGGAATGGGACAACAAACAACTTAAAAAAATCAATTTTAATAATTATCATTCCGAAACTACCGAAGGCTATTTAGCGTTTTCTTATGATAAAAAAGACAGAATTTCAAGTGTTTATTCTTCTGAAGGAGAAAAAATAGATTTTATTTATGATGGGAAAGAGCTTGTTCAATTAAAATGGTATTATGTAGATGTTGAAGAAGACGAAGAAACTGTTTTAGAATTTCAGATAGATTACACACATAAAGATAAAAAAATATCTTCTGCAAAAATTACTATGTTTGATTATATTAAATATAAAAAGACTATTTTTTAAAATAAATTTTTTCCTGAAATATCAAAGTTTGCAAAAAAAGTGTCTAAAAAAAGTTCTGGTACAAAAGCTGATGTTGAAGACGTTTTTTATTTAGATTATACTTGGGAAAAAGACAATATTGTAAAAATTAAGGAATATGAAAAAGATAATGAGTTGAATGTAATAGATGAAAGCTATGGAACTTATACTTACGATAATAAAAAAAATCCTTTTAATAATGCTATAGGAGTTTCATTTGATACATTTGAATTAGGATTAATGTATTTTTCCAAAAATAATATTGTTTCAGAGAATATATATGACGAATTTAAAGTAGAGTATGTTTATGAATATGCAGGAAAATATCCCGTAAAAGTAATTTCTACGCTTAAAGAAAGAAATCATGTTTCTCAGCTAAAAACAATATTCTATGAATATGTAGATTAGAATTATTTATTTTCTTAAATATCGAAAAAATCGGAGAAAAAATTTCTTTGATTTTTTTTTGTAAATAAAATAAGAAAAAAATCAAATTTGCATTTGGAAAAATACCAAAATCAAACTAAATTTGTAAAAATTATAAGAAAGTAATAATATGGACTTTTCATTATCAAAAACAGAAGTATTATTTCAGCAAATGATAAGAGAATTTGCCGAAAAAGAAGTAAAGCCATTAGCTGCTGAAATTGACGAAGAAGAACGCTTTCCAATGGAAACTGTTGAAAAAATGGGAAAAATTGGCATAATGGGGATACCGATTCCAATTCAATATGGAGGAGCTGGAGGAAATAATCAACTTTATTCAATGGCAGTTGAAGAATTATCAAAATTTTGTGGAACAACAGGCGTTATTGTCTCTGCTCACACATCGCTTTGCGTATCGCCGATTTACGAATTTGGAACAGAAGAACAAAAAACAAGATATTTGCCAAATCTTTGTTCCGGAAAATGGATTGGTGCTTTTGGTTTAACAGAACCAAACGCCGGTACTGACGCAGCCGGACAACAAACAATGGCTGTTTTAGATGGTGATAATTATATTTTAAACGGAAGTAAAATTTTTATTACAAATGCTTATTATGCAAATGTTTATGTAGTTATGGCAATGACTGATAAATCTTTGGGAACAAAAGGAATTTCAGCTTTTATCGTTGAAAAAGGATTTCAGGGATTTTCAATTGGAAAAAAAGAAAAAAAATTGGGGATAAGAGGTTCTGCTACTTGTGAATTAATTTTTGAAAACTGCATCGTTCCGAAAGAAAATCTTCTTGGGAAAATTGGAGACGGATTTAAAATTGCCATGAAAACTTTAGATGGCGGTCGTATCGGAATTGCTTCTCAAGCATTAGGAATTGCACAGGGAGCAATGGACGAAACAGTGAAATACACAAAAGAACGTAAGCAATTTGGAAAGCCAATTTCTCAATTTCAAAATACGCAATTTCAATTAGCTGATTTGGAAACTAAAATTCAGGCTTCGCGTTTGTTGGTTTATAAAGCTGCATATAACAAGGATATGAAACTTCCGTATTCGGTTGATGCTGCTTTTGCAAAATTATATGCTGCTGAAACTGCAATGGAAGTAACTACAAAAGCAGTTCAATTTCACGGCGGTTATGGATATACAAGGGAATATCCGATTGAAAGAATGATGAGAGATGCTAAAATCACAGAAATTTATGAAGGTACTTCCGAAGTTCAACGTATGGTAATTTCTGCAAATTTATTTAAAAAATAATTAAAAAAACAATTGAAAAATGAATATAGTTGTTTGTATAAAACAAGTTCCTAATACTACAGAAATAAAATTAGATCCGGTAAAAGGAACTTTAATTCGAGACGGAGTTTTAAGTATTATGAATCCTGACGATAAATGTGGGCTTGAGCTAGCTCTTCAACTGAAAAATAATTTTGGTGCAAATGTTACAGTGATAACGATGGGACCTCCACAAGCTGATGATATTCTGCGTGAAGCATTTGCAATGGGAGTAGATAGAGCAATTTTATTGACTGATAGAAAATTTGCAGGTGCAGATACTTTGGCAACTTCAAATGCTTTAGCAGGAGCAATTAGAACTCTTGATTATGATTTAATAATTACAGGTCGTCAAGCAATTGATGGAGATACTGCTCAAGTCGGTCCTCAAATTGCTGAACATCTTGATATTCCGCAAATTTCTTACGTTGAAAATGTTGAATTTAATGGAGAAAAAACTTTTGTTGTCAGAAAATATCTCGAAGATGGTTATCAATTATTAGAAGTTGATTCCCCTTGCTTATTCACTGCCCTTTCATCTACAATAAAACCTCGTTATATGTCGGTAAATGGAATTATTGAAGCCTATAATAAACAAGTAGAAATTTGGACTGTAGAAAATATAAATGTCGATGAAAACAAATTGGGTTTAGCCGGTTCTCCGACAAAAGTAAAAAAATCTTTTACAAAAGGAGCAAAAGAACCGGGACAATTATATGAAGTTGATCCACAAGAAGCGGTTGATATTATTATTACAAAATTAAAAGAAAAATTTATTATCTAACAATTATGAATACACAAAATAAAGATTTTTTCGTATTTGCCGAACAAAGAGAAGGCATTATTCAAACTGTTGTCTATGAATTGTTAGGAAAAGCAAGAGAATTAGCTGATGAAGTTAATGGTAATGTTTTTGCGATTTTGGCAGGTTATAAAATTCAAGATAAAGCAAAAGATTTAATAGCTTATGGGGCTGATAATGTGTTAGTTATAGATGAGCCTGAATTAGAAAATTATACAACGGAACCTTATGCACAAGCAATTGTAAAAGCTATTGAAAACAAAAATCCGTCTGTTATGTTAATAGGTGCAACAACAATTGGTAGAGATTTAGGACCACGTCTTTCTGCTCGTTTAGCAACAGGTTTGACTGCTGATTGTACAAAACTTGATTTATCTGAAGAAGGAGAATTTCAAATGACACGTCCTGCTTTTGGAGGAAATTTAATGGCTACAATTGTTTGTCCGAATAACCGTCCACAAATGAGTACTGTGCGTCCGGGGGTGATGAAAATTGGACATTTTAACACTTCTCGTAAAGGTAATATTGAAAATATTAAAATAAATTTTGATAAATCAAAATTTAAAGTTAAAATTTTAAAAACTGTGAAAGAAAATAAAAATTTAATTGATATTACAGAAGCAAAAATTTTAGTATCAGGTGGAAGAGGAGTTGGCAATAATGAAGGTTTTGAAATGTTGAGAAAATTTGCAAAAACATTAAATGATAAAGCCGAAGTATCGTCTTCTCGAGCGATGGTTGATGCCGGTATTATGCAACAAAACTGCCAAGTAGGACAAACAGGAAAAACTGTACGACCGGATTTATATTTTGCATTAGGAATTTCAGGAGCAATTCAACATTTAGCCGGAATGGAAGAATCTGATTTTATTATTGCAATAAATAAAGATAAATTTGCTCCGATTTTTCAAGTAGCAAATCTCGGTATAGTTGGTGATTTGTATAAGATAATTCCACTATTGACAGAGAAATTGAAAAAATAAATATTAGGATAATTAAAATTTTTCCCATTTAGAAATTTATACTACCCATC
This sequence comes from Bacteroidales bacterium, assembly GCA_031284905.1. Lineage (GTDB taxonomy): Bacteria > Bacteroidota > Bacteroidia > Bacteroidales > ML635J-15 > Bact-19. Next base: position 16,077 of record JAITXI010000198.1, read on the forward strand.
AAGTTTAAAACTATAGATTCAAGAAACAAAGTTATAAAAAATTTTAGAAGGCGACTTAAAGTTTAATATTTTTTCAGGTCTATTATTAATTCTTAGTTGAAAAGTAATTAAATCGTTGAAGGACAGGTTTTTAATATATATTTTATTAGATATATATATCTAATAAGTTTATTAGCATTTTCTATTCCGCCTTTTTGCCAAGAAGAATATGGGGCAGTAAAAAAAATTTTAGTTTTTAATAAATTAGCAATATTCATATATTTAGCAAATTCCAAACCATTGTCGGTATCCCAATGCCCAAATTTCATTAGGAATATTAGATACTGCAGCTTTACTGTATAAAGTTCTTTTGCGATGCTTTAAACCCTAACTTTTCCCAATATAAAAAAAAACAAATTAAAAATTTCCATTATTCCCAAAAAAAGTGTAATTTTGCAAAAAATTTTCTATGATAAAAATAACATTTCCTGACGGAAATATTAAAGAATATGAAATTGGCATTACCGGACTGCAAATTGCAGAAAGCGTAAGCCATCAATTGTCAAAGGAAATAGTTGCAATTACAATCAACGGAATTGTTAACGAACTCAATTATCCTATTATCGAAGATGCAACTATTTTATTGCACAAATTCGACTCTATTGAAGGTAAAAAAGTTTTTTGGCATACTTCTGCCCATATTTTAGCTCAAGCTATCAAAGAAAAATTTCCAAATACAAAATTCGGAATTGGTCCGGCTGTGGAAAATGGATTTTATTATGACATAGAACTTCCTGACGGAAAAACTTTATCAGAAACAGATTTTGACGATATCAACAAAAAAATGCAAGATATTTGTCAAAAAAATTATCCAATTAGCAGAAAAGAAGTTTCAAAATCTGAAGCCGAACAAATTTTCGCAGATAACGAATATAAATTAGAATTAATTTCTGAATTAGAAGATACTATATCTACATATACACAAGGCGATTTTACAGATTTATGTAAAGGTCCTCACCTACCTTCAACAGGAAATGTAAAAGCAATAAAAATTTTAAGCCTTGCCGGAGCTTATTGGAGAGGCGATGAAACAAGAAAACAACTTACAAGAGTTTACGGGATTAGTTTTCCGAAAAAAGAATTATTAAACGAATATTTAATAATGCTTGAAGAAGCAAAAAAACGCGACCATAGAAAAATTGGAAAAGAAATGGAACTTTTTGCTTTTTCGGATTTAGTTGGAAAAGGGTTACCACTTTGGTTACCAAAAGGAACAGCTCTTAGATTAAGGTTAGAAGATTTTCTCAAGACGATACAAAAACAATTTGGTTATCAGCAAGTTATGACACCTCATATTGGACATAAATGTCTTTATGAAACATCAGGACATTGGGCAAAATATGGAAAAGATTCTTTTCGTCCAATTACAACTCCTGAAGAAGGCGAAGAATATTTACTAAAACCGATGAATTGTCCTCACCATTGCGAAATTTACAAAACTGCTCCGCGTTCTTACAAAGATTTACCATTACGTCTTGCGGAATTTGGAACCGTATATCGTTATGAACAAAGTGGCGAATTACACGGACTTACACGCGTTCGTTCTTTTACCCAAGACGATGCACATCTTTTCTGTCGTCCGGACCAAATAAAAGAAGAATTTATTAAAGTAATGGACATTATTTTAATAATTTTTAAAGCATTAAATTTTGAAAATTTTGAGGCACAAATATCTTTACGTGATAAAATTGACCGTAAAAAATATATAGGTTCAGATGAAAATTGGGAAAAAGCCGAAGCTGCAATCATTGAAGCATGTCAGGAAAAAGGTATGAAAGCCGTAGTAGAATATGGCGAAGCTGCTTTTTATGGACCAAAATTGGATTTTATGGTTAAAGATGCTCTGGGAAGACGTTGGCAACTTGGAACTATCCAAGTAGATTATAATTTACCCGAACGTTTTGAACTCGAATATACAGGTGCTGATAATCTAAAACATCGTCCGGTGATGATTCATCGAGCTCCTTTCGGTTCAATAGAACGTTTCGTAGCTGTTTTAATTGAACACACAGCAGGAAAATTTCCTTTATGGCTAACTCCAGACCAAATAGTGATTCTTCCAATCAGTGAAAAATTCAATAATTATGCTGCTGAAGTTTCAAAAAAATTAGCTTCCATGGATATTCGTGGTTTTATTGATAATAGAGATGAAAAAATTGGGAAAAAAATCAGAGATAACGAACTAAAAAAAATTCCTTATTTAATTATTGTAGGGGAAAGCGAACAAAGCGAATGTAAAATTTCTGTTCGCCGTCAAGGAAAGGGAGATTTAGGCGGAATGACGATAGAAGAATTTGTAAATTTAATAAAAACAGAAATAGATAAATCATTAAATAACTAATAATTTTACGTGAAAGATTTAAGAAAAAACAATAGCCCTGAATACAGGATAAACAAAGAAATACGAGTTCCATTTGTAAGGCTTGTCGGCGATAATGTTGAGCCTGTTGTTATACCAACTCGTGAAGCTATTCAAAAAGCAGAAGCGCAGGAACTTGACTTGGTAGAAATATCTCCAAATGCTGACCCTCCTGTTGTTAAAATAATTGATTATCAAAAATTTCTTTATCAACAAAAAAAACGACAAAAAGAAATTCAAGCAAATAGTAATAAAGATATTATTAAAGAAATTAGATTCGGTCCTCAAACTGACGAACACGATTTTAATTTTAAACTAAATCATGCTAAAACTTTTTTAAATGATGGTTGTAAAGTAAAGGCTTATGTCTTTTTTAAAGGAAGATCAATAATTTATAAAGAACAAGGAGAAATCTTACTTTTAAAATTAGCACAAGCCCTTGAAGAATACGGAAAAATCGACAAAATGCCAGTTTTAGAAGGAAAAAGAATGCAAATATTATTAACACCAAAACCAAAACAAGTAAAAAAATAAATAACTCTTAAAAATTAATTACAATGCCAAAAATGAAAACAAATTCCGGTGCAAAAAAAAGATTCGTTCTTACCGGTACAGGTCAAATTAAAAGGAAACATGCTTATAAAAGTCATATTTTAACTAAAAAAGCAACAAAACGTAAAAGAAATTTAACTCATTTTACCACAGTTGCCGAGTCTGATATGAAGAATGTAAGACTTTTATTAGCCATGAAATAATAACTAATCTACGATTTTTTGATTAACGATTGATGATTGAAAATCTGAAATCTAAAATCATTAAATCCAAAATTAAAAATAAATTTAAATAGTTTAACCAGAATGTTTAGCAAAAAAAGTTCCGATCAAAAGGGCGCTAACATTCGCAAATTTTAAAATTATGCCAAGAAGTGTAAATACAGTAGCAGCAAGAAATAAGAGAAGAAAGATTATGCTGCAAACTAGAGGTTATTTTGGAGCCAGAGCCAATGTTTGGACTGTTGCCAAAAATGCTTATGAAAAAGGTTTAGCCTATGCTTATCGCGATAGAAAAACCAAAAAGAGAAATTTCAGAAGTTTATGGATACAGCGTATTAACGCCGGTGCTCGTATTAATGGAATGAGTTATTCCGAATTTATGGGAAAAATTCATGCTAACAATATTGAACTAAATAGAAAAGTTCTCGCTGATTTAGCTATGAATAATCCAAGTGCTTTTGCTGCAATCTGCAACAAAATAAAATAAATTTAATATTTTTTTACTTGTTATAGAAAACTATCTTTCGGGATAGTTTTTTTTATTTATTATACAACCTCCACTTCTGCCCGATAACAAGGTTTTAAATCTTTTTCTATTATTCCTTCAAAATAATAAATATTATCAATTTTAATATATTTTAGTTCTATTTTTTCATCAGCAACTAATTCTTTAATAAATTGAATTTTTATATTTTTAATTTTTTCTGTTTGTCTTAGCACTTCTTCAATCCATGATACATAAACTGCATTATTAATATGTAAATGTAAATCTGTTTCTATATATCGTGTCGTAATTTTATAGCAATCTTTAAAATCTATTTGTGCTTTTAATTTTGAAAATTTTTCCGGAACAACTCTTTGTGTAATAAAATTATAATTCTCAAACATTTCTCCTCTTGGAATTACAATCCGTCTATTTTTTCGATTAATAATCAGCCAAATAGAACTTGCTCCTGCTAAAAATTTTCCATCGCTGTCTGTTAAAAAAAATTCTCTCTCAAAATAAAAATCTGTAATTCCTGATGGATATGTTTTTAAGATTACTTCTTCTTGCCATTTTGGTAATTTATCAATTTTTATATCCATACCAAACAAAACCCAAAAATAATCCGATTCTTTTAAATCTTCAAAACCTAAATTCAACTGTTTTGCATGTTTCCACGCAATTTCTGAAAACCATTGACACAAACTATTTATCTTTAAATCTAAATTGCAATTAGTCTCATAAGATAGAACATTAAATTTTTTTTCTAAAAAACGATTTGATGAATTTTCCATATATTTTTATTTATAATTTTTGTCCGTTCCCAATTATTCCATACAATTTTTACAAATATCAATCTCTTTTCTGTTGTTAAAAATTAATTTTATAAAATTAATATTTTTTTCTGAATTTCTAATATTTTCTAAACTTTCATTTTTGATATTTCCCAAAATGAAAGTTGCATCTTTATCGAAACAACAAGATAAAACATTTCCGTCCCAACTTATTACATTTCCAAAAATTATTCTTTTGCAAGAATTTTTCAATTTATTTTTAATCTCAAAATTATTTTCAGAAATTTTATATCTCAAATATTTTTTATTTCTTGGTAATAAATTTATTTGCTCATATGAATAAATTTGAGCAGTTTTAATTGTAATTTTATCAATTTCGTATTTCTCCTTTATTTTTTTTAATTCTTTTATTTCGTGTAAGTTATGATTGAAAGCCAGAAATTGTAGTTCGATAAAGGGGAAAACTGAGAACGGAAAACAGAAATAGACTTTCGCCCTTTCGTCCCTTAGCCTCTTCGCAATTTTTATACTTTCTAATGCCTTAAAAACATTATCAATATTTCCTCCAATCCTATATTTTTCGTAAGTTTCTTGTGTCACTCCATCTAAAGAAATAATAATTTTATCTGGTTTTGAGTCAATAATTTTTTCTAAATTTTTATTAAGTAATTGAGCATTAGTGGAAAACATCGTATAAATATTATTTTTATGTGCATACTCAATCATTTCAGGTAAATTTTTATTTAAAAGTGGTTCTCCCTGAAAATGTAAAATCAAACAAATTAGATTTTTTTTGTTATTATCAATAATTTTTTTAAATAAATCTAAATCCAAGAAACCTCTTTTACGAGTTAAATCTCCACTCCCACTCGGACAAGCAAAACAATTCAAGTTACAAATATTCGTAGGCTCAATTGATAAAAAATAAGGTGCAGGAATTTTTCTTAATTTTATCCCAAATTTCAATAAAAAATAACAAAAAATTAACTTGATAAAATTTATTATTTTATGATGATTTAGATATTTTATTTTGTAAAAAATCATTCTATTCCAATGATTTATAATATTCTGATAATTTTTGCATATATGCTTTTGAATAATTTTCCATATTCTCGTCATCTCCATTTTTTTGAATTACTGAATTTGAATTAATATCATAAATTATCCAATCATTATTTTTCAAAAATCCAAAGCCACTTGCAAAAGAATAAAAAGTAGATGTATTTTTCTTTTCAAATAAATTCTCGCTAAAAATAAAATCATCAGTATTTATTTCCAAATTCATTTGAGAAAGTAGAGTCTTAGAAATATCTAAATCATCAGCTAAATTATTGTAAATAAATGGATTAGATTTTAATGCTCCACCCAACCATAGCATCAATGCTTTATATTTTGATTTTTCCCAAACTTCTTTGTTACCCGGAAAACGAGTTCCATGGTCTGATACTAAAATTATCAAAGTATTTTTCCATTTTGAAGATTTTTGTATTTTTTCTAAAAAAACATTCAAACAAGAATCAGTATAAATATACGAATTTCTCGCTTTATTCATTTCATCTGTTGGCAAAAATTTATTAATTGAAGGTACTTCATAAGGTTCGTGGCTACTCAAAGTAAATAATGCAAAAATGTTTTTACCTTGACTTTTTTCAAAATCTTGGTACAACAAATCTAACATACATTCGTCGTGATAGCCCCATTTAGAATCGGCAATACAATTTAATTTTAAATTATTTTGTGAATAAATTTTTTGAAAATTTATATTGTGCATATAAGAATTCATATTCGCAAAATTCACATCACCACCATAATAGTATGAAGACGAATAGCCTTTTTCAACTAATTTATTAATAATTGAAGGCAATTTTTTTGATTTTTCAGGATGCTTCATCAAGGAATTATTTAATAAAACAGGCATACTACTGAAAATTGCCACCAAGGCTTTATCACTTCTATCGGTATTTGCATAGAAATTATTAAATAAAATTCCTTGTTTGCTCCATTTGTCAATGTTTGGAGTTAAATTTTCGCCACCCAAACAACCAACAGCATCTGCAGTAAAACTTTCTAAAACAATGAAAATTACATTTTCAGGCGTTTTATCTCCTAAAACATTTATTGTCGTATCTTCAGATTGATGTAATTCTTGAAAAAGCATATTCACTTTATTATCATCAAAATATTTAAAATCATCATAGTTAATATCTTCATTTAATAACGAACTGAAAAAATTCCAAACTACATTAATTGCCGAATTATTACAGAAAGAATTTTGAGAATAATAAGCAGTACCAACATTAATAGAAACAGTTCCAACTCCACCTCTAATTGAAATAAATAAAATTCCAAAAAGTAAAATATAAAAAAGTGAATAAAATTTTTCCAAATAGATTTTTTTCATTTTATTAAAGACCATTTTATAATATAAAAATCCTGAAATTCCTACAAAAATAAAATAAACTAAAAAAAGCAATATCAATCTAATAGTTGAAACGTTGCCAATTATCGTTTCTGGAGTTGAAATAAATTGAAGTGGCGTTTTATCCAAACGAAAAGCCCAATGGCTATAAGTTTCTGCATCACCAATAATTATTAAAGAAATTATAAAAATAACAATTCCTGTGTAAATGCTAAGTGTATATCGTAAAAATTTTTCATTTCTTATAAAAGCCGAAATAATAAAAATTAAAATTGATGGAAAAACAATATAAGAAGTTATCGACAAATCTAAAGGAAAACCGTAATAAAAACTTGCAAACAATTCTGTAACACAGTCATCACCTAATTCTGAAAAATTATATAAAATAAAAAACAGACGAGAAATTTCAAAAAAAACTAACCAAAAAATAAAATAGTATAGTATTAAAAGCAGACGTTTTATTTTCATTATTGAAATAATCTTATTATCAAACTGATATTTTAAAAAAAAATTATTAAAAATTAAACTTTTTTTGTTAATTTTGTCAATATTATAAAAAATTAAGAATCATGATAAAATCAACAAACATTACAATCAAAGAATTAAATTTCTCTTATTTAAAAAACTTTTTACTTTTAGGCTTATTTATTACCGGAAATATTATTTTACCTGCGATTTGTCATTATATTCCAAATGGAGGAATAATGTTATTGCCAATGTTTTTCTTCACTTTAATAGCAGCCTATAAATATGGAATTAAAGCCGGTTTGATAACAGCAATTTTATCTCCGGTAATAAATTTCATGATTTTTGGAATGCCAGCAATAGAATTTTTGCCGGCAATTTTAATAAAATCTAGTAGTTTAGCCTTAATAGCTTGGTTTGTTGCTAAAAAAACTCACAAATTATCTATTTTACTTTTGGCGTTTGTAGTTGTTTCTTCTCAAACATTTGCATTTTTACTTGACGGTTTTATATTTTTACCAAACTTTAATTTAGCTTTCACAAACTTATTAATTTCAATACCCGGAATGTTAATCCAAATTTTCGCCGGTTATTTCATAATAAAAAAATTATGCAAATAAAACCTATTGAAGAAATAATCAAAAAAATTAATGAAATCAAATTTCAAGAAGGTTTTGATATGATTGTTGCTATAGCTAACGGTGGAATTATTCCTGCTGCTATGGTCAATCAGAAATTAAATATTGATTTTCAAATTATAAAAATAAATTTTAAAGATGAAAATCAGCAACCAAGATATAATGAACCTAAATTATTATTTCCGGTAAATTTTACTTTTTATAATCAAAAAATATTATTGGTTGATGACAGAATAAAAACAGGTTCAACAATAAAAATAGCAAAACAGATTTTAAAAGATGCAAAATTAATAAAAACATTTGCTGTAAATGGGAATGCAGATTATGCTCTATACAACGAAGATTGTTTTATGTTTCCTTGGAATTTATAAAAAAGAGCTAAAAACATGACAAAATTAAATCAAAAGAGTTTTGATATCTTATACTATTGTGAATTGATTAAAAAAATTATATCTTTAGTCTGTAACGACTAAAAGAAATAAATTATTTATGGCAAATAATACTAACCAGCTATCATACTAGCTTGTATAGCCTCTAATACCCCCTTAAATCCGGTAATAGATTTTATTTTTTCTTTGTCTGATAATAAATTGTTTATTGCAATACACAAATTTTCTTACACCTCTTCCATACCTATTGAATGTCTTATTCTTTCAACAGCCACTTTCTCTAATATATTACCAAATATGTTCTGAGGATTGACTTCAGACGAATGTGGCGGTTGAAAGAATGGAACTGTATTATCTATATTTTTATCAATGTTAGACTAACATTGGGATATTTTCATTTGTTAATAAAAAGACTGCCTCAAAATTTGAGGCAGTCACAATTCAAAAAATAAGAAGCAATAAATTACTTTACAAGTAATTTAGAAATTTTGGTTCCGTTATTATTTGTTACTATGATAAAATATGTGCCGGCATTAAAATTAGAAATATTAATTTTTTGTTTGTCATTAACACTCTTCATTTCTAATAATGTTTGTCCATTGATATTTACAATAGAAATATTATCAATAGTTTCTGTAGAATTTACATAAAAATAATCACTTGCAGGATTTGGATAAACAAACATATCTTGTTCAATAACAGTTTCAATTCCTGTTAATAAAACATTAAAAGTAATAGATTTTGTAACAGCAGGTGTCAAAGAAGTATTATCCATATTTACTAATTCAAAGTTTACAGTATGCTGACCGTTTCCTAAATCAGATATAATAATAGGATTATCTGTTGTATAAACAATAGTTTTAGCTTCATCTAACGAATATTTTATTTTACCTTGTGTTCCCAAAGCAAAATTTGATGCAACATAATTAACTGTTGCTTCATTTGTTTCTATTGTCGAATTATTTTCGGGAGATAAAATTGAAAGCATTGGCTCCGATGATTCTATTAAACGGTACAAGTAAACTTTTGATTGTCCTGAAGCAGTAGTGTAACATGCAAAAAGAGGATTACTGATTTGATTCTGAATATTAATATTAAATCTCATTTCATTATGGTCTGTAGCACCGTCTATACAAACAACTGTAGAAATTCCTGTTGCCTCTACATTGAAAGACCATGAAATTACAGTATCGGCTAATTTTAGCTGGTTTGAAGTTCCTGTCGTAGCTGAAACTAAATATTTATGATTTACATTATCAAAAATAGAAAAACCTGTTTCTGATTGAGATAATGTAAATTCAAATGGATGTACTGTATCTGAAGGAATTTCGGCAGGAATTTCATAAATAACATTATTACCTTGATTAATAGTTACAGCTTTTCTGTTACTATTAGAAGACTTGAACAAACCCATTGCAAAATAATCACTGTCATGTTTTCCTACAAATAAGTATTTTCCGCCATCAACTATATCATCATTAGAGGTAACTAATTGATATAATTTTGGTTGCGGAATGTATGGTGCTACGCAATTGAAATTTACAGTTGCAACACTTAAAAAAACTTCAAAATCGCTTAATAATGCAATAGTTATAGTATGAGGACCTTCTGTTAAAGTACCTAATTCTATCGGACTTGCTGTAGTCGTTGTCCAAGATGTCGCACCGTCTAAAGAATATTTTACAGTTGAATTTTCAGGAGCACAAACAACCGTATATACAACATTTACGTCATCGCCAAGCGGAATTATTTCATTATTTGCCGGTGAAGAAATTGAAATTGTTGGTTCTGTAATAGCTTTGTATAAATAAACAGGAGATTGTGATGTAGCAGCATAGCAATTAAATAATGGCGTTCCGTTATTATAATTATATTGCATATAAGGACGTATGTAAGTTGTAGCATCTATAGCCGAAACTGCTGCAATATGAGTTATAGAGTCAATATTTACAGAAAATTCTACTAAAGTACTATTCAACGTAAGTTGATTAGTACCTGTAGTAGAAGGACGTAAATATTGTGAATTTAGTGTATCATAAAGACCAAAATATTCATTAGAAACTTCAAACGTAATTTCAAAAGGACTAGTCTGGTCTGTAGTCAATTGAGCAGGAAGAATATTAATTAAATTGTTTTCTTGATTGACTAGTACGGCATGTCTGTTAGGATTAGATCCACTTTTTTGATAACCAAGTGCATAATAATCAGCATCATGTTTTCCAACGATTAAATATTGTCCGCCATCAACAAGATCTGCATCAGATGTAACTAATTGGTATGTTTTTGGTTGTGGAGGTGCAGGTGGTTCTACAACTGTAAATGAAACTACCGCAACGGTATCCCTGTTTTCATTTCCGCCACAATATAATTCAAGTACAAGAAAATATTCATCTGCCATTAAATCGGGTAAAGTGAAAGAATTATTAGTTATATCGGATATAGTATCAGTATAGTCATTCGCACCATAAATAATACATTGAACTATAGGGTCATTACAATTTTCTATTGAATAAGTAATTGAAATTGTGTCTTCTGTTGTAAATTCTGCTTCATCTGCCGGAGAAGTAATTGTAATTGTAGTAACCGGAATTTCATAAGTTACATAAATTGTATCTGTTATTACCGGAGGATCAAGTGCATCGTTAGAATTATCAACAAGTTCTAATACGATTGTATTAAGTCCGAGCTCAAGCTCAAAATATATTGAATCTGCATGAGTATAATCTACCGCTTCATTAAAAGTATATTTGACTTTTCCATCTCCTGTTGTTTCAGTAATATCAAAATTGTTTACGTCAAATTCTAATTGAAAATTTGGAGAATTTACAATTACAGGGTTTGTCGTAGGATAGGTAACTGTTATTGAGGGGTCTGTGCTTATATATGTAACTGTTATTGACGTAAATCTAAGTTGTATATTAGCAGAAATATTCGCATTACGGAACTCTAACGATGATGTTGCATAAATGCCTGAAATTGTATAGTTTGTACCGGACAAAATTGCCGAAACAGGATCACCAGCATCAACATTATAGGTTACTATAGGACAATATGAGCTTACTGCATGAATAACTACATCTGTTATAATAACTCCATTTGAAGGAGTTAATATCATAGAGTTTCCATTCCCTGTATTAAAATAATACAATCTTATTTCATTTGTACCTCCGTTATAGCTAGGATAACTTGTTGGAGAATTTTTTATTGTACTAAAAGAAATATTCTCATCCATATCACCTGAAGGACTATTAATGGTTGTAGTCCCCAAAACTGAAAAAAGATAGTTCAAAGTTGTTGTTTGTGCTGATAACACAAAATTAGCAGATACAAAAAATAATAACAAAAATAATTTGCTAAATATACCTGCTTTTGTAAAAGACCGTTTTTTTAATAGTTTAAATTTTTTCATAAATGTGTATTTTTTAAATAATTTATTTTTTACAAAGATATACTTTTTTTCAATACCTGTACCCTATTGTTAATAAATATTTTTTAATGTTAAAGAACATAAAAAAACATTTTACCTTAAATCCAAAAAAAATCATAACTCTTTAACATTCAATAATATATATAAATAAATTTCACTAAAATTGATAAAAAATCCCTTGTGTATATCACAAAATATTAGTTTATTACAATTTTTTGCGGATTTAAAGTTATCTATCTAAATTTTAATTTGATATTAAAGCTTTATTCCAAACATCTTTTACAAATCCTACATATTCAAAATTCATTCCTTTTAAATAAGTATCATTTATTTCTTGAATATCTTTTTTATTTTCATCTGAAAGAATAATTGTATCAATTCCGGCACGTTTTGCTGCTAAAATTTTTTCTTTAATTCCTCCAACGGGCAAAACTTTTCCTCGCAAAGTAATTTCACCGGTCATTGCTATTTTTGGTTTTACAAGTCTATTTGTAAGCATTGATGCCATTGCTGTTGCCATAGTAATTCCGGCAGAAGGTCCATCTTTTGGAGTTGCTCCTTCCGGCACGTGTAAATGAATATTATTGTTTTCAAAAATTTCAAAAT